>CAYNMZ010000034.1:0-15622 GCA_964398505.1 uncultured Spirochaetia bacterium
GCCAGCAACGGCCAGCAGGGCGTAAAGCCGGTTGTTTTCAGGTTCTCCAATACGACTGAATATACGGCTTCCATAAAGGGGCTCACGCTGACCGTAGAGGACGAGACCGGAGCCGGGCTCATACCTTCTTCGCGTATATCCGCTTTGCGGGTAGTTGACGGGGAAGGAAATACGAATGCGTCGCTTGTTTCCGTTCCCTCGTCAGGAAGCAAAATTTATGTGACATTTTCCGGCGATGTCTATGTCCGGCCTTCTGATTATGCGTACGCGTCTGTTTTTGTGGACATTGCGGACAATACTTATACGTCAAATTTCCGGCTGAACCTGGCCGCGGCCTCTGATATTGATTTTTTACCGAACACCACGACAATGGAAGCGGATTCAGGAGACGCTTTCCCTGATATGCGCACGGGCGTTGTGAGCCTGCAGTTAAAGCCGTCGCAGGGCTTCATTTCGCACAATGACGTGATACCGACCACCGTGTCAACAGGACAGAGCGATATTTTCGCCGAGATACTCAACCTTTACAATCCAAATCCTCCGGGAAGCGCTTCTATAATGCTGACCGGGCTTACGCTGACAGTTGAGGATGACACGAACACTGTGATAGACCCGACTAAGGCTTTAAAGCGCATACTCGTAAAGGACGGCGCGAATATTTATTCGTATTTCACGGCCATGCCTTCGTCGGCTTCGGCATTTTACATGCCTTTTGACTCTCCCATATATATAGGAGTATCGCAGACAGTCAACGCGCGGCTTTACATAGACATGGTGGATACGCTTCAGGCAGGGACTTTCAGGATAAACATAAAAATAAACGCGGATGTGAGGTTCTGTGACGCCAATTCCGGCGCTGTTTTGCCGGCTCTTGCCATGGACGGCGATTCATTCCCGATGACGACTTCAACTGTCATTATTCAGGAGGCTGTCGCATCAGCGGGAGTTTCGAACACTGACGTGATCCCTGCTTCAGTGAACAGGGGCCAGCAGTCCGTGAACCTGATGAAGCTCGTTTTCACGAATCCCGGAGGCGCATCGGGCGCGAATATGGCCGTAACCAGGATAGCGCTTTACTGCAGGGACAGCGCTAACGCGGCGCTGATAGCAAGGAACGCGCTTGAGCGGCTGTATATAAAGGACGCCGCAGGAACGGTCTACGCGGGTCCAATAACCGCTCCTGATAATACTGCTTTCATTTCCATCGGGCTGACGACTCCGATAACAGTGCAGCCGGGCTCTTACAAGGAGATATTTATAACAGGCGATATAAATCCGCTCGCGCCGGCGGCCGGTTTTAAAATGTCACTGGACAAGAATACTGACATTATAGCGAGGGACGCCAACAGTTATGAAATTTTAAATGTATACGCGCAGTCCGGGGCGTTCCCTATGAGATCGCCGTTCACTGTGATACAGGAAAAGACAACAGCCCTGGCGGTAACCGCGTCCGGCCTGCTGCCTGCAACTGTAAGCAAAGCGCAGGAGGATGCTTTGGCATTTTACGTTTTATTTATCAATCCGAACCCTGCCGGTTATTCGGCCGCGGAAATACGGGGCATAACAATAACTGTTGAGAACAATCTTTCGCAGGGGATACCTCCGCCGGAGGCTATAGCTGCTTTAAAGGCGACTGACGGCGCTTCTCTTGTTTACGGCGAGATTGCGTCCGTGCCTGCGGCAGGCACAGCGGTTTACCTGCCGTTTTCATCTCCGCTTACGATTCAGGCTTCGTCGGCTGCGGCTGTCACAATTTACGCGGACATAGCGACAGTCACGTCAAGGCTCTATTTCAGGCTTGCCATAAGCGGGCAGCAGGATATCTACGCGCTTGAGGCAAACAGCGGGTCGCAGATAGGCACAGTTCAGGGCGTTTATCCTTTCAGGACCGGAGTTTCAACGATACTGTCAACGCCCGGCATAAAGGTGAGCGGCGGCAGCCCCGGAATAGTATCTGTGTCAGCGGGGCAGTCAGGCGCTGCCGCGGTATGGATGAAATTTGCCAATATTGGCTCCCTTACAGAACAGGTAAGGGGGATAACAATCACCGTGAAGGACGGTTTTGGGACACCAATCCCGGCACAGAACGTAATCTTAAACGCGTATTTCCAGGATTCTTCGCATATTACGAGGGCGTCGGCAGCTGCGGCGGCAGGGCCGTATGTTTATCTTGACCTATCGGCTGATCCTTTATCTATTGCGCCGCAGGCATACCAGGAAGGTTCGGTCTATTTTGATGTTCCGGAAGCCGCGGTAAATTCGGAATTCTCAATATCCGTGGAAGCCGGCAGCATTACAGGCACGGCTGCTGTCAGCGCGGACAGCGGGTACGTTTTCCCGCTGGCTTCAGGAACCATAGCGCTTCAGCTGGCAGCATCAGGCATATCAGTATCATATACGGATCTCATGCCGCCGAATGTCTCAACGGGCCAGAGCTCGGTGCGTGTCATGAGATTCACGGTCTCAAACACGGCAACTGCAGGCTCGGCACCGGCCGTGCTTTACTACATTCGGCTCATGACCCTGAACGAAGCCGGCGCTTCAATTCCGGCAAAAACCGCTGTTTCAAGGATAGTTTTGACTGACCTTGCGCAGACATACCTTGATACAACTGACCTTGGCGACACACAATACCTTCCGGGCTTGTTAAGCGGTCAGCTGGAGCTTATGCCGGGGGAAAGCAGGGATATTTACGCGGTTGTTGATGTTGCCGATAATACGTTTACAGCATCTTCGTTCAGGCTGTCGCTGTTGTCCGGAAGTTCCGCGCATGCTTATGATAAAAATTCAGCGGCACAGGTAACCGTGTCGGCCGCAGCAGGGAAAACTTTCCCGATGGAATCATCGGCAGCTGTCATACAAAAAAAGGCGCACACGCTGAAGATATCGGGCGGCAGCGCTGTTCCGGCTTATGTTTCAACGGACCAGGAAAATGTAAAGGCCCTTGAATTGGTGCTGGAGGACGCGGGAGATACGGGAACGGCCAGCATAATGATTACAAGGTTTAATATCAGCGTTTTTGACGCTTCGGGCGCGGCTGTAAACGCTTCGTCGGTAATAAAGAAGATATCAATAACGTCGTTTGACGGCGCGACTGTGTACGGGCAGGCGGACCCGGGAGCAGGGCCGAAAGCCACTGTGAACCTTACAGCGCCGATAATTGTTTCAGCCGCGTCGCCGGTAACGGTACTTGTAAAAGTTGATATAGCTTCTTCGGCTGCGGGACTGTCGTTTAAGGCCGGGCTTGAATCGCTGCCTGATGTCTACGCTGTTGACGCGAACAGTTTCGGCACGGTCGCCGCGGCAGAGGCGTACACAGGCGCGCTGCCTTGCAGGTCAGCTGCCGCGCTTATAGAAGGGAAGCAGACGGGAATTGACCTTGCGGATTACTCGGCGCTCGCGCCTGCGGGCGTCACAAGGGGCCAGCGCGGCGTTCCGCTTATGGCCTTTAGCGTTGGGAACAACGCTCTTACAGGGACAGCGGACGCGCTCATCATGTCAGCCAGGCTTTGGTTCAGGGACAATAGCGGCAACCCGATTGCCGCGAACTCCGTCGTGGAATATGTTTACTTTGTTGACAATGAGGGAAACACGCTTTTTGGCGCGTCAGCGGGATATTATGACAATATCAGCGCTTCTTACCTGCCTGTGCGGCTTACTCCGGGTTCAGCTGTCCGTGTGACGGTTTTTGCGAATATAATAAGTACTGCCTCGGCCGCGTCTTTCAAGGCCCTGATGACTTCCGGACAGGATATTGTGATTCTGGACGAGAATTCCGGGCTGGAGACGGTCAAAAACATTTCCGCGGTTTTCCCGTGGGAGTCCGGGACAGCGGCCATATATGACGCTCCTGCGACTGACCTTTACGCGTGGAACAACAGCATGATGCCGACGCAGGTCGGCAAGGGCCAGTCAAAAGTCATGGCAATGGCGCTGTCACTGTATAATCCGGGCGGCCAGGGTACGTCTGACGTGCTGTTCAAAGGGATAACAATGGCCGTGTGTGATTCGTCAGGTACGGTCATGGCGCCTTCTTCGGCGCTGGACTTCCTTGAATTTACAGACCTTACAGGCACTTATTTTTACGGCGGAGTGACGCTGAACGCTGAAAATGCCGCGGCACCGTTTTTCCTGCCTTCGGCGCCGTTTGCGTCTGTTCCTGCGTCGGTCACGCGGACTGTATACATTCGGGCAAAAATAAGCCAGGACGCGGCAGTGCCTTCTTTTAAGCTCTCGGCCGCGTTTCCCGACAGCATTCTTGCCGAAAACAACCCTTCAGGTTACGTGACGGTCTCGGCCGCGGCAGGTTACGCTTTCCCGTTTGAAACGGGACTTGCGGCCATAATAGAAAGCGTCAATGTCGTAAAAGTGGGGAGGGAAGACCTGATGCCTGTCTCGGCAGTAAAGGGCCAGGCTGCGCTGCCTGTTATGAACCTGAATTTCAGGAATGAAAGCGGCATTGACATGTACGTGACAGGCGTGACGCTTACGGTAAAATCTGTTTCAGGCAGCGAGCTGAACGCCTCTTCGGTGATTTCCGGCCTGCGGCTTGCCGGCCAGGGCGGGGAAGTGTTCGGCCATGTGACGCCCCAGGCCTCGGCGCAGGTATATATTGAGACAAGCGGATTGCAGCTGCGGCATTTCTCGGACACTTCCATAAGGGTGGAAGCTGACATCGCGGCATCGGCGTCACGGGGTTTCTATGTTGAGCTTGTGAACGCGGCTGACATTTCCGCTGACCAGCCTGCTTCAATACAGGCGGCGTCAGGAACGAACTTCGGCTTTATACGGTCGGGAGCTGTCTCAATCCAGCAGCCCTTCCTTGCGGAATCGTTTCACAGTTTCCCCAACCCTTTTAACCCGGACAGGGGACAGGCAAGGATAGAGTATTACCTTCAAAACCCGGCGGAGGTCACGATAAGCATTTTTACGCTGGACGGAAAACCAGTCAGGAAAATCGCGGACAAGGCGCAGAAGACCTCGGGATTGAAATTTGAGGACATATGGGACGGGAAAAAGGACAGCGGAGGCAGCGTCATTTCCGGGGTGTATTTATGCGTAATTGAGGTAAAGGACAATGTCACGGGCGAGACGAGGAAACTGTCCCGCAAGATAGCGGTGCTAAGATGAGGCAATTTCAAATTTCAAATTTTAAATTAACACTCGTGGCTGTTATAATACTGCTGGCGTTGCGGGGCGCTGTGTTCGCGGCCGGAGATTACGGGAGCGAAGCTGTTTTTTCGGCAGGAACAGGCGTCAGGGCCATGTCAATGGGTTCGGCTTTTTCCGCGCTTGCCGACGACTCTTCCGCTGTAATGTGGAACCCGGCAGGGCTTGAAAACCTTGAAAAACAGGAAATATCGCTTCTGCATTATCCCATGTATGAGTCAACTTACTATAATTCAATAACCTACGGCTATCCGGTACTTGACGTTGGATCCTTCGGCGCCGCGGTTTACAGGGTTTTTACAGACAGCATAGCCGTTTATGACAGCGGCGACGTATCGGGCGGTACAACCAGCCTGGAACAGTACAGGATAACTGCGGCTTATGCGAGGAAAATATCGCCTGAGTTCGCTGCCGGATTCAGCGTGAACGCCTATAATTTCAGCATGCTGAACGTGAACGCCTTCGGGATCGGCGCTGACGCTGGAGTCATTTACAGGCCTTTTGGCTTCCTCGCGCTTTCGGCGACCATACAAAATCTCATGAACCCTTCGCTTATGATGCGCGAGTCAGAGGAGGAATTCCCGCGGGTTTACACCCTGGGCTGCCTGCTGAACTTCGGGGAAAACCCTTTCCGGTTAAACATTACATCGGATTTTTCCGCGGGCGCGGGCGAATACCCTGTCATCAGGGCCGGCCTTGAGGCGGTATTCCTGGGCATAGCGTCCCTGCGCGCGGGATATAACGGAGGCGAAATTTGCTTTGGCGCGGGTATCTCATACCTTGGCGCGTCGATTGATTACGGATACAGGGTTAATGAGTACCTGGGAGGGCTTTCAAGGCTGTCCGTATCATACAGTTTCGGGCTTACCAGGCAGGAGCAGGCCGAGGAAAGGCAGAAAGCCCTAAAGGAACAGGTAAAAAAGCTCATAGAAGAAGAGTTCAGGAAAAAGGAAAATGAGAAGGCGAGGGCGCTGTATGAGGAAGCGTTATCGCTTAACGCGGACGGAAGGCAGGAGGAGGCGCTTGGCGCGCTGGAAAAGGCGTTTGAATGGAACGAAAACTATGAGGACGCGAAGAAATTAAAGGCCAGGATTGTTTCCGGCCTTGTGGGGCGCTATTATGAAAGGGGCGTTGGCGCTTACAGGGACGCGAATTTCATAAGCGCGCTTGAGAATTTCAAGAAGGTTTCCGAGATAGACGGTAATTATAAGGACACGCAGGAGTACATGAAAAAGCTTGAAACACGGCTTGCTGTTGGTGAGAAGGCAAAGGAATTTTTCTCAAAGGGGGTTGAATATTACATTAACAAGCGTTACTCTGAAGCGCTGGAATCCCTGAACAAGGCGCAAAAGGCTGACCCGAAGAACGAGCTCATAAGGCAGTACATAGCCAAGGCCAGGGCGCAGCAGGCATCTGAAAAAGGCGGCAGGAAAATAACCGCTGAACAGGCCGGCCAGGTTACAAAGCTTTATTACGCGGGACTGAAAAGTTACACTGCGGGCGACTTGAAGGCCGCCTTGTCCGTGTGGAAGGAAGCGCTGGCCATAAATCCCGAGGACATCAAGATAATGAAAAGCATTGAAAAGGCGCAGGCAGAACAGGCGGAACTGCAAAAGAGAGGGATAAAGTGAAATAGAAGTCCGGAGTCCGGAATCATAAAAAGCACAAATCGGAGGATGGGATGGAAAAGAAAAAGAAGGCCGCGGAGTATTCAATAGAGGTGCCCAAGCACGAGAAGTATTTTTTCCTGATAAGGAAGTTCCTTGAAAACATACTTTCCCTTGAGGCTGTGCCTGAAAAGGAGAAGGACGACATCATCCTCGCCGTGAATGAGTCGTGCGACAAGCTTTTCAGGATAGAAAAAAAGGACGGCGGCAATATAAAGGTTGATATCAGGGTGCGCATCAACCCGAAAAAAGTCACGATTACGCTAAGGCACAGGGGCAAGGCTGAGATTTCAGGGTATTTTGACTCCATGTCCGAGGACAAACTGGTCATGGACTCCGTAAAAGGAAAGATCGGCGACTACCTGATAGAAAAAAGCGCGGACGAGGTGACTTTTTCAACGTCAAAGCGAAAGGGACACCAGGTAAAGATAACCAAGTTCAGGAACCGCGTAAAATGACCAAAAAAACAACATCAATAAAGGCGGAGTTGATATTCTTTATAGCCGCGCTCGTGATATCGGTGGTTGCTGTGTCAAGCTTTCTGGCGCTTGAGGCGCAGAAACGCGCGCTTACGGCCGAACTGAAGCTGCGCGGCCAGTCAATAGCCAGGAACCTGGCAAACAGCGTCGCTGATTTCATGCTCACCGAGGACGAACTGTCAGTTTCAAGGATAATGCTGGAGGCAATGAACAACAAGGGCGTGATGTACGCGCTTGTTGTAAATGACAAAAACAGGATTAAGGCGCACAACAGCGTGGAATCGCTCGGGACTGAATATGTTGAGCCCAAGGCGGTACAGGAACTTGAATCCGGCGAAAACAGGATAATAATAACTTCCGGTGCCGAAGGCGAAAGGATAATGGATTTCTCGTATCCGGTAATGGCCAAGGGCAAGCTCAAGCTCGGCGTTTTAAGGCTGGGTATTGATTACAGGGTGATAGAGGACGTGATAAGGGCGGCTTACGTCAGGGCCATTGTAATAGCGCTTTTTGCCCTGCTGCTCGGCGTGGCGGGCGCTTTCATACTCGGCATAACCATCACCAGGCCCGTAGCTGCGCTGGCCCGGGGGGCGCGCGAGATAGGAAAGGGAAACCTTGACGCGAGAATCAGCGTGAAAAGCAACAATGAGCTGGCCGAGCTGGCCGAGACTTTCAATTCCATGGCAGCTGACCTTAAGGTGGCGCAGGAAAACGCGATAAAACAGCAAAGGATGGAAAAGGAACTTGAGGTAGCGCGTGACATACAGCTTTCGCTGATTCCGCGCAATATCGCGGAGATTAAGGGCTATAAGATAAACGCCTTTTACAAGGCGGCCAAGGAAGTGGGCGGGGATTACTATGACATAATACCGCTGAACAAGGACCGGTTCGGCATAGTGGTCGGAGACGTCTCGGGAAAGGGCGTTCCAGCGGCCCTGATAATGACAATGGCCAGGAGCATACTGCATTCGGCGGCGCGCGAGTCGTTTAACGAGCCTGCGGCTGAAACCCTTAAAAAGCTTAATTCAATGATATACAATGACATGAAGGACGGGATGTTTATAACCATCTTTTACGGCATCCTTGACATAAAAAAGAATTCCATAAGCATGGCCTCTGCCGGCCACAATGACGCGCTTATATACAGGGCCGGCGAAAAAGACGTGTTCCCGTACAATCCGAAAGGTTTTCCCATAGGCACGGACCCTGGCGCAAGGTTTGACAAGGTGATAAAAAGCGAGGAAGTGTTTATCGGCAGGAACGACAAGATGGTTGTTTTTACGGACGGGATAACAGAAGCGATGAACGCGAAGAACGAGGAATTCGGTGACAGCAGGCTGATTTCAGCCATAAAGGCGAACGGTGAAAAGGGCGGGAAGCGGATGCTTGACGGAATTGTGAAAAGCGTGGAATCCTTTGTGGCGGAAGCGCCGCAAAGCGATGATATTGCCGTTGTTGTTGTGGAACGGGAAGGATGAAGGCCGCGGGCTTTCAAGTTTTTCTTGAAATTCAGGCGCGCGGAAATGAAAAAAAGCAGCAGAGGAGGAAATATATGAGCTTGACAGTGACGGAAAAGCAGTCGGCCGGCGGGGTTACAATACTGGAAGTAAAGGGTTTTATAGACACGTCCACGTCCGCGGGCCTGGAGGATGCAATTAAAAAGGCGCACGAGGAAAAGAAAATCAGGATAGTCCTTGACCTGTCCGGGTCAGAATTCATAAGCTCAGCGGGATGGGGCGCCATGGTTGCTTACCTTAAAAAATTGCGTTCCACGGGCGGAGACCTGAAAATAGCCGCGATGGCTGAAAAAGTGGAAAAGGTATTTAAACTCATGGAGTTTGACAGCCTGATTGACGCTTTTAAAACCGTCGAAGAAGCAGTGAAAAACTACAAGTAGGGGCTGAAAATGGACAAGATATTCTCGCTTGCGACCACTGCTGACGCCAGAAATGTCGCGGTCATAAGGAATTTTTTCGCCGAAGCCCTGAGGAATGTTTTCGGCGAGGAAGACATAATTTATATCGAGATGTGCCTCAATGAGATGTGTGAGAACATAATAAGGCACGCTTACGGCGAGGGACACTCCGGGCCGATATCCATAAGGATGAAAACTTCAAGGGAAAGGGTGGAAATCTCGGTCATTGACAGGGGCAAGCCTTTCAATGTGCTTGATTTTGAGCCGCCGGACAACCGCGTGCTTGTGGAGCAGGGGATAAAGGGCAAGCTTGGAATAAAGATGATGAGGAAGATATGCGACAAGATATTATACAAGCGGCTCAAGGGAAAGAATAAGACGGTGTTTATAAGAAAACGGCATTCCTGTTCGCCTGCTGCGGCGGGTGTTTAATATGTTGAAATCGCGCATACGCTGTAATATAATAAAATCATGACAAAAAACCGCGGTAATCACATGTTTAAGCCTGAGTTTATGACTTTCAGGGAAGCGGCTGCAGTATTCGCGGTTCCGGCGGGTTCTTCGGTAGCGGCCGGAGTTGCGGCTGCTTTTATTTCAGGGACAGGAGCAGCTGTCGGCGCAGCGATGATAATTATTGCTTTTATCCTGGGGAGCGCGGCAGGCGCGGCTTCCGTATATTTTCTTGACAGGTTTCTTTGCTCTGAAATAATAAAGGCGGCTGAAGGCATAAGGTCGGGACAAAGAAAACCGGTTTCAGGCGCGGCAAGGGCCATAACAGCCGACGCGCTCGGTTTCATCGAGTCTTTGCGGTCTGCGGAGAAGTCCAGGACAAGTGAAATCGCCGCAAACGCCGGCGATATCAGGAACAGCATAAGCGGGATAGTGTCTTTAGGCGACACGCTGCTGAACAGGATAAAGTCGGCGCGAAAGGAAGTCAAGGACAACAACGAACACCTCCGCAAAGTGGGGGTCATAATAGGCAACCTGGCAGCGGCCTTAAACAGGATTATAAACGAGATAAAGAATATTTCCGAGCGTATGAGCGGCATAGTGTCTATAGCGAAAGCGGGGAGCCGCATGACAGGCTCTGAAATAAAGGCCATGGGCAGCATAAAGAGCGCGGTTTCGGAATCCGCCGATGTCATAAATAGGCTGCAGGAAACAGCGCGTGAGACGAAAAAAATAGTGCAGTCTGTGGCTGATATCGCGAAAAAGACAAACCTTCTTTCGCTGAACGCGGGTATAGAGGCGGCGAGAGCGGGGGAGGCGGGAAAAAGCTTCGCTGTCGTCGCGCAGGAAGTCAGGGACCTTGCCGAGGCTGCTACCCGGGCCACGGGCGAAATGTCGGACTTTCTGGCCAGGACAGAGGACCTTGCAAGGCAGGCTGTGAGCGTTATATCCGGCCAGAGCAAGATAGAGGAAGCCGTGCAGGTGGTTTACTCCGCAAGCGACTCGTTCCTGAATATAATGATGTCATTGACTGAGATTTCAAAGATGCTTTCGGAGATATACTCAACTGCCGAGGAATACAGGACCGACAATGACCTGCTGAGGATATTGTCTGGCAAAATGAGCGACAGGCTTAAGAACCTGACAGCCGAAATAGACGTTGTTTTTGACAGCATGAAGGCGAGCATGGCCGCACTGGAGGAAGTTTCAGCCAAGGCGGGTATGGTAGAGGGCGTTACGAAAAAATAGGAGGAAACAATGGCAGAAGGCGAACTGTACATAGAAAGAAGGCGGCACAAGAGGATAGATAAGAAGCTTAAAGTACATTATAAAGTTATTAAGGCAGAGGAAGAGGTAAGGGAAATAAAAAAGAACCTGGCCAAAACCGCCGGCGAATCAACTGACATAAGCTTGGGCGGCATAAAGGTTGACGGCGAGATACCCGGAAATGTAGGTGATGTGATAAGGATTGAAGTGCTTCTTGACGGCAGGCATGAGCCTATAACGACATTCGCGGAAGTGAAGTGGATAAAGGGCCAGGGGAAAGACATGTCTTTTGGACTTGAATTTCTTATTTTAAAAGAAGCGGATAAGTTGGAAATAGAGGAAATAATATTGGGAAAATAGGGAATTAACTTGATTTTAAGGTGTTTTAATTTTCTTATGACATTATTTGTCAATTTTGACTTATTTTTTAACAATTATCGGTATTGGCATGAAAACACGTTTTTTATTTGTTTATAATATCATTAAGCTGTATATACCTGACAACATATCCCAATTATAACATATCCCAATTACATTGACATCATGGCCTGATTCTGTTATCATACATCTTGTATTTATAAAATGGGAAAAGTGCATTAAAATAGAGATGAAAATTAGGAAAGGGGTATTTGAATGAAAAATACCATGCTGCTTTTTTGCGCAATTTGTATATCCGCATTGATGTTGTCGGGATGTATAGGCGGCCAGGATGAGGAAGAGGTCACAAGGGATTTAAACATATCAGGTGGGGCGGAACTTGCCGAGCTTGAGAACCTTCAGAAATTGGTAAAACAACAGAAAGATCAGCTTATGGAAATGGAAAAGGAACTTAAGGCAAAAAAATCATCTGGTTCTTCAAAGGCCGAGATTCAGGAACTTTCCGCGCAGATAAGCAGGCAGAAGAGCATGGTAGTGGAGGCGGCAAAAAAAGTCGAGGAAGTTAAACCGGTAAAAGGCGGGGCATATGTGTGGCCCATGTTCCGCGGAAACGCGAGCCATAATTTCTATGACGGCCTGAACATACTTCCGCCGCTTGATTTCAAGTGGAAGTTCAGGGCAGCCTCGGGGTTTGACGCCTCGCCCATTATGGGAAAGGACAATATTTACATTGGTTCAAATGACAATAATTTTTACGCCATAGACAAGGCGAGCGGCCAGGCAGTATGGAAGCTTGGCGCCCAGGGCGCGATAACGTCAACGTCCGCGCTTTACGGCGGCATACTGTATTTCGGGACAGAAACAGGATATGTTTTTGCCGTGAACGCCTCCAACGGAAAAGTAAACTGGAAAACCAGGCTTGGCGGGCCGGTTAAGCTGTCATCGCCGGCGGTGTATTCGGGGATGGTATATGTCGGATGCATGGACAATTATGTTTACGCGCTGAACCGCTCTTCGGGAGAGATAGTGTGGAAACACCAGGCTTTCAATCCGGTTGCCGCGTCGCCGGTAGTGGCGAACGGGATGGTTTATATTGGCGCGCTGGACAAGACTATGTACGCGCTTGATGTGGACACGGGCAAGGTGCAGTGGCAGTACCAGGCAGGAAACTCAATTTCCTCAAGCGCCGCTGAGCACGCAGGTACATTGTATTTCGGGTCGGACGACAAGAAAGTCTACGCGCTTGACTCCATAAACGGGAGCTTAAAATGGGCTTTTGAGGCGGGCGGTTGGCTTGCCTCTTCGCCGGTAATAAAGGAAGGCATACTATATACCGGCTGTAATGACAAGTTTGTGTACGCGATAAACACATCTAACGGAAAGCTTGTGTGGAAGGCTGAGACAGCAGGCAAGGTGCTTGGCGTGCCTTTTGTGGTAAATTCAATGGTATATGCGGCGGGCGGCAAAGTCATATACGCCATTGACGCCAAAACAGGCGAGATTAAGTGGCAGTCACAGCCGTATGACGCGCTGATTAAGACTTCTATAATAGGCGAGAACGGAGTTATATATTTTGCCGATGCTGAGTCATCGGTTTACGCGCTGGAATCCGTGGCGAAATAAAGGGAGAAAAGCACAATATGGCAAGGAGAAAAGTAAAGTACAGCCTGCAGTTCAAGATTATGGCGCTTATTTTCTCGCTTATAGTTGTGACTATGGCCGTCATATCGTACTGGTCCATATCAAACAACCTGGCCATGATGAACAGGGAGATAAAGAAAAGCGCCACACAGGTCATTGAGTCGCTTTCGGCTTTAAGGCTCGTAACTTCCTGGAAGTCCACAAAGGCTGACTGGACAATATACCAGAATTACATGAATACCCTGGGCAAGCTGGACTCAAATATACTGCTTATGGCCATCCTGGACGAAAAGGCCGAGATAAAGGCGTATTTTATAAATGACCCTGTCATTAAGAAGGATTTTAAGGAGATTAAATCCAATGATGACAGGGAAAAATGGATAAAGGAACTAGTTGAACTTAAGATAAAGGACACTTTAAAGCGCCGTGAAAATATGGCGATAAAGGGCGAGAAACTGTCTGAGATAGTCATAAAGCTCTCTAAAAAGCCGTTTATACGGCGTATGGAAATAACGGTGCTGAACATGGCCATACTTACCGTCATAATGCTCGCCGCCGGATTCTTTAGCGCCCTTGGGCTGGCGAAACTTATAACGGGCAATTTCAACATCATCGCCGCGGGCATGAGGAAAGTCGCTGAAGGCGACCTCCATGTTGAGGTGGATGTAAAGACCAATGACGAAGTAGGCGTCCTGTCCGACGATTTCAACAGGATGATAGTGGAACTCCGCGAAAAGGTCAGGATAAAGGACGCGTTTGAGACCGTAGCGGGCGGCCTAAGGGACATGGATGACCTCAAAAAGGCCTACAGGGTACTTACATACCAGGAAATGACCCACAAGATAACAAAAGGTTATGAGCCTCCGGCTTCGGGAGATTCGCAGTCGGCGGTATTTGTCTTCATAGACATATCGTCATTCGCGGGAATGGCCTTTGAACTTATAAGCGACGAGATGAAGGCCATAATAGAAAAGTTCGTTGAAAAAGTTTCCATGACTGCCCTTGAATATCAGGGCGCCGTGCTTAAAGTGACAGATTCCTATGTTTTGCTTTCGTTCGGTTATCCGTTTAAGCATTCTGACGACTTAAAACGGGCGATTATCGCCACGGCCGAGATCAGGAAGGAACTTGTGTCAGCAGTAAAGGGCAAGATCACTTTAGGATACGACATAGAGGATTTTTACGTCAATTTTGTTATGTTAAAAGGCGAGATATTGAACAATTTCATCGCGAAGCGGCCTGTGGAAAATTTCAGGGCAGTGGCCGATTACATTAAATTCGCTTCAAAGTACGGTGAAAAGAAAAAATACACGGTCGACGTATATGCTTTTTCGGAAATAGCGGCAGGCACCGGAAACCTCGCGGTTTTTGAAAAGGTTGATGACATAACCGCTCAAGACGGCACGGTTATGGAACTGTTAAAATTAAAAGCTGTTAAATTTTAAGGAAGGAAAACATGGCCGGATCAGAAAAGGAAAATTATTACGAAGTGTTGGAATTGTATCCTGCCGCAACTCAGGAAGAGGTTGAAGCCGCTTTCAAGGCCGCGCTTTACCGTTACCACCCTGACCATAATCCGGACAGGCAGGACTGGGCGCATGAGATGACGGCGCAGGCGCTGGAAGCCTACAGGATACTTTCCGACCCCATGATGCGCAAGATTTATAATTTCCGCATATTCGCGACATTCAGGAAAACCGTTAGGGAGATGAAGTTCGGCATCTTCCAGGGCGGCGAAAAGAAGAAATACGAGGAAGCTTGCGCGGTATTCAATGAGGGTTTAAGGCTTTATGAGACCGACAAGTCTGCCGCGCTCATGAAGTTCCAGCAGGCTTTTGGAATTTACCAGCTGCCCGAAGCCGTATACAACATGGGGGTAATATATTCAAACGCTCGGGGCAAGACCTCTGAAGCCATGCGCGCTTTCAGGGAAGCTTTAAAGCTGGACCCTGAAAACACGCATTACGCCAAAACGGTGGAGCGTTACGCGGAACTTGTAAGGGAAATGGAAAAAGGCGGGGTATAGGGCAGGCAATTTAAATTACAAATAATTAAGGCACAAAACGGTTATACAGGACGATAAATACGGAGGTTTGAGGATTGGCGAAGATAATCGGAATAGACCTGGGAACGACAAATTCGTGCATGGGTATCATGGAGGACAACAGGCTTCTTGTCATACCCAATGACGAGGGCTTCAGGACCACGCCTTCTGTCGTGGGCTTTACAAAGGAAGGCGGGCTTCTTGTCGGGAACGCGGCAAAGAGGCAGCAGGTCATGAACCCGGAAAACACGATATTTTCCATTAAGCGTTTCATGGGCATGAAATACACGGATAAGGTACTTGAAAAGGACATCAAGATGGTCCCTTATAAAGTGCTGTCCGCGCCAAACGGAGACGTGCGCGTAAGCGCGGGAGGAAAGTCCTATTCGCCCCCGGAAATATCCGCGATGATCCTGATGAAGCTGAAAAAGGACGCTGAGACATACCTCAATGAGCCTGTTGAAAAGGCCGTCATAACCGTGCCGGCCTACTTTAATGACTCCCAGCGCCAGGCCACGAAGGACGCGGGAAAGATAGCAGGCATGGACGTGGTCAGGATAATAAATGAGCCGACGGCAGCCGCGTTCGCGAGCGGGTTTGACAGCAAGACAAA
>CAYNMZ010000035.1:0-15295 GCA_964398505.1 uncultured Spirochaetia bacterium
ATAAATTTCTACGCGGGAGCTGCAGTTTTCCTTTTTGACATTTTTACCGTAAGGGCCGGCTACAGGGGCGGTACCATTAACCAGCCGACGCTCGGCGCAGGGATAAACATTGACAAGTTCAGGGTGGATTACGCTTTTGTACCTTATGCCGATGATGACCTGGGCATGACGCACAGGGTCACGCTTTCTTACCTTTTCGGCGCGCCTGACGCTGCGATAAAATTCAACCCCGCGGTTTTTTCGCCGAACAGGGACAAGTACCTTGATTATTCGGTGCTCGCAAGGGAAACTGCTTCAAAGTCAAAGATTAAATCGTATATTTTGAGAATCAAGGATTCTGCGGGCATGGTTGTGCGCCAGTATCTGATAAAAAACCCGATCGCCAAGATGTACTGGAACGGGCTTGACTCGCTGAATATGCCGGTGCCTGACGGCGAATACTTTGCCGAGATTGAGGTTGACTATGGCCAGGGCATAAAGGCAGGCTCAAATAAAGCGCGCGTGGAAGTGGACAATACGCCGCCTACGGTCAGGATTTCAGCGGAACCTAAGATAGTCAAGCCGGGAGATGTGACCACGCTGGTGTGCCCTGTGACTTTTTCGCCCTCGTTGTATGACCTGCACGGCATCGGCAGGTGGAAACTTGTCATAACGGATGAGGATAACGCGGTTTTCAAGACTTTCTCGGGCACAGGCGACCCGATGCCAATAATATGGGACGGCTCGGACAATACGGGACTTAAGACGGTGAAAACAGGCGCGGTTTACAAATACACGTTCTACGCCATGGATACTGTGGGCAACCTTGGCAGGTCCGCGACAAGCAGCGTAAAAGTGCTGCTCAGGGAAATAGTAATAAACCTTTCATCTGATACGCTTTTTGACATCGGGAAGGCTGACGTAAAAATAAGCGTTTACAAGGACCTGCAAAAGATATCCGAGCAGATAAAAGGACTGGGCAACCCTAAGGTAATCGTAGAGGGGCATACTGACAACATGCCCTTAAGGGGCGGCGCCTACAGGGACAATCTGGAACTCTCCGAATACAGGGCAAAGGCGGTCGTTAAGTTCCTTGTGGAACTGTTCAACATGAACAGCCGCCTGTTTACAGCGGTTGGAAAGGGCGATACACAGCCTGTGGCTTCAAACGATACTGCTGAAGGAAGGAAACAGAACAGAAGGGTGACGATAAGGATACAGGCGAGCAAGTGGGAATAGTTCTTTAGGAACAATTAATAATTTATAATTGTAAATTGATAATTAAAGAAGTAACAACACCGAATACTGCGGGAGGAATAAGATGCGGAGAAAACAGGTTTATGACACGACAGTCCAGTCTGTTGAACGCACGCTGGACATCATAGAGACATTGAGCGAGTACAAGACCGGGGTGGGTGTGACAACGCTGTCAAAGGAGCTGAAGCTCCATAAAAGCACGGTCCACAGGCTCCTTACAACTTTGATGTTGAGGAAATACGTTGAGCAGGACGGCGAAACATCAAAATACAAGCTTGGCATGAGGCTGTTTGAGCTTGGCAACGCGGTGCTGTCAAAGCTTGACATACGCCAGCATGCCATGCCTTACCTGCGCCAGCTCTGGCGCACGACAGGCGAGACCATACAGCTTGCCATAGTGGACCAGTTCAAGGTCCTCTATGTTGACGTGCTTGAAACGCTTGAAAGGGTGGGCGTGAAGTCAAATGTCGGCGAAAGGGTGCCTTTGCATTGCTCGGCACCGGGCAAAATATGGCTCGCCACGCTTCCTGACGAGAGGCTGGGAGAGGTCCTTAAACTCATTAAGTTTGAGCCTTTTACGCCATACACGATTGAAAATGTCGAAAAACTTAAGCTTTCTATAGCCCAGGCAAAGGAAAACGGGTATGCCGTTGATAACCAGGAAAACTCCGCGGACCTTGTGTCTGTCGCCGCCGCTGTAAGGAATTACAGGGGCAGGGTGATAGCCTGCGTGGCGATTACGGCGCCTGCCTTAAGGATGAGCGAGGACAGGGTGAAGGAAATGGGCTTCAATGTCAAGTCCACAGCGGAAAAGATTTCACAATCCATGGGATACAATAAATAGAAACCCATATTTTGGTCCGTCTTTTTAAGTCCCTGCCGCGCCGGCATGAATTACGCGCGCTTTAATAAGGCTTAAAACCCGGACTGCCTATTATGCCAGGCTGAAAACAAAAAAATGGAGGACATATGTATTTACCGGGAATTAACATCGGAGGATACCTGTCGCAGGCAAAACTGACAAAGCATCACCTTGATACTTTCATATCGGAAAAAGATTTCAGGATTATAAAAAGCTGGGGCTTAAAACTGGTAAGGCTGCCTGTTGACTATTTCCTTTTTGAAGATGAAAAATACCCTTTTGCCTATAACCTGGACAGGGTGCGCTACATAGACAACTGCGTTACTTGGGCTGAAAAGAACGGCTTGTGGCTCATGATAGACCTGCACAAGGCGCCGGGACATTCCTTTGCCTTCAGGGAAAGGGACAGGAACGATATCTGGAAGAAGGGCTCTTTAAGCAGGAAAAGGTTCGTGAAGATATGGGAATTCCTGGCAGACAGGTACAAGGACAAGGGCAAGATAATGTACGAGCTTCTCAATGAGCCGGTGGCGCCGCGCGATTCGCAGTGGAACTCCCTGGCAAAAGAAGGCATTGTCGCTATAAGGAAGCATGATAAGAAGCACTGGATAGTTGTTGAGTCAAACAAGTGGGGCAATGTCCACACATTCAAGAATCTTGAGAAATTTGACGACCCTAGGATAATATACAGCTTCCACTTTTACGAGCCCATACTTATCACTCATCAGATGGCAGAGTGGACCGGTTTTTACAGGCATAACATTTACAGGAAGCTTGTGGAATACCCCGGAAGGCCGGACGGCGTGGCAAAACTCGGCGACAGGGTGAGGCAGAAGGAAAGGGATTTTACGGTATTTTTCAAAAACCAGGACAGGTACTGGGACAAAAAGGAGCTGGAAAAACTGGTCAGCCTTGTGCTTGATTTTAAGCGCAGGCACAAAGTGCCGATTCTTTGCGGCGAGTTCGGCTGTGTGGCGCACGGCTCGCCCGGAACAAGGAAGAGATGGACAGAGGACTTCGTGGCTATACTGAAAAAGAACCGGATATCGTATACTTACTGGACTTACAAGAACATGGACTTCGGCATATGGGATTACACTGAAAAATACAGGCATAACGCCAATTACCAGAACAGCAAGAGGCAGGACGTGCCAATACTAAGGGCCCTTAAAAGTGGAATTCTTTAAGCTTCACAAAACGCATAAACAGGCAAGGGCAGGCGAGGTCAATACGCCCCATGGCAATTTCTTGACGCCGGTATTTATGCCTGTGGGCACCCAGGCCACTGTGAAAATAATGACACCGCAGGACTTAAAGGAAGCGGGGGCAGGGATAATACTTGGAAACACTTACCACCTGTACCTGCGTCCGGGCATGGATATCATGAAAAAGGCCGGCGGCCTGCACAAGTTCATGTCATGGGACGGGCCTATACTTACTGATTCGGGCGGTTTCCAGGTCTTTTCACTGCAGGAACTCAGGAAGATAACGGTTGACGGGGTTATTTTTAAGTCGCACTTTGACGGTTCAGAGCACCTTTTTACGCCGGAGTCGGTTGTTGAAATACAGAACATACTGGGCAGCGACATAATGATGTGCCTTGACGAGTGCCCACCGTATCCTGCGACAAGGGAATATGTGGCCTCTTCACTAAGCACAACAATAGAATGGGCCAAAAGAGCGAAAAAAGCGCATAAGAGGGAAGACCAGGCGCTTTTCGGCATAATACAGGGCGGTGTATACAGGGATTTGCGCGAAAAATCAATTGAGGAAATGAAAAAGCTGGATTTTCCGGGTTATGCCATAGGCGGCGTGTCTGTGGGCGAAGGCAAGGAAATGATTTATGACGCTGTTGAATGGTGCGCGCCGCTAATGCCTGAAAACAAGCCGCGTTACCTTATGGGCGTCGGGACACCTGAGGATATGTGGCACTGCGTGGGCCGAGGAATTGACATGTTTGACTGCGTTTTTCCCACAAGGATAGCTAGGAACGGCGGTGTTTACACACAGGAAGGCCAGATAGCAGTCAGGAACGCTGAATACAAGGAGGATTTCAGGCCAGTTGATCCCACATGTGACTGTTATTGCTGCAGGAATTTTACAAGGGCCTATTTGCGCCACCTTTTTAACGTGCATGAAATACTCGGTATGAGGCTCACCACTTTACACAATATATATTTTATGATAAGATTAATGAATAAAATAAGAAAATCAATCATTGAAGGAAATTTTGAAGAAGAAAAAGAGGCGTTTTTCAGGATATATAAGCTATAGTTCCACTGCCCTTTTAAGGGGCTGCTTTTGACCCGGGTCATGAGGCCAGGGAATAAAATCCGGAGGTTTTACCATGTTAACAGCTATTTTGTACGCCGCAGAAGGCGCGGCACCGGCTGCTGCAGCAGGAGCGGCCGAGCAGCCGTCAATGATTCAGGCGTTTTTACCGCTTATTATAATCTTTGTTCTTTTTTATTTCATTATACTGCTCCCGAATAAAAAAGAGCAGAAAAAGCACCAAGAAATGCTTAAATCACTCAAGCCGGGAGATAAGATAATCACAACAGGCGGAATAGTCGGCGTCATAGAGAAAATAATTGACGCTGAAGACATCATCAGGATAAGGACGGGCGAGAGCACGCTCATCAACATGAAACGTTCTTTTGTCTCGGCCAGGGTTGAAAAGCCCGCTGAAGCGGCAGTGCCCGCAGCGCCTGAAAAGAAATAAACAAAGACAGCCGGACCCGAGCGGTTATCGCGCCATGAGCTATAACCGCAAGCATAATAGTGTCAGGCGGAAAGAGCGAATATGTCTGAACTCCGCAAAGATCCTTTAACCAACTCTTGGGTAATAGTCTTAAATGATAAGGACTTTACACCTCTCCCCGGTGCTCGTATTGACCCTAATCTGCCGGTTTCCGATACTGCCTGCCCTTTTTGCCCGGGAAACGAAGATAAATGCGGCCATGAAATCCAGACTTTAAAGAACGAAAACGGAAGCTGGAAAATACGTGTCATACCAAATAACAACCCTTATCTTATGGTTGAAACACAGCTAAAACGCCAGGGACGCGCCATGTTTGACGTGATAAGCGGAACCGGGGCAAATGAAGTGATAATAGAAACCCCCATCCATAATATTGACTTTGACGTTATGCCTGCCGCGGATGTGGCGTCTGTAATAAAAATTTATAGGGATAGAATGAACGACCTGAAGAAAGATGACAGGATTGAATACATTCTTGTCTTTAAGAACAGGGGAAGGTACGCAGGCTCGATTACCGGACATCTTTATTCACAGCTTATGGCAATGCCTGTGATACCGAAAAAAGTCCAGGATGAGATAGATGAGGCCTTTAAGCATTACTCTGAAAAAAAGAGATGTATTTACTGTGATATGTTGGACAATGAACTGCTTCTAAAGGAGAGGGTGATATGGGAGACCAGGCATTTTATAGTCATCGCGCCTTTCGCTTCGCAGTCGTGTTTTGAGACAATGATAATGCCTAAGGAACATGCGGCTCATTTCATGGATATAAGCCAGGAGCAGACAATTGACCTTGCCGAAACAATGAAGCGGGCGATAGGAGCGATAAACAAGGCATTGAACAGGCCCAGCTACAATTACATGCTGCATACCGCGCCTGTAAAAACAGGCCAGCTTGGCCATTATCACTGGCACATTGAAATTGTACCGAGGGTAAAGGAAGTTTCAGGATTTGAGACAGGCAGCGGTTTTAGCATAAATCCGGTACTTCCTGAGGATGCTGCGGCGTATTTAAGGGGATTATAAATGCCTGTGGATAACTTTGAGGAAAAAGCCATAACAGTAACGGAGCTTACGAACTCGATTAAAGCCGTGCTTGAACAAAACCTGCCAAAGTACTATATTAAAGGCGAAATATCAAACTTTTTATCCCATTCTTCGGGCCATATTTATTTCACTTTAAAGGATGAAAACAATCAGGTTAAAGTCGCTTTTTTCCGTGGCGGAACAAGGACCATTGCCTCTGAACTTGAGGACGGTAAGGAAGTGATTATATATGGCAGGGTATCTATTTACGGTAAAAGAAGCGAATACCAGGTTATAGCCGAGGACATAAGTATAATGGGCGCGGGTAGCCTTTTGCTTGAGTTTGAGAAACTTAAGAAAAAACTCGCAGGATTGGGGCTATTTGACAATGGCCTTAAGCGTCCAATCCCCAGGTTTCCCTCTGTAATAGGCATTGTTACAAGCCCGACCGGCGCTGTGATACAGGATATGATAAACGTAATCAGCCGCAGGTATAATCCCGTTGTATTGAAAGTTTATCCTTCGCTTGTGCAGGGTAGCGAAGCGTCAGGTCAGATAATAGAAGGCATAAAGTTTTTTAATTCAGCGAAAGACGAGGCACCTGATGTAATAGTGCTGGCGAGGGGCGGCGGTTCAATAGAAGACCTTTGGCCGTTCAATGACGAGTCATTGGCTTACGTGATAAGGGAATCACGGATACCGGTTGTGTCAGCCGTGGGGCATGAGGTTGATTATACAATAGCGGACTTTGCGGCTGACCTTCGCGCACCCACGCCGTCAGCCGCGGCCGAGCTGATAGTACCGGATACAGCTGAGCTTATTTCATTTCTTGAATCATCAGCGACCAGGCTTTCATCTGGACTGACAAATAAGGTGAAACATTATGAGCAAAAGCTGGCAAGGGCCGCAAAAAGCTACGGTTTTAAGAAGCCTTTTGAGCTTTTTGAGCGCTATGTGCGGCAGATTGACGAAAGCTCGCTTTCCATGGACAGGGCGCTTGACAGGGCTTTCAAGAGAGCCCATGAAGACATAAAAAATTACGGTGAAAAATTGGGGATGCTGAATCCACTTGCCATACTTAAAAAGGGTTATTCGGTTGTTTATGACAGCGCGGGAAACATAGCCAAGGACGCTGAAAAGTTTTCCGGCGGAGACGAGATAATCGTAAAAATGTATAAAGGCTCACTTGAAGCTGAAGTAAAAAAATATTATAAATAACGGAGGCTATAATGGTTAAAGAAAAAAAACAGGGCAGGACAATAGAAGAAGCCCTGGCGCAGATAGAGGAAGTTGTTGATAAGCTGGAGTCGGGGGATATAGAACTTGAGGAGGCTATTAAGAATTATGAAAAAGGCATGCAGTTGATAGAAAAGTGCAATGAGATACTGAAGCAGAGTAAATTAAAGGTTGAGATGCTCAAGAAAAAGTCTGAAGCAGGGAAAAACAAGGATGAGGATGAGGATGAGGATGAGGAAAAAGAAGAAGACAAGGGGCTGTTTTAATGCCTGTCAGACCGGATAATTTTAAAGAAGAAACAGCAGCTTTAAAGGCTGCGGTTGAAAAGAGCCTGAAAAAATACCTTGAATCGGGAGGCGGTTTTCCGGCGGTCATATTCAGGGCGGTAAATTACAGTGTAAATGCAGGCGGAAAACGAATAAGGCCGCTTTTGATGCTTTTGGCAGGCAGGGCGCTGTCACTGAAGCCCGACGACCTAATGCCTGCAGCGTGCGCAATTGAAATGATTCACACATATTCGCTTATACACGACGATTTGCCTGCGATGGACAATGATGATTTAAGACGCGGCAAGCCTACATGCCATGTTAAGTTCGGAGAAGCGAACGCCATACTTGCGGGCGACGCGTTGCTTACGCTCGCGTTTAAAACGATACTTTCAACCCGCGCCACGGCCAGGATAAAGACGGCCAATATTATAAGGGCAGCTTCGCTTCTTGCGGAAGCGGCAGGGATTAGGGGTATGGTAGGCGGCCAGGCGGCTGACATGATTTATGAAGGGAAAAAAACCGGTATTAGAATACTGTCGGAAATTCATAAAAGAAAAACAGGCGCGCTTATAAGAGCCGCTGTGCTTATTCCGGCGGTGCTTTCGGGAGCTGACAGAAAAACCGAGAAAAATTTCGAGGCTTTTGGCGACAAAATAGGGCTCGCTTTCCAGGTGGCGGATGATATTCTTGACATTACTTCCTCTTCCCAAAAACTCGGCAAGACGGCAGGGAAAGACATAAAAAAAAGAAAGTCCACTTATCCGGCAATTTACGGCATTGAAAAATCAAGGCAAATAGCCGGTAAATTAATGCTTGAAGCGAAGCGGATTTTATGTAAAATCAAGGGTGATACAGGGGCTTTAAGACGTATGGCTGAGTATGTGGTATTTAGGGAGAATTGAATATTAAAGGAGCGGTAAAATGCAGTATGTGCTTGACGCATTAACGGAAGTATTCGCGATACTGAACACCATAATAACCAATAAGATTTTTTACATAACCTTCTGTTCTTGGTTTCTTGCGCAGACGCTGAAAGTATTATTTTATTATGTTAAAAATAAAAAGTTTGATTTCAGGCTTTTTATAGGGACAGGCGGCATGCCTTCCTCCCATACCGCGGCTGTGACGGGCGGAACAGTCACAATAGGCCTTTCAACCGGATGGGATTCACCGATTTTCATGGTCTCGCTGCTTTATTGTATAGTCGTGATAAGCGACGCGATGGGCGTCCGCAGGGCAGCAGGAAAACAGGCTGTTATACTGAACAAAATGATGGACGAGATGTGGACCAGCAGTTTTAAGTATGAAAAAAGACTCAAGGAGTGGCTTGGGCATACTCCGCTTGAGGCAATAGCCGGCATGCTTATCGGGATACTACTGCCTGTAATAATGTTTTAGGCCTGCCATGGATTACCGAATATTGAAAAGGGTGAACAGCCCAAAAGACCTGAAAAAACTCGGTTTTTCTGAGCTTGAAACTCTCGCGTCAGAGATAAGGGATTTTATGATTGATGTGGTATCTAAGAACGGCGGGCATCTTGCCTCATCCCTCGGGGCCGTTGAAATTACTATTGCCATACACAGGGTGTTTAACGCCCCTCGCGACAAGATTATCTGGGATGTTGGTCATCAGGCTTACTGCCACAAGATAATTACGGGCAGGCGTGAAAGATTTAAGACATTAAGGAAAAAAGGCGGCATATCCGGGTTTTTAAAGCCAAAAGAGAGCAAGTATGATTCTTTTGGCGCCGGCCATACATCAACGTCAATATCTGCGGCGTTTGGTTTTGCCAAGGCGCGGGATATAAAAGGTGAAAAACATGAAGTTATTGCTGTCATAGGCGATGCGTCCTTGGCCA
The DNA here is from genome assembly GCA_964398505.1 of uncultured Spirochaetia bacterium. Taxonomy (GTDB): domain Bacteria; phylum Oederibacteriota; class PGYV01; order PGYV01; family CAYNMZ01; genus CAYNMZ01. Next base: position 9,250 of record CAYNMZ010000035.1, read on the forward strand.
ACGGCCTCGCTCTTGAGGCTGTCAATAACGCCGGCCATGACAAGACCAACATGACCGTGATTGTCGTTGACAATGAAATGTCCATTTCGCCTACAGTGGGAGCTCTTTCAAACTACTTAAACAGCCTCATGACGGGCGGTTTCTTTACCAGGCTCAGGGAAGCGACAAAATTCGCCCTTGAAAAGATTCCGACCATAGGAAGGCCGTCCGTAAAGGTGATACAGCTTATTGAGGAAGGCATAAAGGGCATTATCTCGCCGGGCATAATATTTGACGAGCTGGGTTTCCGCTACATAGGACCTATCACCGAGGGGCACAATATAAAATTGCTTGTTAACACGCTTGAAAACGTGAAAAAATTGCCAGGCCCCAAGCTGCTTCATGTCATAACAAAGAAGGGCAAGGGTTATGAGCCTGCGGAAAAAAATCCCACGCTTTTTCACGGCATAGGCAAGTTTGACAAAAAGACCGGTGCTATCATAAAGGATGGCTCTGCCCAGGTTTATTCGTCAGTATTCTCTGAGGAACTTGTTAGGCTTGCCACGTCAAACGACAAAATTACCGCCATAGTGGCTGCCATGATAGAAGGTACGAACCTGTCAAATTTCAGGGATAAATTTCCTGAAAGGTTTTTTGACGTCGGTATAGCCGAGGAACACGCAGTAACTTTCGCCTCAGGGCTTGCTGCATCCGGATTAAGGCCTGTAGTGGCCGTATATTCAACTTTTATGCAGAGAGCGGTTGACCAGATAATACACGATACTGCAATATCCAACCTGCCTGTTGTGTTCGCAATGGACAGGGCAGGGCTTGTGGGCGAGGATGGCCCGACCCATCACGGCGTTTTTGACATCGCTTTCATGAAAATGGTGCCCAACATGACCGTAATGGCCCCGTCCTGCGGAGAGGAGCTTCGCGCCATGCTGCGTCTTGCTTTCAGGTTGAAAGGACCTTCGTCAATAAGGTTTCCCAGGGGAAAGGCCTGGCAGGGACCGCGTGTCAGGAACGTAAAAATGGCGCCAGGAACTTCGCGCACTGTGTTGAAAGGCTCCGGGGTGACGGTCTTATGCCTCGGCACGCTTCTGGAAGAAGTGATTAAGGCGGTGGAAGGCCTCGGCGCGGAATATAAAGGAAAAATTGAGGTGATAGACGCGAGGTTCGCCAAGCCGCTTGATGAAGCTGCGATAATAAAATCAGTAAAGAAGACAGGAAAGCTCATAACTGTTGAGGAAGGCTGTATTGAGGGCGGTTTTGGAATGTCGGTCGCGTCCATGCTAAGGCAAAAACGCGTAAAAACTGATTTAGTAAAGATACTGGCAATACCGGACAGGTTCGCGGGCCAGGGCACTATGGCCGAATTGAGGGCGGAATGCGGGCTTGACGCAGAAGCGATAGGCAGTGCCATTATACAGAGCCTTAGGAATTAAGGCAAACGAACGCAGACACACGGGGTAAAAATGCTTGTGACGCTTAGGATAAAAAATTACGCGCTCCTGCGCGACGTAGAGGTTTCATTCGGGCCGGGTTTAAACGTGCTTACCGGCGAGACAGGCGCCGGGAAATCAATTGTTATAGGCGCGCTGAACATTGCCGCGGGCGAGCGCGGTTACACTGAAAGCATAAGGACAGGAGAGGAAAAGGCCGTAATTGAGGCGGTCTTTGACCTGTCAAATTCCGCGGAGCTGAAAAAACAGCTGAAGCCCCTGCTTGAAGAGGCGGGGATTGAAGATTGCGGTGACAGCCTTATAATAAAGCGCGAACTGAACAGGGCGGCGAAGGGCCGGATATGGGTTAACAATTCCCCGGCTTCGCTCGCGGCACTTGAGAAAATAGGAAAGCGGATAATAGACATACACGGCCAGCATGAGCACCAGTCGCTGTTAAGGAGCGAAATCCATATGGACCTCCTTGATTCATACGCGGGAACATGGCGGCTGAGGGAAAAAGCCGGTGAAATATATTCCGGCGCATCGGCGTTGAACTCTGAGATTGAGGGCCTAAAGGCGCTTGAAGCTGAAAAGGCCGCGAGGCTTGACCTCATAAACTACAGGATAAAGGAAATTGAGGAAGCCGGGTTTTCCGACGATTCGGAGTTTGAGTCGCTCATGGCCGAGCGCAGGCTTGCGGTAAACGCGGGTGCTGTCAGGGATTCGGTAAATTCCGTGATAACTTCACTTTTGCCTTCTGCCCTTGACCTTGAGGGTGACGGCGCCATAGACCTCCTGGAGCGGGCAAAAAAGCACGCGGCCGAGATAGCAAAACTGGACAGCCGCGCGGGTGAAAACCTGATACAAATGCTGGAAGACGCTTCCATAAAGGCCGCTGAAGTCAAGGATTTCTTCTCGGATTACAAGGACAGGATAAACTTTGACCCGGAAAGCCTCTCCAGGATCGAATCAAGAATTGAAATGATGGAGGCTATGTTCAAAAAATACGGCAAAAAGGACATAGCTGCCGTAAAGGCGTATTACTCCGAGCTTTCGGAGGAAAAAAAGAAAATAGAGTCAAATGAGCGGCTTATAGCCGAAAAGCAGGAACAACTGTCGGCGATGCTTGCGGATTTGTCCGCTGTCTGCGCCGAACTTTCGGAAAAACGCGAGAAAAAGGCGGTGGAACTAGGCCGCGGCATAGAGTCTGAACTAAAGGGACTTGGCATAGCGAAGGCGTCATTTAAGGCTGAAGTCAGAAAGAGGCAGGAGGGGCCGGGAATAAACGCGGAGATAAGCGGGAAAAGATACGGGGCAGGGCCTGACGGCATTGACAATGTGGAATTCATGATTTCACTTAATCCCGGCGAGGAATTAAAGCCGCTGGTAAAGGTTGCCTCTGGAGGGGAAATATCCAGGATAATGCTGGCGATAAAGAACATACTGCTGTCGGCGGACCTCATACCCGTACTGGTTTTTGACGAGATAGACACGGGCATTTCGGGGAAAATTGCCCAGGATGTCGGCTTAAAACTCCATCATATATCACGCTTGAAGCAGGTGATCTGCATAACGCATCTGCCGCAGATAGCCGCGTATTCGGATTCGCATTACTCGGTAGGCAAGAGCACGGACGGCAACAGGACCGAGACGTCAATCAGCAGGCTTGACGATGAAGGCAAGCGGGTCGAAGTGGCAAAGCTTCTGAGCGGTGACAGGGTGACAGAGGCCTCCCTGAAAGCGGCCGGAGAGCTGATATCGGCGACAGGAAAGAAAACATGAGGCTTGCGCTCGCCGTCTTCGCCGCGGCAATAGCGTGCCTGTATATTGCCTCAACACCGCCGACAATTTACCTCGGCGACAGCGGCGAGATAGTCGCGTCTGCTTTTAGCCTCGGCATAGGCCACCCGCCCGGATATCCGCTGTATTTGATGTCGGCAAAAGCGGCGATGACGTTCCTGCCGGGTGATGAGGCGTTCAGGGTGAATGTGTTCGCCGCGGTACTCGGGGCCTTTGTGTTCGTAATGATGTGCCTTTGCGTCTCCGCGCTTGTAAAGGCGGCTTTTCCCGGGGCGCGAAAGGGTCTGGCTGAAGCGTCAGGCCTTTTAACAGGGCTTATTTACGCCATGTCCCCGTCATTCTGGGCCCAGGCTGTCCAGGCCAAGGGCGGCATTTACGTAATGTCGCATCTTATAATACTCGTTTCGTTTTTCAGCCTTATGCGGTTTATTTCCGGACGCGACAGGAGGTTTTTTTACCTGCTTTTTTACGCCGCTGGTTTCGGAGCCGTGGCGCATACCTCGGCTGCTTTCCTGACATTTGCCGCAGCGGCAGCGGGCATAGCCGTAGGGCTGAAAAGGGGGGTTAAATTTTACGGGATTGCGGTTGCCGCATGTTTCTTTTTAGCCGGTTTCATAACTCCTTACGCGTACCTTTTTATACGTTCCGCCGCCCCTTCTGCGGTCCTGTGGAACGGCACAGAAAACGTTTCGGGAGTGCTTGAGCATATAACTCGCGCGAGGTACAGCGGCATCTCCGCCGCAAGCGCTGAAACCGTGTCATACAGGCTGGGCAATTATGTTTCCGAATTCGTGAAAAATTACAACGCCGCCGCGCTTCTTGCTTTCCTGGGGCTGGCGGCGCTCTATACGCGCTCCAGGATGGCGGCACTGTTTTTTGCCGGAGCGGCTGCCGTAAATCTCGGCGCGCTCTTGTACGGCATTGATTCTGCCGCAGGCTTTAAAATAGGCTCTTTGTCGACAATTTCAGTCTACATCAGCAGGGGGTTTTACCTTGTGTCCGATATCGTAATGCTTTTGGCCGCCGGCATGGGCGTTTTTTACATCATCTTGCTGCTTGAGGAAAGGCTCGGCGTAAACTGGCGCTTTGGGGCCTCGGTTTTCGGCCTTGTGCCGCTTGTGATGCTGTTTTCAAACGCGGGATTGTCAATGCACTCCGAAAAGTTCTTCGGTTATGACCATGCCATGAACATAATGAAAACCATGCCCGAGGGCTCGGCGCTGTTTTCAAGGAATGACTGCCCGAGCTTCAACCTTGTTTACCTTAAGAAAGTCAAGGGCAAGTATGACGGTATCAGCGTTTATGACAGGGATTTTGCCATACTTGACACCTCTGTTTACGGTAAAATGACTTGGAAAAATACAGCCGCGGCCCCTGAAGTTGAGAGCCGCTTTGTTTCTGAAAACCCGGGCAGGGTGTTCTTTACCGAATATTACGCGAGGGAAGGCCGTTTTGACTCATCGGTTTACGGCATTGTTTATAAGGCATATACGGGAGATAAAAGTTACGCCGCAGGCAAGGCATTGTTCGGGTTATACACATTGCGTGACCTTTACAGGAACAGACATCTTGACCTTTTCTACAGGGATTTCATCGCAAAATATTTCCTGGCAAATGCGGCTTCCATGGCCGAAAACGGAGACAATAAAAATGCGGGTATTATGCTTGACCGGGCCTGTAACCTGGCAAACGACAGCCCGTCTGTGCTTTCCGAGGCCGCTCGGCTGTCGTTTGCCAGGCTTTCTGCCCCACAGTCAGGCATCAGGTACCTGAAACGAATGATGGAATTAAACCCTTATGACATGAAGACATTGAATCTATTGATGTCTGCCTATACAAAGGCAAATGCGGCCGAAGCGCTTTTATGGGTTGAATCTTTTTACGAGAAAATGCCGGAATCCGAGCAGAAAAAGGATACTGCTGTCAGGATAAACGAGCTGAAGAAGGCCCTTGAAAGGGCGGTTAAGTGAGGATTATTGTCCTGGCTTCTTCGTTCGCCGTATTCTGTGCTTTTTTGCTTACGTCGTCTTCCACAATTTACACGGGCGATTCGGGGCAGGTCGCGGCAGCAGCGGCAACGCTGGGCATAAGCCATCCGCCCGGATATCCGCTGTACTCGCTTTTTGGGAAAGTATTCAGCATATTGCCTGCCGGGGATATTGCCTTCAGACTAAACATAATGTCGGCTTTTTTCATGTCTCTGTTTGTGGCCCTGTTTTTTTTGGCGGCGCGCTATACGGCTATTCGTTTTAACTGCGCGTCAAAACAGGCTTCGGGCGCGGCAGCGCTGGTTGTGGCGGTTTTCACCGCGCTTTCACCACTTTTCTGGCAGCAGGCAGTTCACGCCAAGGGCGGAATTTACGCCATGCAGGCGTGCGTGTTCGTGCTTGGCGCGTATTTTGCAATAAGATATTATTTTGAGAGAAAGCGCAGGCAAATGCTTGTGTCTGCGTATATCGCGGGTTTCATGCCTGTTTTTCACCACACGCTTATTCTTGCCTCATCCTTTATTATGGTTGTGCTCCTGCTTGCTGCTGCACAAAAAGGTGAAAGGCGTATTTTTATTCCGGCTATGTTTCTTTTTTTTGTGGGCTTTATAAGCCCGAATTTTTACCTGATGATAAGATCAGGCACGGCACATTTGCGCTGGGCGGACATAAGCGGCGCTTCTGACGTGTTCAGGCACATAACAAGGCAGGTTTATTTCACGCCGGATTCTCCGCCGCCGGACGCGGCGTCAATACTATTCAAGATAAAAACCCATTATTTTTCCGTCCTGCGTGCGTATCATATCCTGGCGGGAATCGGCGGCCTTGGAG
>CAYNMZ010000036.1:0-15067 GCA_964398505.1 uncultured Spirochaetia bacterium
CCGCGACTACCTCATCCGGGTTCACGCCCTTGTGGGGTTCCTTGTTGAAAAGTTTTTTTACAAGCTCAACAACCGCCGGCATCCTCGTCATGCCGCCCACAAGCACAACTTCGTCTATCTGGTTTGTCTCAAGTCCCGCGTCCTTTAACGCCTTTTTGCAGGGCTCCACGGTCCTGTCTATAAGGTCGGATACGAGCTGCTCAAGCTTGGCCCTTGTAAGTGTCATGACAAGGTGCTTTGGTCCTGTCGCGTCCGCGGTTATAAACGGCATGTTTATTTCTGTCTGAGTCGTAGAGGAAAGCTCTATCTTTGCCTTTTCCGCAGCTTCCTTCAGGCGCTGCAGGACCACCTTGTCATTCCTAAGGTCAATGCCTTCCTGCTTTTTGAACTCGTCCGCTATCCAGTCCATTATCCTTATGTCAAAGTCGTCGCCGCCCAGGTGTGTGTCGCCGTTGGTTGACTTTACCTCAAATACGCCGTCGCCTATCTCAAGTATTGATATGTCAAAGGTTCCGCCGCCAAGGTCATACACGGCTATTTTCTCGTTTTTCTTTTTATCAAGGCCGTATGCGAGCGAAGCGGCCGTAGGCTCGTTTATTATCCTTAAAACCTCAAGACCGGCTATCTTACCCGCGTCTTTTGTGGCCTGGCGCTGGGAGTCGTTGAAATACGCAGGCACGGTTATTACAGCCTGTGTCACCTTTTCGCCAAGATATGACTCAGCATCAGCCTTCAGCTTTGCCAGCACCATGGCTGAAATTTCAGGCGGGCTGTATTTTTTCCCGGCTATCTCAACATGCGCGTCACCATTGTCAGCTGCCACAACCTTGTATGGCACTTTCTTGATTTCCTCCGCAGCTTCCGAAAATTTCCTTCCCATAAATCTTTTTATGGAGAAAACCGTATTTTCCGGATTGGCCACTGCCTGCCTTTTTCCCGGCAGTCCAACAACGCGTTCGCCGCTTTTTGTAAAACCAACAACTGAAGGTGTAGTTCTGTTACCTTCAGCGTTTACAATTACCTTTGGTTCTTTACCTTCCATTACAGCAACACATGAATTTGTTGTTCCAAGGTCAATACCTATTACTTTAGCCATTTTATTGCTCCTTTACGCAGCTAAAAAGCTGCTAATTTTTTTTTGCAATATGAATTAAGCAAGTCCTGTGCCATGAAAAGTCATTTAAAATATGGGTTTTTTATAATATTGTGTTTTAATTCCGAACCGATGAAAGGGATATTTATGTCCTATTTTGAAACACTTTGCCTTAACATTTTATATTCTTATTATAATATATGAAAGGACTATAATTACCTTATTACAGCCACTTTGCCCCTTGCCACTTCCTTGTCCTCGGTTAATACTGTATAAATATAGATGCCGGGCGCGGTCGCGTCGCTTCGCCTTTGGGAAGAGAGATCCCAGTAATATTCCGTGGCCGAAGCTGCCAACTCAACTTTCTTCACCATCTCACCGTTAAGGTTGAAAATTCGCAGAGCGCTTTTAGACGGCAGGTTCCTGAACCTGATGCCTTTGCATGCGCCTGAACGCAAATCGCAGGGCTGCGGAATTGCCTTCACATTTAAGAGTGATGGCACTGATGTGGGCGCCGGCGTCGGAGTATTCCTGTAAAAGCCGATGTTGTCCAGGCATATTTCCCTGTAAGTCGGCCCGGAGTAGCCGCCGTCAGGTTGGAACTGGACAGCCTCAATATTCAGGGCTGTCCAAACAGCGCCCGGCTCGCCCCAGGCAGCGTAAGTCAGCGACGTGAACGGTATCTCATAATAAGCCCAGTATGTGTTCACGCTAAAATCCGCGCCAAAATTCCCTATAGCCGTGCCATCCTGCGGGAATCCCAGCCTCGCGGAATTCGCGCTACCCCTGCAGTAAAAGAATATGCCGTCATACATGCTTATGTCCGTCGGGTTCCAGGACTGGTTCAGCGGGCAGTTTACGCCGAAACCCCATGTATTGTTAAGTACATACCCGGTCACGCGCATATAACAGGATGAGCCTAGCGCTCCGCCGTCACAGGTCATTGACTCCAGCGCAGAAGGATATGAGGAAATGTTGTCACCATACACGGACCAGAGTCCGCCCCACATATTGTGCAGGTCACCGTCCTCGCAGTCATCCAGCATAACGCCGCCGTTCGGCACAGGGGTCGGCGTTATAGTCGGCGTCGGCAGCATGGTAGGGGTGCTTGAAGGCACAAGCGTGGGCTGTGTGGAATCGTACATGGTAAGCATCCTGACCGAATACGGCCATGACGCGAACGTGAAGTTTTGCGAAACGCCGCTGATGGACGATATGACAGGAGGCGTATCCGGGTTCGCGTAGGAATTTGCGCCGTTCAATACCCACGAATAGTTCTGCCTGGTGTATGACACGACCTCAGCCTGGGAAAGCGGCGAGAACCCGGCTATTGAGACCGCGGCGTTTATGGTATTCGCCTGGTCAGTATTCACAAACACGATTGACAGCTTCCTGTCACCGCGCTTGTTCGCGTAAACTTTCAGCGCGGGGCTGTCTGAAACGGCGGAAACAAGCGTATTCCCGAAAACATCAGCCGCCGAGAAGCGGTTATACATCATTTCAAAAGCGTAAAAAGAGGCCCTCGGCTGGTACCTGTAGTCCGATAGCGCTCCCGAAAGCCCTCCGCCCTCAAGATATCCAAAGTCCGAGAAAATGGTCTTGTCAGACTGGCCGGGCCCCGGAGTGCCGAAAGGCCTGAAAAAGCATGTGTAATCCCCGCCATTGCGAAGAAAATTCAGCGTATATGCCGTCACAAAAAGAGAATTGTAAAAACGGTTGGTAAACGCGCTGTCAATGCCGTCATTGTATTCTGTCAGCCATATCTTAACTTCCCCGGGGTTTGAGCACCTGTTGTTTATCCATGTCTTGACAAGCGGCACTTCGGTGTCCCACACATCCACCTGCGCCAGCGGAGTTGCCTCAGCCACAGGCATCCAGGACGGGTACTTGTGGACCGAAAGCCCCTTTAGTATCCCTGCCCTGCCGTGGTCATACAGGTATTTTAAGAAAGTATCTATGTAATAATCATATGCGCCGGGATTGTTCCCTGCTGTCATGGTGACATTATGCCTGTCCATTACGCTGTTAAACTGCGGTGCCACAACAATGGAAGGGTCAACCGCTGTCATCGCGTCATAAAGCGCGATGAACCTTTTCGCGTAGTTTACAGGGTCGCACGGCCCGCCCGACTCCCAGTTGCCCCAGTTCTCATTTCCTATTTCCCAGTATTTGATGCCGTACAGCTTGTGCACGTTCGCGTAATATACCCAGTCAGCGGCCTCCTGCGTGGTGCCGGTGAAAAAATTTATGGTTATCATGGGTTCAGCCGGCGGGGTCATGGACTTTACGGCGCTCATGTACTGCTCAAAATCCATGGTGTCATATTCCTGAAAATTGTCTCCCAGCGCCATTGATGAGGCCACAGAAGGCGTCTGCGCCACGGTATTCACATTGTTCGTTATCTGGCCCGACGGGCCGTAAAGGCGTATTTCCTTTATGGCGAACTGGCCCGAGGCCGAGGAAGACGCCTGGCACAGCACCCTTATGTACTTGGCATTGACCTGCGTGAAGCTTAAGTCCGCCTGGCCGCCGGTGCCCGCCACATTGTTCTGCGTCGTATCAGTCCATGCCGTGTCATTGTAAGCCCACTGGCCCGTATAATTCCAGTTGGCGTTTGAATACTGTATCGTGTACTGGCTCGCATAAGGAGAGCCCCACTCAATCACTATCCTGTTCACCGGAACAGCCGAGTACGACGCTGTCTGTATGTCAATATAAACCCACTGCAAGCCTTCAGCGCCCGGATAGCTGAGCCAGTATGTGGAAAGGTCTCCGTCAGTTATGACAGCGGGCTTGCCATAGCCGATGGAAGAAGAGCCGCGGTGCGCGGATAAATTGTAGAACCCCCGCTTAAAAGTCGTGACATTCGGGCTGTTGTTAATATGCCAGACCTTTTCAGAGTCATAATAACCGTCGCCGTTCCAGTGGTACTCGTTTGAGTTTGACCCGCCGGGAAATCTCCAGAACCTCGTGCCTGCCTGCTGGAACCTGTATATGTTATCCCTGTAAAGCTTGAAATCAGTCCATTCACCGAGGAAATTCGTACCAAAAGCCATGTCCCTCTTGTATGAATGCAGTTCCGTGTTGCAATCAACCGAGACTGTCGCGGCAGACGCAAGGACGCAAAAACCAGTCATTAAAACAATCGCTGCAAGGGTTCTTTTCATATTATTATTGACCGCCTTTTTCAGTATTTATAGTATAATACCACATATATAGAACGATTAAAACCTTCCCGCGTTGCTGATAAAATGAAAGGTGCCTTTTATGCGTCAGTTGATTAAAGTCCTTATTATACCGGCTTTTTTCCTGGTTTTTTCCTCCTGTATCACGCTCAATGAGGACAATTTTTTCTTTCCCGAAAACCGCGGGCCCCTGCCGCCTGAAGCCGGGGCTGACACCGCTGTTTTGTCCCTAAAGTCTGGCGGCGTAACACTGTCCGGGGTCATTGTAAAGAACCCTTCGCCCGATTACCTCATCATGTTCTACGGAAACGGCAACAGCGTTTACGAGATACGTGAAAGGCTTTATTATCTCTCCTCCTCATACGGCCTCAACGTAATCTGCTTTGACTACCGCGGTTACGGCCAAAGCGGCGGGAAACCGACATTTGACGGGTTAATTGAAGACGCTGACGCGGTTTTTTCATACGTCAAAAAGACTTACAGCCCCAAACGCCTCTTTATTTTCAGCCAGTCCATAGGAACAGTGCCGTGCGCGTACCTCGGCTCAAGGGAAAAACTTGACGGGATAATAATGGAAGCGCCTTTTACGAGCGCGAAAGACGCCGTGCCGCGCCTGAACGAGCGGGCGGCCTTCCCGCCAATAAGGTGGCTTGTGCGTCTTACGGCTGACGAAAAGCTGTTGAACCGCAAACCGCAGCCAATTGATTACGCAAGGTCCTTTTCAGCGCCCCTTCTTGTCCTGCACGGCACAGAGGACGAGGTTTTCCCTCAGGACATAGGAAAAAGGCTGTTTGGGGCCGCAGGCTCAAAGGACAAGTTTTTCGTCTCCCTTCCGGGCACGGGCCATTCAAATGTCAATATATCCTCAGGCCCCGCAAAGGAGGCGCTTGACGCCTTCTTCGCGAAATACGGCGGAAGCAAAAAAAAAGCAATAATTTCCGTTTTCACAGCGGGCCTTTTATGCTATGATTAGCGCTGTTTCAACTTCACAAAAGGATGAAAAAATGCATTTTACGCACATGACTGAAAGCTGGCTTGAGTTCGCTCTGTTCAACGCCATGATAGTCGTGTTCCTCCTCATTGATCTCGGCCTTTTTCACAAGAAGAGCCACATCATAAAAATGAAGGAAGCGCTGATAATGTCCGCTGTCTGGATATCCGCCGCCCTGCTTTTCAACGTTTACGTGCTTTTCGCGCACGGAAGCTCAAAGGCCCTGGAATTCCTGACCGGCTATGTGATCGAGAAGTCGTTAAGCGTTGACAACCTGTTCGTATTTTTGTCAATATTCGGTTTTTTCGCCGTACCCAGGGAATACCAGCAAAAGGTGCTTTTCTGGGGCATAGTCGTGGCCATGATATTGCGCGGAATTTTCATCTTCGCCGGCATTTCGCTGATAGAACGTTTTCATTTCCTGATATATTTATTCGGCGCCTTCCTGATTTACACGGGCATAAAGATTTTCGCCACCAGGAACGCGGAAAAAAATCCCGGCAAAAGCTGGTTTGTAAAACTCGTCCACCGCGCGCTTCCCTTTTCCGAGGGTTTTGACGCGGACCGGTTCACGACAAGGGAGAAAGGGAAACCGGTTTTCACCAGGCTTTTTTTGGTGTTCATAGTCATAAACATAGTTGACGTCATTTTCGCCTTTGACTCCATACCCGCCATATTCGCCATAACGCTCGACCCGTTTATCGTTTACACCTCAAACATCTTCGCCATACTGGGACTTCGCGCGCTGTATTTTGTGCTGGCAGGCGCGGCCGCGTCCTTTTATTACATAAACCACGCCCTGTCCGTAATACTGTGCTACGTTGGCTTAAAAATGATAGTATCGGGTTTTTACAAGATAGACGCCCTGGTCTCGCTCGCCTTTATCGCCGGCGTGCTTGCCTCTGCCATAGCAGCGTCAGTTGTACGCAACAGGAAGAAAAACTGTTAATTTTTGCCCTTGCCACCGCTGCGCGCGGCCATTAAAAAAAACACGATAAGCAGGCCGAGAAGCGCCGGCAAACCTGCTGAAACCCCCTCAAGCAGTAAAATCGCGGCCGCAAATACGGCAGCTGAGGCGAAAAACGCCGCGTAAAATAACCGGTTCACTTCAGCCTCCACGCAGCCATCGCGGCAAAAAGAAGCAGGAGAAGGACAGCTGGACGGGCAGCGGAAAGCTCAATGAAACGGCCGGCTCTCTTTTTTGACTCTCTTTTAAGCATTGAAAGGATTATAAACAGCTTGTTCAGGCCATAAACCGCGTAAAGGGCTGTAAATATCATGACAGCCGCTGACGCGGCTGCGCCCATCTTGCCCTCTGCCCATATCATGCGCAATGTCAGAACTTCTCCCAAAAGCGAGAAAAACACGGCAAAAAGCGCAAGTCCCCGGCTGCTTACGTGTTTTTCGCCGTATTTTAAGTCACCAACCGTTACAGCCGCGTTATTCCGGACCGCGAGGAACCCGTAATTCATCGCCGCTGACAGCACAAAAAACGGGAAAACAGCCGGCAGCCTTTCCTGTGACAGTCCCGCGCCGAAAGACGCAGTGAGCATTATAAAAAAAGCGCCGCACGCGTCGCGCAGGCTGAAATGCCCGTAGTTCTCCTCTGTTACCGCGCGGAAAAAGTTCAATACACCCAGCGCCATTGCCGCCACAGCCGCAACCTCTGCCCTGCCCAAACCCGCAAGTATGAATGCTCCTCCCGCGCTGACGGACATGATAATGCCGTGGTTTTCCCGGCCGGCTCCCGCGTCCTTTGTGAAAGCTGTCCTGCCCGGCGACGAAAGCATCATTAGGGAAATCAACAGGAAAGAAAGCGCGGTTTCACTCCGCGACTCATTATGGACAAACACGAAAAGCAGGGCGCATCCTGCCGCTATCACGGCTCCGAAAACCGTGTTGTTTTTATCAGTATCCTTGCCTCCGGCAACCGCAAGGCCAACAAGGCACAGCTCCGCCGCGATGAACAGCAATACGGACGCATTGCCATAAAACGCGGCCGCGTAAAAAGCCGCTGCCGCGGCGCAAAACGCCGCTGTTTCAAGCGGACCTGCCTTATGCCCTGCTGCCGCAAGGCACATGAAGCAGGCAAGGACAAAACCCGCCGCCTGCGACGATGACGAAACCGTTTGCCCGGCCATAATATCAGCTTTTCCATTGATATAAAGAAAAGCCGCCGCGCCGGCGGCTATGAGCGGAAGCAGCGCGACATTGAAAGCCGCGCCTGTGACGGCGCCTGACATCCTGCTGTTTTTTTCCGGCGCAGCCAGCGCCAGCATCACGCCCGCCGAGGCGAATACCGCGAACCCACGGGAAATCAGGATTTCAAACATGCCTTCCATGGTCACATGTAACCGTTTAACTCTATTGTGTATATCCTGCCGGCGTTGGGCGCGGACACATAAAGCTCGCTTCCGTCCCTTGAAAGCGCCAGCCATTTGGGCACCGCGTTGCGCAGGTATATGGAGTGGTCTACCCGCCCCTTTTCCATGTCTATGAATATCACCTTGTCCTTCAGCGGGACGCTCACATACATGAACTTTCTTGACTTTGACAGGACCGCGTGCTCAATGCCGCCTTCCGTGCCTATCGCTGATTTTATGGAATAATCGCCCGTATTAAAAAGGAGTATGGAGCTCTTCTGGTTGAAGGAATATTCCCACTCGTTTATTATGGCGATACGGCCGCTGCCGAGCGGCACAAGCTGCACAGGCGACACTCCCGCGTCTATCTTCGTGAACAGCATCCTTTCATTCTCCGTGTCTATCATCTGCACCGTGTTCGTGTACTTGCAGGCCACATAAAGGTGTCTTGCGTCAGGAGTCAGGTATAGCCCTGAAGGCCATTTGCCGGTCTGTATCCTGTTCTTTACGGCCCTGGCCCTGACGCTGATGACAGCCACGTTGCCGCTGCCCGTATTTGACACATACAGCAGGTCCTTGGCCTGGTTGTATTCCAGGTCAAAAGGGTACTCGCCTCCGCAGTCAATGGATTCGGCAGTGTCCAGCGCCCGGTTATAAAATGTCACACTCGCGTTCTTCTCGTTCGCAATGAAAATCATGTTGCCGCGCGCCAGTATCCTGCCAGGGCCGTAACCGGCGGGTATTGCCTTTAATTTTTTCTTTTCCTTAAGGCTGAAAAGATAGACATTTTTTTCGTTTGCCGCGCCGACATAAACCTCGCCCTTTCCGGCGGCTGTCAGCCGCGCAGGAACAAAACCCGTCTCTGTCTCGGCTGAAACCTGCGGCACAAGCCTTATGCCGCCGCCGCAGCCCTGGAAAAAATGGGCCAGGACAACCGCCAGCAGGACAGGCAAAACCGCGCTTGAACGGCCATGCCTTGCCGCGGCTGCCGCGAACGCGAACACACCCGCGCACAGCGCGCCAAGACAGGCCGCGTAAGCCTGCGCTCCCCCGGCCGCGCCGCAAAACGCTATGCCCGCGGCAAGGGCCTTTACCGCAACGGCGAAAAGAAACGCTGATGCGGGCCTGTTCTTTCGGAATATTAAAAGGTATGCTGAGGTGAAAAACGCCGCTCCGGACACGCCGTAGACGAGATATGTCATTCTTCGCCGCCTTCACAGCGCCTTATTAAAATGAAGGCTGCCAGTATAAAAGCCGCCATAAACGCCGCGGCAATTGCCGCGGGCAAAACTCCGGGCATAATCCATTCCGCCGAAGGCTTCGCGGGCGAGGCCAGAAGGACAGCGAAAAATCCCGCTGCAGCGGCAAAGAAAAGAGGTATGCCTGCGCGCTTCATGCAAGGCAAGGTTATTTCCGGAAGAAAACCAGTGCCAATGTTTATAAAGACGCACGCAACGGCAAAGAGAAGCACGAGCGCGGGTCCTGTGCCCTTCAGCGCCAGAAAAAGGATTGCAGCCGCGTCAAGCGCGGCCATGAAAAGAAGGCGGGGTTTTCCCTTTTTTATAAGGACAGCTCCCGCGTTCGCGACCGCTGTCGCCGCTATCAGCGCCGCGGCGGTATTTTGACCTATAATCTCAGGCATCGCTATCCCCCGAAGTTGTTTCCCGGGCCGGCCGCCGGCGCCGGAACATCCGTGAAATTTTTTATTTTATGACTGCCCTGTGCTTCCTTTCATAGTTTTCCCAGTCAACTATAAGCGGGCTGGCCATCAGGACAGAGGAATACGTGCCGATTATTATACCCAGTATTAACGTAAGCGAGAAATTATGCAGGACATAGCCGCCGAAATAGAAAAGGGATACGGCGACAAGAAGGGTTGTGCCCGATGTTATTATGCTCCTTGAGAGCACCTCGTTCACGCTGTTGTTCACCAGCTGTTCAAACGGCATCTTAAGTATAAGCTTCATGTTTTCCCTTATCCTGTCAAAGACTACTACAGTATCGGTCAGCGAGTATCCCGCTACCGTGAGAAGGGCCGTAAGCACGAGTATGTCTATTTCCTTGTTCAGCAGTACAGTTACGCCGATAACAGCCAGCACATCGTGAAGCGTCGCCAGAGTGGCGACAACCGCGAACTTGAACTTGAACCTGACCCATATGTAGACAAGTATGCCGATGGCCGCCCAAATTATCGCGTAAAGCGCCTTTTGCTTGAGCTGCGCGGAAACGAGCGGGCCTATAAGGTTTTCCTCAAGCATTTCAAGTTTCTCGTCAGAAGCGCCCTTTTTCAGGACTTCAACTATCCTTGCGGCTCCGGACTCGCCCCCCATATCCTTCATTCCCGCCCTCACAAGGAACGTGTTCTCAGAGGCCGCGCCGACGCCCTGTATGCTGACGTTTAAGTTCTCCTTTTTCGTTATGTCCCTTATCTGGGCAATTGTGACAGGCTTTGAGAACTTCACCTGCACGCTGACGCCGCCCGTAAAGTCAAGGCTCATGTTCGCCTTGCCCGCGGCTACCTTGTAAACCGCGAAAAGCCCGTTTAAAACCAGCAGGGCGGATATCACGTATGTGACTTTCCTGGCGCCCATGAAATTTATCTTCGGGTTCTTTATTATTTCTATCATCTCATCCTCCTGTTTGTTCCATATTGTCTTTATATTATGGATTTTGGATTAAGGTCTGCCCCTAAATACTGAGCGAATTATACTGCTTCCTTAGGTCAAACATGCCCTTTGTTATGAAGAAAGCGGTGTAGAAGCTGACCACTATGCCCCAGAACAAGGTCACCGCAAAACCCCTGACAGGCCCTGTCCCGAACTGGAACAGTATCGCGGCGGTTATCAGCGAAGTGACGTGCGAGTCAACTATGGTCCAGAACGCCCTGTTGTATCCCGCGTCTATGGCCGCCCTTATGGTCTTGCCTGTCCTCATTTCCTCCCTTATTCGCTCAAATATAAGCACATTGGCGTCAACCGCCATGCCGAGAGTGAGCGTCAAGCCCGCTATGCCCGGAAGAGTGAGAGTGGCGTTCAAGCCCGCGAGTATTCCCATTACAAATAGCAGGTTGAATATAAGCGCTATGTCGGCTATGATTCCGGACACGCCGTAATACAGCGCCATGAAAACCACGACAGCAAGCGCGCCTATAATGATTGACTTCTTTCCTTTTTCTATCGCGTCAGCGCCAAGCGACGCCCCTATGACATTTTTATTGAGTATTTTCACCGGCGCAGGAAGCGCGCCCGCGCGGAGTACAAGGGCCAGGTCCTTGGCGTCGTCTATGGTAAAACTGCCCTCTATTATGCCTTCTCCTCCCGATATCCTCGACTTGATGACAGGGTCGGAATACACCGTGTCATCCAGCACAATGGCCAGCTTCCTGCCCACATTGTCGCCCGTGACTTCCGCGAATTTCCTGCCGCCCTCGGGCGAGAACTTGAACCACACCACCGGTTCGCCGAACTGGCCGACATGCACTTTCGCGTCCACAAGGTCCGCGCCTGTCACGACATTTCTCTTTTCCAGGACAAGCCGCGAGCCTTCCCTGTTTTTCAGGACCATCAGGTTTTCAGGGACCTTTGACGCCACTGTATTGCCGGCGTCGTCCGTCATGTCTGAGACCTTGCTGTTCTCGTCAACCAACTTGAACTCCAGCAGGGCGGTCTTTCCGATTATGCTCATGGCCCGGTCAGGGTCCTTTACGCCAGGAAGCTGTATGATTATAAACTTGTCGCCCTCGCGCTGTATTATTGGTTCAGCCACGCCGAGCTGGTCAATCCTGTTCCTTAAAATTTCAAGCGCCCTTGACACCGCTTCCTCAAGCTTTGTGTCCTTGGGAAGCTGCGTATCATCCACGCCGAGCTTTAAATACATGCCTCCCTGAAGGTCAAGGCCCAGGTTTATTTTTCCCTTTTCCAGCAGCTGGCCCTCAGCGTCCTTTATGTCAAAAGGCGGCCAGAGCTTCCAGATTGAAAGCCCGATAAACACCGCAGTGATAAACGCCACTATCTGAAGCCGTCTGTTCATAAAATTAACCTCCGAATTTAATTCAAGGGTCAAAGCCGGCAAACCGCCGGCGAAAGCAGGCCGCTATTTGCGCTTTTTTGCCTTCGCCTTCATTTTCGGCTTTTTCCCGTTGACCTTCTCTCCGGCCATTTTAACGGCCGTCTTATATACATGTTTTTCACTTATGCCGTATTTCTCAAAAAGTTCGTCAGGCTCGCCGGATTCGGCAAACCTGTCCCTTATGCCCAGCCTGGCCAGGACGGCCGGCTGTTTCTCGGCCAGTACCTCGGCCACTGCCGAGCCTAAGCCGCCTATTATGCTGTGCTCCTCAAGGGTTATGATCCTGCCCGTCGCCCTGGCGGCCTCAATTACCGCCTTTTCATCAAGCGGCTTTACGGTCGGCATGTGAATCACTTCAGCCGATATGCCGTCCTTTGCAAGCATCTCAGCGGCCGCCATTGCCTGCACAAGCATCATGCCCGTGCTTATTATCGCAATGTCGCTTCCTTTCCTTATTATACGCGCCTTGCCGAATTCAAACTCGTAATCATCCCCGAAAACCACGGGCGAGTTCATCCTTGCCAGCCTCACGTAAACCGGCGAATCGTAGTATTCCGCGAGGAAAGTAATCAGTTTCTCCGTCTCCACCGAGTCGGCAGGTGCCACAATTTTCATGTTTGGTATCGCGCGCATTATCGCTATGTCTTCGCACGCCTGGTGCGTGGGCCCGTCAGGCCCCACCGAAATGCCGGCGTGGGTGACCACAATCTTTACGGGCAGGTTCGGGTACGCTATTGAATTCCTTATCTGTTCCCACGGCCTGCCTGAGCCGAACATGGCAAACGTGGACGCAAAAGGGTTCATGCCCGAAGCCGCAAGGCCTGCCGCGGTGCCCATCATGTCCTGCTCGGCTATGCCCATGTCAAAGAAGCGTTCGGGAAATTTTTTCCCGAACCTTAAGGTCTGTGTGGACTTGGCGAGGTCCGCGTCAAGCACGACGAGATTTTTGTGTTTCTCGCCCAGCTTTACAAGCGTGTCGCCGTACGTGTTGCGCATTGAAGTCATCGCGCCCTTAGTCTGCGTCATTTACGCACCCCAGTTCCATAAGCGCCTTTTGCTGTTCCTGCTCATTCGGCGCGACGCCGTGATATTCCACTTTTCTTTCCATGAAAGACACGCCCTTGCCCTTTACCGTCCTTGCTATGATTATTGAAGGCAGGCCCTTTACTTTTTTCGCCTCGTCAAACGCCTCTATTATCGCCTCGGGGTTGTGGCCGTCTATCTCAATAACGTTCCAGTTGAAAGCCTTCCACTTTTCCACAAGAGGCTCCAGCCCGGCCTTTACCTGGCCGATTGAGCCGTCTATCTGCAGGCCGTTGTAGTCCAGTATGGCGCAGACATTGTCAAGCCGCCTGGTGTAAGACGTCATCGCCGCCTCCCACACCTGGCCTTCCTGCGCCTCGCCGTCGCCCAGCATCACATAAACCCTGTAATCAAGGCCGCGCAGCTTGGCAGCGAGCGCCATGCCGTTCGCGACGGACAATCCCTGGCCGAGGGAGCCGGTGGTCATGTCCACTCCCGGTGTTTTTGTCATCTCAGGATGGCCCGAAAGGCTTCCGCCGCATTTCCTGAGCGACCACAGGCACTCTTCCTTTATGAAACCCGCTTCCACAAGCGCGGCGTAAAGCGCCGGCGCCGCGTGCCCCTTTGACAGCACGAACCTGTCGCGCAGTTCCCACCTTGGATTTTTCGGGTCTATCCTCATCACGTGCATATAAAGCGCGGCTATGACGTCTATTGCCGAAAGCGAACCGCCGAGGTGGCCCGAACCAGCGCATCCGAGCATTTTAATTATATTGACGCGCATTTTTACGGCTTTTTGCTCAAGCATCTTTATCGTGTCATTGTAATCCCTGTAAACCTTGCCCAGCCCGTCCCTTTTCTTTACTTCAATGAAGCTTTCTATTTCTTCCTTTGTCGCAAGGCTCTCCTGCGCGCCTATCTCGCGCGTCACAAGCGCGCCCGCCGCGTTTCCGTAGTCTATGGCGTCAATGACAAACTTACCCTCGGCTATGGCCGCGGCCACAGCGCCCATGAAAGCGTCGCCGCCGCCCACCGTATCCTTTACCTCTATGCCGTACCTGTGAAAGACAGTGGCGCCGTGGGAATTTACAAGCAGCGTGCCTTCCTTGCCCATGGTTATTATCACGTGGTTCACGCCAAGCGCCCTGAGCTCGTTTCCTGAAAGCGTCCCTGTTTCCATGTGGGATATTATCCTGTTGGTCAGGTAGCCGCCCTCGCGCTCGTTCATGATCACTATATCAATTCCCGGAAGGACGCTCAGGATTTCTTCCCTGTTCTTTGTGCCCGCCGCGCCTATGTTAAGTATCGTCTTTATGCCGTGCTTCCTCGCGAGCTCTATGGCCTTCTTTACCGAAGGAATCGGTATCTCGGTGCAGACAACCACGACCTTTGAGGCTTTTATCGCCTCCTCGGCCTTTTCAATGTCAGCCGGCAGGAGCTGCTCGTTCGCGCCGGTGTAAAGCGTTACCTTATTCCCCCTCTTGCCGGTCGAGTTCACAAGCGCCACGCCGGTAGAAACGCTCTCGTCCGTTATGAAATAATCAAGATTGATGTTCGGGTGTCTCAGGTTTTTCATCACGACTTCGGGTATTAAATCCCTGCCCTTTTTCGCCACAAAAAACACCTTTTTGCCGAGCCTTGCTATGGCCACAGCCTGATTCGCGCCCTTGCCGCCGGGCAAAAGGTACATTTTCTCCCCGGCAACAGTCTCGCCGCGTTCCGGCATCCTCTCTGTCTTGACCATTATGTCAAGGTTTACGCTGCCTATTACCGTTATTGTCTCGGGCATAAAACTCCTGTAAAAAAACCTCAATTTTGAATTGTCAACATGCAATTTTATTGCCGAAATGATGAAACGTGGAAACGATTATATAATAACGCATGGCTTATGTCAAACCCAAATACCGCCATGAACCAAATACCGCCCTGATAAGCGTGTTTTCGCCCTGAAAACTCTTAAAAAACCGTGTTTTTGGCGGTTTACGGGTATTGCTATGTCAGATTTTTTCTATTATTTTCTTCAGCATTTTCCTGTATTTGGCCACCTGTGCCTTTGCCTGCGCTTTTGTTTTTCCCTCCGCGTAAATATGAAATACCGGCCTGTCATTGTCGGGTATTAAAAGCATACGGCTGTCCGCGTCCTTGAATTCCACTCCTTCCACATTGTCCCGGCCCTTGTCAGAAAGCACTACAAGCTCTTTCATGACAGCGCCGCGCTTTTCCCAGGGAATCGGCTCTTCCTCCACTATTTTTATGTATTCAGGCAGGCCGGCAGTAATTTCAGAAAGTTTTTTTCCGGTCAGCGCGAGATACTCAAGGAATTTCACAGTGGACATCATTGCGT
>CAYNMZ010000037.1:0-15042 GCA_964398505.1 uncultured Spirochaetia bacterium
TGCCATTCATGGCAGCGCAGGCCTCGCTTCAAGTCCCTTTAATATGATAAAAAAATGGTGCGGATGGAGGGACTTGTCTCGCTCGCACCCTTCGGGCTGCTCGCTCGACCCTGCTCGGCCTGCTTCATCTGCCATTCATGGCAGCGCAGGCCTCGCTTCAAGTCCCTTTAATATGATAAAAAAAATGGTGCGGATGGAGGGACTTGAACCCACACAGCGTTGCCGCCACTAGAACCTGAATCTAGCGCGTCTGCCAATTTCGCCACATCCGCACAGCCCGTATAATATATATAAAACCTCAATTAAAATCAAGGATTATGTTATAATCAGGATATGAATAAAAATGACGAATTTTACATGAAAAAGGCGCTGGAACTCGCGGGTGCTGCCTCGGGACACACGTCGCCAAACCCCCTTGTTGGCTGTGTTATTGTCAAAAACGGGAAAATCATAGCCGAAGGATACCATAAGAGGGCAGGTATGCCGCACGCTGAGGCAGAGGCGCTTAAAATTGCCGGCAGCAGGGCAAAGGGCGCGTCCCTATATGTAAACCTGGAGCCGTGCAGCCACACTGATAAGCGTACGCCGCCCTGCGCTGACGCGATAATAAAGGCCGGTATAAGGGAAGTTGTGGCGGCCATGAAGGACCCGAACCCGAAAGTGTCGGGCAGGGGATTTTTGAAACTGAAAGCTGGAAATATAAAACTGAAAGTTGGAATACTGGAAAGACAGGCTGCGGAGCTTAACAGGTTTTTTGTAAAGAACATGACCGAGAAAATGCCCTACATCATAATAAAGGCGGGCATGTCGCTTGACGGGAAAATAGGGCTTAAGGACCGCGGGCAGGTATGGATTACATCAAAAAAATCAAGGCTTCATGCGCAGCAATTGAGAAAAGAATGCGACGCCATACTCGTGGGAATAAATACGGTCCTAAAGGACGACCCTTTCCTTGACTGCAGGATTGACAGGTCAAAGAGGATAAAGAAGGTTATACTGGACAGCGAGGGCAAAACTCCGCTAAACGCGGGAATATTCAGCAAGTCGCGTCCAGAGGAAATATACATAGTGGGTTCGCGTATTCCTGTGAAAAGGATAAAAGCATTTGAGAAAAAAGGCGTAAATGTTATAATGCTGAAAGGGAAAAACCGCAGGTTCTCCCTGAAAAAATGCATGAGGGAGCTTTTTAAGCGCGGCATAATGAGCGTTCTTGTGGAAGGCGGCGCCATGACAGCCATGTCGTTCCTTAGGGAAAAGCTGGCTGACGAGGCGCATTTTTACATAGCGCCCGTAATAATCGGCGAAAAAGGTCTGCCGTATTTTCCGGAAGGCGTAAAAAAGAACTTTGATTTAATAAACCCGGATATTACGCGTATAACACCGGACATACTGATAAAGGGAAGGATAAAATATGTTTAGCGGCATCGTTTATTGCAGGGCAAGGGTTAAGGCAATAAGGGCTTCTGGAAGCGGAAAAGTAGTTGAACTTGCCGCAGAAAAGCAGTTGGTAAATCCTGAAAAGGGCATGAGCATAGCCGTTAACGGCGTGTGCCTTACCGCCGCATCGTTTAAGGCGAAAAACACTTTTGCCGCTGATGTGTCGGCTGAAACGCTGAGCAGGACAACCCTGAAAGGATTAATGCCCGCGCATCAGGTCAATATAGAGCTGCCGCTTACTGCTGACAGGTTCCTGAGCGGCCACATCGTGCAGGGCCATGTGGATACGACAGGCCGTGTGGAAAGCCTGAAAAGGGAAAAAGGCAATACGCTTCTTACTGTCTCGTATCCTTCCGGGTATAACAAATATCTCGTTGAAAAAGGCTCAATAGCCGTGGACGGAGTGAGCCTTACGGCGTATAATACTGGGAATGGCGTTTTTACTGTCGCTGTCATACCGGAGACGCTTGAGAACACAATAATGAATGGTTACAAAAAAGGCACGGCAGTGAACCTGGAGTTTGACATAATAGGCAAGTATGTTATAAAGCAAGTTGAAAATTTAAAGTAAAAGCCGGATATACCATGTATTTTGCCTTTGTTTTGAAATCCGGAATCTGAAATCCGAGGAAAAGATGCGAGTAAACGAACCATTGAATCAGTTTAGCGACAACAAGCAGATAGGCAAGTCCAAAAGATCAGACAAGGGCGCGGCAAAGCATGTGTCGCGCGACAGCGTTAACGCCTTTAGCTTCGCGCAGCAGCTGGACAGCGCGGCTGAAGAGCAGGTGAAGCGCTCGCTGGATGAGCTGATAGCGGACCTTGCCGAGCAGGCAAAGGTGCTTGAGCGGCACCGCACTTTTGAGGAACTTGAAAAGTACAAGAAAATGGTAAAAAATTTTATGGAACAGGCGGTAAAAAAGATATATTCGGTGAAAGTATCGGACTCTTCAAAGCTCATGGAAAAGAGGAAAAAGGTGTTTGTTCTTGTTGAGAGGGTGGACGAGGCGCTTGAAAAGCTCACAAAACAGGTGCTGGAAAAGAACGCGCCTTCGCTTGAGCTACTTGCCGCGCTTGAGCGGATACAGGGAATGCTTGTGGACATGTACTCTTAAAAAAATTTATAATCAATAATGAATAATTGATAATTAAGGATAAAAGAAATGGATGAAAAGGTTTTTGCGAAAGTTGAAGAGGCTGTGGAAGACCTAAAGAACGGCAGGATGATAGTCGTGGTTGATGATGAGGACCGCGAGAATGAGGGCGACCTTATATGCGTGGCGGAAAAAATAACGCCTGAGATAGTCACTTTCATGGCAAAACAGGGCTCAGGATTGATATGTCTAGCTCTCCCGCATGACCAGGTGCACAAGCTGAAACTTGAACCCATGGCGCCGAAAAACCTTGATAAAATGAGGACAGCCTTTACTGTTTCAATTGACGCCAAAGAAGGCGTCTCAACCGGAATTTCCTCAGCTGACAGGGCGCTAACCATAAGAAAAGCCTCGTCTCCTGACGCAAGGCCAGAGGAATTCACCGTTCCCGGGCACATATTCCCTCTTGCGGCCAAGAAAGGATGCACGCTTGAGCGCGCGGGGCATACCGAGGCCGCGGTTGACCTGGCGCGGCTCGCTGGAGCGAAAGTGCACGCCGGCGTCATATGCGAGATAATGAACGAGGACGGCACAATGGCAAGGCTGCCCCAGCTCAGGGAATTCGCTAAAAAACACGGGTTAAAAATTATATCAATAGAGCAGCTGATATCCTACAGGAGAAAAACAGAAATACTGATTGAGAAAGTCGTGGAAACGGACCTTCCGACAAAATACGGCGATTTCAGGATAAAGCTTTACATGGACAAATGTTCAGGCAACCTTCACATAGCCATGGTAATGGGCGATATAAAGGCGGAATCGCCCGTGCTTACAAGGGTGCATTCCGA
This sequence comes from uncultured Spirochaetia bacterium, assembly GCA_964398505.1. GTDB lineage: Bacteria > Oederibacteriota > PGYV01 > PGYV01 > CAYNMZ01 > CAYNMZ01. The sequence continues at coordinate 3,380 of CAYNMZ010000037.1, forward strand.
GTGCCTGACAGGCGACATACTCGGTTCATTAAAATGCGACTGCGGCGACCAGCTGAAGGCCGCGATGGAAATGATAGAAAAGAACAAAAGCGGTGTGCTTCTTTATATGCGTCAGGAAGGACGTGGTATAGGACTTGCCAATAAGCTTAAGGCCTACAAGCTCCAGAACGAGAACGGTCTTGACACTGTAGAGGCGAACAGGGCGCTCGGCCTGCCTGATGACCTGCGCGATTACGGCATAGGCGCGCAGATACTTTTTGACCTTGGGGTAAGGAAGATAAGGCTTATAACCAACAATCCCCAGAAAATAGTGGGATTATCGGGATACGGCCTGGAAGTTGCCGAGAGGGTGGCGCTGGAGATACCGCCGAACGATATCAACAAGAAATACCTGGAGACGAAAAAGTTAAAAATGGGGCATATTTTGCATCTTTAAGGTGTAAAATATGCCCCATTGCGAGCGGCCGAAGGCCGTGAAGCAATCTCTGTATTCAAAGCGGGGTAAATTCATCTGAAAAATTATTATGTGTATTTCATGAGCGGAAAAAGTAACAGGGTAATTTATACCGGATTTACCGAAGATTTGGTTAAGAGAGTAAGACAGCATAAAAAACAATCGATGGAAGGATTTACCAAGAAATATAATCTGACAAAACTTATTTATTATGAGGCCTTTGAGAAAATTGACGAAGCGATCAAAAGGGAAAAACAGATAAAAGCCGGAAACAGGAAGAAAAAAGAGGAATTGATAAATATAATGAATCCAACAAGGGAAGACCTTTATGACCGCGTATGTTACCGAAGGGATTGCTTCGCCGCCTTTGGCGGCTCGCAATGACGCTGAATTTTATATGATAATTATTGTATGACATTCAGCGTCAATTACTTTGGATTATTACGCTCCCCTGCTTCCTGGGCAAAAATAGGAAGGGAAATTGTCTCCGCTTTTGCCGCAGGCGGGCATGAGGTGTCTGTCTATGAGCGCAAAGGCTTCATGTATGACGCGCTTTGGCAGCTGCCTGATGGCGTGAAAATAACAAATGAGTTCAAGTTTGACAAAACCCTTGCCTTTGAATACCCGGCAAATTACAAATACATCACATCAAGACAAAAATACGGGATGCTGGTCTATGAAACCACTGTGGCGCCGAAAGAATGGGCTGATAAAGCCAATGAGTTCCTTGACCTGCTTTTCCTGCCGAACGAGTTCAACAAAAGGATTTTCATTGAGGCTGGCGTGAAGCCGGAAATAATACGGGTTGTGCCGCAAGGCGTGAATCCGGCAGTTTACAAACTGGGGAACAGGAAAAACAGCGGGAACAGGTTTACTTTCCTTTGCGCTTGCATGCCTCAGCGCAGGAAAGGGATTGACGTGCTTCTTTCGGCTTTTGAAAAAGCGTTCGCCGGTAAAAAGGAAATAGAGCTTCTGATAAAGTTCCCGTATGAGCCGGGAAAAACGCCGTATGACATAAGCCTGCCTAAGCTGCCGAAAAACACACGTGTCATTACAGCCTCTTACACAGAGGATGAAATGGCGGGCCTTTACAATTCAGCGGATTGCTTTGTCCTTCCGAGCAGGGCAGAAGGGTTCGGGCTTGTTTATCTGGAAGCGCTCGCCTGCGGGCTTCCGGTCATTGCCACGGGCTGGGGAGGGCATACGGAGTTTTTAAACGATAAAAACTCCATGCTCCTGGAGTACAGGCTTGTCCCGGCCAGGGATGTGCAGTATGACAATACCGCTGCCTCGGGGCTTATGGCTGAGCCCTCAGAAGATGACCTTGTTTACAAGCTCAGGCATATGTTCGCTTATTACAACAAGGAAGCTGAAAAAGCGGCAAGAGCGGACCTTACGGCCTTTTATTGGGACAATATCGCGGGTAAAATGGCAGAAGAGATGCAGAAACAGGATAATAAAGAAATGATAATTAATAAAGAAATTGACTAAAAGCATAAAATAAGCTATAATATAAAGGCAAATTTAAGATACGTGTCTGACAAAATATCTAACACAGAGCAGGTTCACGAGTTCAATCTGTTTTAGGGGACAAAGTGCAGGAAAAAAATTCCCTGAAAAAAAAGGCTTATCCGAGAATTTTCGTAAAATACCTAATTATTCTTTCCCTGATATCCATTTTGCCGCTTTTTATCGCGGGTATTATAAGCACTTCAGCGCTTTCTTTCATCCTAAAGGAAAAGTCAATGTCCATGATTGAGGCAATACTTGAAGAGAGGATGGACAGCATAAGGCGGTATGCGGAAGCGCAAAGGAAAAGTTTTACAGGAATCGCGTCGCATCCGAGGATTATTGAATACTTTGAGCGATACTACGCCGGCGCTTCAATAAAGGCGCTTGAAAAGGAATTCGGCGATGAAATAGCGCATTTTTGCGAAGGCCACGGTTTTTACGACATTCTGCTTGTGACCAAGGAAGGCATTGCCAGCGCAAGTTACATGAAGGAAAGCTATTACGGGAAAAACATCCTGGCTGACAGCGGGCTTAAGGATACGGCTGTGGCAAAGGCAGTGCTTGACGCGCTCAAGGACCGGAAGACGACGGTTACTGAGTTTGAATTCTACCCGCCGTCAAACAAATACGCCATGTTCGGAGTCGCGCCGGTAATTAAAAAAGGGTCTGTGGCCGGCGCTGCCGTGTTCCAGTATATGAATTCAGCTGTGAACTCGCTTGTTGAGAATTCGGGAAAGCTGGGACCTGGGGCTGAGACCGTGTTTGGCATAAAAAAAGGCGATGAGATAATTTTTATCTCAGGACTAAAGGGGGCAAACAGGCAGGCGTTTGAGCTTAAGCTGCGAAGAGGCGTCAGCGCGGGAACTCCCATGCAGCTGGCTGTTGACGGCAAAGCGGGTTCGGGCATTTCTGTTGATTACAGGGGAAAGAAAGTGATGGCGGCCTGGGATTACAGCGCGGGGCTGGGCTGTGGAGTGGTGGTGAAAAAGGACATTGAAGAGGTGATGAAACCGATCAACAGAATGATGATGGCTTTTATTCTGTCAGGCCTGCTCATGCTGGTTCTTGTGGCCGCGATCGCTTATGCCGCGGCAAGGGCGGTGTCAGATCCCATTGAGGAAATAGTGACTGCCGCGAGGCTGATGGCCGGCGGAGACCTTTCTGCCAGGGTCAGGGTAAAAGAGAACGACGAGACCGCTGAAATAGCAAGGGCCATGAACTCACTCGCGTCCGGCCTTGAAAAGCAGGTTGAAAAGCTGTCGGAACTGAACATGAAGCTTGTTGAAGAGGCAAGGCGCGCTAATTATTACCTTGATGTCTCCGAGGCCTTGGTCCTTGAACTTGACGCGAAAGGACGCGTCATAAGCGTGAACAGGAAATCATCTGACCTGCTCGGATGCAAGCCTTCTGCTGCCGCGGGCAAGGACTGGTTTGAGACCTTCATACCGGTTGAGGACAGGGGTAAAATAAGGGAAATTTTCAGGCAAATCGTCGCGGGAAAATCAGAGTTTTCGGAATACCATGAAAACAGGATTGCCGGCCTGGACGGAAAAGTTCGGCATATTTTCTGGCACAATGCGCTGATACGGGATGAAAAAGGCAGTGTGCAAAAGGTTATAAGTTCGGGCATAGACATAACACAGCTAAGGGATACAGAGGAGAACCTGAAGGCCATACTCGCGAACACGAGTATGGGCGTGGCCATAGTCCAGGACAACAGGATACGCTATGTGAACAAGGCCTGGGAAAAAATGCTTGAGTACGGCGCTGAGGAAATACTGTCATGGAAAGAAGGCGAATTCGCGAAGCTGGCCCACCCTGAGCACAGGGAATTCATGATTGAACAGGCCGCAAAAAAGCAGGCAGCGGAGGCGGGCGTCGTAATAAATTACCAGACCCGCATGATAACGAAAAGCGGCAGGGTAAAATGGTTTGACCTGCATTCCGGGACCATGAAATTCAGCTCAAGAAACGCGGACCTTGTCACAGTAATGGACATTACCGAACTGAAGGAGATGCAGGAAGCGCTGGAGCGCAGCGAGGAGCAGTTCAGGGTGGTTTTTGAGCTGTCAACCGCGGGCAAATCCCTTACCGCGCCTGACGGAAGGCTGCTTAAGGTAAACAGGGCATTCGCGTCAATGCTGGGCTATGAAGAGCATGAAATGGAAAAAATAGACTTTTCAAGGATAACATACGGCGAGGATGTGGCCGCGAGCCGAGCCGTAATTAATGAGCTTGTGGAAGGCAAAAAGCAGGCGGCGCGGTTTGAGAAAAGATATGTGCACAGGAACGGAGGGATTATCTGGGCTGACGTTGGCACAATCCTGTTAAGGGACAGGAAAGGGAACCCCGTGTATTTTATCACCACTGTCCTTGACATAAATGAAAGGAAAAAGCTTGAGGAAGAGCTAAAGAGGAGCAATGCGGAGCTTGAACAGTTCGCTTTCATCGCCTCCCATGACCTGCAGGAGCCCATAAGGGCAATATCGGGTTTCCTGAAGCTGCTTGAGCAAAAGCTCGGCTCCTCGCTTGACGAGGAGGGGAAAAAATACATAAATTTCGCTGTTTCAGGGTCAGTAAGGATGAAAGAACTGATAAACGCGCTTTTAGCCTTCTCGCGCGTGCAGAAAAAGCCCGCTGAGCTGCAAAAAGTCGACATGAACGCGGCTTTTTCGGCGGCGGTTTTCGGCCTGGGCACGGCCATAAGCGAAAGCGGGGCGCGTGTTGAGAGTGAAAGGCTTCCGGCAGTTATGGCGGATGAGACGCAGATGACGCAGGTTTTCCAGAATTTAATATCAAACGCGATAAAATACAGGCGCGAAAAACCGCCGCAGGTAAAGGTGTCGGCTGTGGAAAAGGAAAAAGAACACGTTTTCTGCGTTTCCGACAACGGCATCGGTATAGATCCCGCGTATTTTGACAAGATATTCGTGATTTTCCAGCGCCTGCACGCGAGGGAAGAATACCCGGGCACGGGCATAGGACTGGCGATTTGCAGGAAAATAATTGAGAACCACGGCGGCAGGATTTGGATTGAGTCTGAGCCGGGCAAGGGCTCCAGGTTTTATTTTACAGTAAAAAAACAGGAGGCTTAAATGAACGGTCAAAAATTTCAGGCGCACAGGCCGGTAGACATCCTTCTTGTGGAGGACAGCCATGAGGACGCTGAACTCACAAGGCTGGCTTTAAAGGACGGAAAGTTCGCGAACGAGCTTTTTGTGGTAAAAGACGGGGTTGAGGCCATGGAATACCTGAAGAAAACCGGCAGGTACAGCGGCGCGAAAATGCCCGGCCTCATACTGCTGGACCTGAACCTGCCGAAAAAGAGCGGGTTTGAAGTGCTGGCGGAGATAAAGGCGGACGAGGAGCTTAAGGTAATACCGGTAGCAATACTCACCACTTCCGAGTCCGAGGCGGATGTGTTGAGGACGTACAAGCTGTACGCGAATTGCTACATAACAAAGCCGGTGGACCTTGGCCAGTTCATGAAAGTGGTGAAATCGGTTGAGGAGTTCTGGTTTTCCATAGTGGAGCTCCCGAAAAGAGGATAAGATGGAAAAAAGGGAAATAAGGGTGCTGGTTGTCGAGGACAGCCCTACAGACATTGAACTTTTAAGGCAAAGCATGAAGGATTTCAAATTCCTGAAATGCCGGCTGACAGAGGTTAGGACAGCGGCAGGCGCTGAAGCGGCCATGGCTAATACCCGTTTTGAAGCCGTGCTCCTGGACTTAAACCTGCCTGACAGCAGGGGGCTTGAGTCCCTGGCCCGGGTAAAGGCATCAGGAAAGGCAACCGCGGTGATAATAATGACCGTAAGCGGAGAGCAGGAAACAATACTGAAGGCGCTTTCCATGGGCGCGCAGAATTTCATAGTGAAGGGCGACGAGACTGCCGTATCACTTGAAAGGGCAATAATGTTTTCCGTTGAAAGGGAAAAAAGCGTTGAGGCCTTGCGCGAGGCAGAGGAAAAATACAGGCTTTTATACACGTCAATGGGCCAGGGGCTGGCTGTGCATGACGCGGTTTTTAACGCTGACGGGAAAATGACAGACTATGTATTCAGGGAGGTAAACGAGAGTTTTGAGAGACTGACAGGGCTTAAGGCAAAAGAGATAGTCGGAAAAAGAGTGAGGCAGGCGGTGCCGGGCGTTGAGGAAAAATGGATTGAGGCGTATGACAGGGTGGTGAGGACGGGCGTTCCGGAGCTGTTGGAGGATTATTCGGAGCCGCTTGGCAGGTATTTCTCGGTATACGCCTACAGGCCCAGGCCGGGCCAGTTCGCGGCGATTGTGAATGACATAACCGAGAGGAAACTCGCTGAAAAGGAGGAAAAGTTCTTCAGCGGCACTGTCGCCGCAGTGCTGGCCGCTGAAAGCCTTGATGAGGTGTGCGATGCCTTAACATCCAATATAAGCGCTTATACCGGGGGGTTTATTACGGTCATGTCCATGCTGGACCCGGACGGGACTTCTTTGAGCGTACGATCGTACAGCGGCCTTAATGTGGCTGTGGAAAACATCGTAAAAACACTCGGCGTTGATCCGAGGAAAAAGAAGTACTATCTTTCTGACATGAAGGAAAACGAGCTGAAGGCATTCAGGAGCGGCACGGTAATGGAGCTGGAGGACGGCCTTTTCTCGCTGATGACAGGAAAAGTGCCGAAACCGGTCTGCCGCTCGGCAGAGACGCTCATGGGCGTAAAAAGGGTTTACACCATAGGGTTTACGTCCGGCGGCATGCACATAGGCGGAATTTCAATACTCGCTTCATCTGAAATGACGGGCTTTAAGAAAGGCGTTGAACGCGTTGTTAATTATATCGCGTCGGTTGTAGCCAGGAAAAGGGCGGAAGAAGCCTTAAGAAACAGCGAGGACAAATGGAGGGCTTTCATAGACGCGACCGATGACAACCTCATGCTGTGGGACGGGGACCTGAACCTCGTTGCCGCAAACAAGATGGCGAAGGAGGTGTACGCGAAAATGACGGGCCGGGAGCTGAAAATCGGCTGCTCCATGCTTGAACTTATGTCAGGCCTGAAAAACACCGAGCGGTACGAAAAATACAAGGAAGTGGTAAGGACCGGCACGCCCTATTTCCTGGATGAGTATTCCATGCGGGGAGAAGGCGGGGAGGAACGTTATTTTTCCCTGAAGGCCTTCAGGGTCGGAAACGGGCTGGGCCTGATAACCTCGGACATTACGGACTTGAAACGCTCCGAAATAATACTGAAGCAGAGTTATGAAAAGCTCAGGGAAGCCGACAAGCTGAAATCAAATTTCATATCAATAGTGTCCCATGAACTGCGGACGCCGCTCACCATAATAAAGGGCTTCACTTCATTTCTTGAAAAGGAAGCGGCAGGCGGCCTGAATGAAACACAGAAAAATTTCGTGTCAACGATATCGTCAAACACCGAAAGGCTGGCGAGGATAATTAACGACATGGTGGACATGTCAAAGATAGAAAGCGGGATTTTCTCAATTGAAAAGGAGCGGCGTGAGCTGGTTTCGCTGATTAATGAGGTTGTTGAGTCAATGCGGCATGTGGCCGGGGAAAAAGGCGTCTTCCTTTCGGCTGAATTCTCCGGGAAAAACGCCATTGCGTACGTGGACAAGGGAAGGATTGTGCAGACCGTATCAAACCTGATAAACAACGCGGTCAGGTTTTCCGGGAACGGAGGCAATGTCATTGTAAGCCTTGCTGCCGCTGAAAAGGCCGTACTGCCGGCGCGCATAGCGGAAAAAATGAGCGAGGAAAAAAACTATTACCACATATGCGTGAGGGATGAAGGCGCGGGCATAGAGGAAAAATACCTTGACAAAATTTTTGAGCGTTTTTTCCAGGTTGAGAGCGCGAATACCAGGAAGCACCAGGGCGCGGGCCTGGGCCTTAGCATAGCGAAAAGCATTGTTGAGGCGCACGGCGGACAGATATGGGCTGAGTCGGACGGGCCGGGCAAGGGCGCGAAAATACAGATGATAATACCTGAGGCATAAAAATGAAAAAAACGGGAAAGAACCTAAAAGCTGGGCCGCAGAAAGCTTTCTCCGAGCTTCGCGGACTGATATGGAAAAAGGCCTTTAACGTGAAAAAGCCGGTTGGGGCAATCATAAGGGAGATACTGAAACCCACCGGTTTGGTTATAGGCGCTGACAGGGCATGCTATAACATTGCCGATAAAAAGGATTTTGTCTGCGTTTTTGAGTGGGTCAGGAAGGGCGTAAAGCCTACGGTCGGCAGCAGGCTTCCGCGGGACTTTGTAAGGAAAATAATTAAGCCCGGCGTCAATGAGCTGACGGCTGAAAAGGCGGTCTCAAGGCTGCCGGCGCAGGCAAGGCCGCTTGCGGAAAAAATGATGAAGGCTTACTTAAAGTCCACGGGGCTTTACAGCGTGATTGCCGTGCCTATTTATATAAAGGGCGAGATTCACTCGGTCATATCGTGCGATTTGTGTCCCGGAAACCCGGGCAAGGAAGCATGGACACGGGAGGACAAGGAAATACTCCTTGAGCTTGCCAATATGGCGCGGGCTATAATTGAGAAAAAAGCCGTTGAAGAGGAAATGGCCGCTGCCCGCGACCGTTTCAAGCTGCTTTTTGAAGCTGCGCCTGACGCGTATTACTTAAACGACCTTACGGGAAGGCTCATAGACGGCAACAGGGCTGCGGAAGAGCTGATCGGCGCCAAAAAGCATGAGCTTATATCAAAGGATTTCAGGAAAACCGGCATGCTTCCCGCGTCGCAGGTGCCGCGGGCGTTAAAAAACCTCATGTTAAACGCGGCCGGCAGGATGACCGGGCCCGATGAATTTACGCTTATCAGGAAGGACGGTACAAGGCGGCAAGTTGAGATAATTACAAGGCCCGTATCGCTGGACGGCAAGAAAGTCGTGCTTGGACAGGCACGTGACATTACTGACAGGAAAAAGACCATAGCCACGCTTGAGATGGACGCGCAGATACTGGACGCGGCGCTTGACTCGGTTTTTGTCCATGACCTGAAGGGCAACCTGATATACATAAACAGGGCGGCGCACGAAAAGCTCGGGTACACAAGGCGCCGGCTCATGGATATGAATATATCGCGGATAGAAAGCCCAAAATACGCGGCCATGATAGGACGCAGGATTAAGGAGCTTTCCAAAAAAGGCAGGCTGATTTTTGAGACCGAACACATAAGAAAGGACGGGACAGCGGTGCCCATGGAAATTTACGCGCGAATAGCGGATATCGGAGGCCAAAAGGCGGTAATTTCGCTTGCCCGTGACATCAGCGAGAAAAGGAAAGCGGATGAAGAAATAAGGAAGATGTATTTTGCGATGGAACAGAGCCCGAGTACTGTGGTTATAACAGATACACAAGGCAATATAATCTACGTGAACAGGAAATTTGAGGAAACAACCGGATACAGGCGTTCTGAAGCTATGGGAAAGAACCCGAGAATACTCAAGTCAGGCGAGATGCACCCGGGTGAATATGAAAAACTGTGGAAAACAATAAAGGCAGGCAGGGAATGGCGCGGTGAATTCCATAACAGGCGCAAGGATGGCGGCCTTTACTGGGAAGCGGCGTCAATATCGCCATTGAGGGACAATTCAGGGCAAATAACGGGTTTTATAGCGATAAAGGAGGATGTGACAGAGAAAAAAGCGATATTGGAGGAGATTACGGATAACAGGGAAATGCTAAGGGACTTCCTTGAAAACGCCAATGACCTGATACAGATAGTCGCGCCGGACGCTTCATTTATTTATGTGAATAAGGCCTGGAAGCAGGCGCTTGGCTACTCTGATGAAGAAATTAAAAAAATGAAATTGTTTGATGTTATCAGGGATGACAGGATTCCGCATTGCCTTGAGCTTTTTGGGAAGGTGATGAAGGGCGAGTGCGAGAATTTTATAGAGACGGTTTTTGTTTCAAAACAGGGCAGGGAAATAGCGGTAGAGGGAAATGCCTCGTGCAAGTTTGAGAACGGGAAACCTGTGAATACAAGGGCCATATTCAGGGATGTGACGGCAAAAAAAGAGACCGAGAGGAGGCTGCTTGAGAGCTACGAACGCATAAAACAGCTTGACCTTTTAAAGTCAAACTTCCTGTCCATGGTTTCTCACGAGCTCCGGACGCCTCTTACCTCAATAAAGGGTTTTCTCGCCTTCCTGGAGAAGGGCGCCGCGGGCGAACTTAATGAGAAACAGAAAGAATACGCGGCCATAATTCACTCAAACACCGAGAGGCTTTTAAGCCTTATCTCAGAGCTTCTGGACATATCAAAGATGGAGGCCGGGACTTTCAGGGTTGAGAAAAAGGAATGCGACCTGCGCGCAGTGATATCGCACGCTGTGCTGGAGCTTGGGCCTGTCGCGGGAAAAAAACGCATCCGGCTTGTTTTCAAGGATACAGGGCTTGAAATCAGGGCCATGGCAGACGAATACAGGATAAACCAGGTGGTACCAACCTTGTGAACAACGCAATGAAGTTCTCGCCCGAAGGGTCTGAGATAACGCTTGAGGCCTCAGTTGAGCGCTTCAGGCCTGCCATTGTGCCGGAATATGTCGAGCAGCCGAAGTCTGCAATTGAAAACTGCGTGATGATTTCAGTTACAGACAGGGGTATAGGCATTGAAAAAGAACATTTAAGCAGGATATTTGACAGGTTTTACCAGGTGGCGGGCACGGACAAGCCGATTTACAAGGGCGTGGGTCTGGGCCTGAACATAGCGAAAAATATCGTAGAAGCGCATGGTGGCGCAATATGGGCTGAGTCAGATGGCAGGGGCAGGGGGACGTGGTTTGTGTTTATAATACCGGAGAAGTAGGTGAGGGTGGCAGAATCTGGAATCCAAAATCCAAGTAACCAGTAACCAAACAGCCATATAGCCAATAGATAGAGGCAAAGCGTTGATATTTAACGGCTAAATGGATTTAAGGTTATTGGCTGCTTTAAATAATGGCCGATATTGCGTTTATATTTCGCGTTTACAGAGTGGAATAAAAAGGCTTTACAATAAAAACATATTATGCTAAATTATACATGCTGTTCCCCGCAGTATTCCGCAGTCATCTTCCGGAAAAAACACGCTGCAAGGGAAGGGATAATGCCGTTTTACGGCTTATCCGTACTGGGGCATTAGGTGTGCCGCCTTTTATCCCGGTTAAGCACAAAATAAAGGAAGGAGATTTGACATGGCGCTGGTAAAAGAAAGGAAAAAGGAACTGATTGAGACTTACAAGACACACGAGAGCGATACGGGATCGCCTGAGGTGCAGGTGGCCATATTGACGGAAAAGATAAACTATCTTACCGAACACCTGAAAAAACACGTAAAAGACGTGCATTCGCGCAGAGGACTGCTGAAAATGGTAAACAAAAGGCGTAAGCTCCTTGATTACCTCAGGAAACACGCGGGAGAGCGTTATAAGACACTGATTGAAAAATTAAAAATAAGAAAGTAGGCAGGAAATGGGAGAGTACATAAAGGAAAGTCTGGAAGTTGCGGGTAAAAAGATAACGCTTGAGACAGGAAAACTGGCTAAGCAGGCTGACGGTGCTGTTGTGGTTGGCTGCGGGGATACGCTGGTACTTGTAACGGCTTGTGCGGCAAAAGAGCCGAGGGAAGGTACTGATTTCTTCCCGCTGACGGTTGAGTACAGGGAAAAATTCTACGCGGCCGGCAAGATACCGGGCGGTTTTTTTAAGA
>CAYNMZ010000038.1:0-14933 GCA_964398505.1 uncultured Spirochaetia bacterium
TGCAAAGTAGAAATGTCCTGTTTTAAAGGGCCACATAATTGGCATAGCCCTGCTTCCAGGGATGGTTCTTTGCAGGCCTTAAAAATGCCTTATATTCGGTTTTTACTTTGGGTCGAATATAAAGTCCCGGGGTCACACCCCTGGACCATCTGGTTCAGGGCAGGCAGGGACTTGAGACTTTAAATTTTCCCGGGTATCAGGTCACGGTATGGCCCTGGTTTCCCCGGCCGGCTGAATCAGCCGGGCCTAATGCCTGCCGGGACCCTTTGGTTCCACAACTTTGCGGATTTTAAAACCGCCGAAAATGTCTTTGTGAAAAAGCACGGCCGGAGCCGGTTTTCTATTCTGCTATCAGGCGCATCTCTGGCTGAGCGTTATTTTCAAACCAAAATTTCAACTGCTTTTTCAGGTATCGTTTCCCGCTACCGCTCTTGAGGAAAGTTTCTCTGCCCCTGGCATCCATCTCTTCACGATACGCCTCGTAACAAACAAGTTCCAAAGGCCTGCGGTTTTTGGTTGAGATGTTTTTACCCTGGTTGTGTTCCTCGACCCTGCGTTCAATATCGGAAGTAAAACCGGTGTAAAACTTTTGGTCTTTTTGGCTGAAAAGGATATATACGTAAAACACGTTTGGATGAAATCCATTTACGTGTCACGGGGTGGTGGAGGCGGTGGGATTTGAACCCACGTCCAGACCTGTTTCAGTAAAGGCGGCTACATGCTTATTCCCGAGTTTGGTTTCGCCCTGCGGGCTCCTCAGGACAGGATACCGCAGGACTACTCTCCCTAAATCTTAGCTGCTATGTAAGGAGAACACACAGCAGAGCGGCACGCTGTTGGTCCCCTTCAGTTCCCCGCGTGCAGAAGGAAAAGAAGAGGTGCAGCTTAAGCTGCTAAAGCGTAATCGTTCGCTGTTACTTGTTCCACGTTTTTACAGTGTCATGGGCACTGGCATGCTCCTTTATCCTACGCGAGACCTGTCGAATCCGGTCGCCCCCGTATTGAAAAGAAAGCTTCTCTGTTGCCTGAAAAGAACTTTGATAACAAAGCAATTATACCATATTTTTTGCCTTTATGTCCCTGCCGGTTTCACTTTCATTCCGTCGTATAGTACCAAACCTTTAACATAGGCCTGTTTGACGCTATTGCCGCGCCGGAAGGATAGATTTCCGCGTAATTGGTAATATTCTCGTCCGTTGATTTAAGCAGCATGCCGTAATTTATTGCCGGATTCAGCACCCATTCCTGCACAACAGACGCGTCAAGCTCTATTGTAGTGGTTGTATTCGGTCCTATGTCATAAACAGCGGCATTTACTGTCATTGTGTTTGACGCAAAATCGCCGCCGGATTTGTTCCAATAAGTTGACGCCGTGTTTATACTCCAGCCATTATTGAACTCCTGCCAGGTATTTGTCAACCTGTGTACCTTAACATCAGCAGCTCCTCCGCCGGCGCTTGCGCTGTTTGTCCTTATTATTAGCTGTGCCCTGTCCACCATAACTTTCGTTGAAGGTATGGCTGTTAAGTCAAATCTTATCAATGCCCTGTAAATGCCTCCGGGCGCACTTCGTCCAAGGTTTATCGGATTGCTTGAATTTGTATAAAACGAACCTCCCATACTGTCAAAAATAGAAGACTGAATCTGCCCATTATATGCAGCAGGATACACACCCTGCTGAAATATCTTCACATAATACAAGCCCGGCTTTTCAGGTCCTGCTACGCCCGCAGGGCCTTCAGGGCCTGCAGGACCTGTGCATGAAACTACAAGAACTGATAAGACAGTAAAAACCGCCAGCATATTTGCTTTTTTCATCTTTCCTCCTCTTATCTTGTCACGTTTATGTAACCTGATTTTTCCCTCTTCGCGTCAGCCGTCACAAGCTTGTCCCACAAATAGAAACATAACCCAAAAGGCAGTTTTAAGTCCTGTTTGCAGTATTCGTACGCCCGTGACACACCTTCTATAGGATCCGGCGTGCAGCACCACCACGTGCAGGTCTTTCCCCAAACCCAGCTTTCACCTGTCCTGACCGTCCTTGTGACAGACAGGTAATTGTCGTCGCTGAAATAAACAGTCACTTCACCGTTATTGTCGTCACGCAGGTTGTTTTCATAAAGCCCGGCACTCGTATTTATCCTGCCGGCCGCGAGAAAGCATCCAAAATTCGTATATGACGGAAGGCAGTTGCCATAACTGACAAACACCCCTGTCCCGTCAGAGCCGATATTTCTCGCTCCTGTTATCCTGCATTTTATTTCCCCGGAAAACGGGATATTAAACGAGTTTGCCGCATTGACGCTTTTTATGCCCGCATAATATACTATTTTTCTGTTGTTTTCGTCATACGCGTACACCTGCATGTAATGAAGTCCCAGCGTCACATTGAACATCCAGTTTTTTGTAAGAACCCTTTCATTTGACACAACTGTCATACCCGGCACTTCATTGCTAATTGCCTTAAAATTCAGGTACTTATTTTCATAATAAGCCTCAAAACTTTTTGGCAAGTTCACGGTACAAGTTACAAAATCGCCATCTTTGCTTACAATATTTGGCGAAGAAAAACTATGAGGTATCATGACAGCCTTATCAATCTTTACAGAATCCGGCCTTTCAAACTTCGTATGATAAGTCACCTTATACACCAGCGTGCTTGGCGCTATTCCCACGCTTTCACTGCCGCTTATCAGGTCCATTCGCAGCCATGGTATTCCGTAATTCACGCTAAAAAACGTGTTGGAAAGCGGCTCTACCGCGAAAGTCTGCGCCTTGAACCCCTTGAACGTATCCACCAGCGCCACCCAGCTGCCGCCGCTGTTGACCTTGAAAAACGCAGTGCCGTCCTCTTTTGTCCTTGCCGTAATCGTGGCACCTGAAGCTATGTTCAGGAGCTTTACTTCCAGGTCTTGCACAGGCGTGGCTTCCTGGTGTATATGCAGAGTAAAATTCGCGTCAGGAGTATATGTCGGCGTGGCTGTCAGGGGTATCAGACCCGCTGACACAGGGCCGTTCTGTATTTTCCTGCCGCATGACGCAAGCACAAGCACAACAAGAGCAAAAAAAACACAAAAAAATCTTCTCCTCATATCCTTTCCCCTCCTCTATTTTTCACCAACTTTTTCGCGGCCTCAACCGCGGCACAGCCATTACATGGAAAAACAAATAAATATTTTAGCTAATCAATTTGTTTGGAGAATCCGCTCGTTTCCCTCGTATATGCCGATAATAATATTAAATCCCCGGGCTTGTGTCAAGCCGGTTTTTGCAGAAATTTTGCAGGTATTTGCAGGAATTTGGCGGGGATTTAACCTGCCGAACAGGCAAGGCTTTTCGCCCACTGCCTTATTTTTACCCAGTCCCTGAAATCCCCGAATTCCTTCAACCCCAGGAAAAGGCCTGCCATAAACCGCTCAAAACCGCCTTTGGGCGCTCCCAGCACGCCGCCGAATACTGCAGTGGAGGCCGGCGTAAAACACACAGCCACTTTTTCAGGGTATTTTTCCGCTTTTGCCCTTATTTTGGCGTTTGCCGAAGTTATGGTCGCGCAGACGATAAATACAGCGGTCCTCGCCTGTTTCAGTTTCCCGCAATTTTCCGCCACAAAAGCAGTAATATCGGGATGCGGCGCAGCGCCGTGAATGGCAGAACCAAGCACAACGAGAGAATAACCCGACATATCCGGAACATTTTCCCCTGCTGCGCGCGCGTCAACCGCAAAACCGGCTTTTTCCAGCTCTTCTTTTACGGCATTTGCGACTTCAATCGTAGAGCCCATGAACGAACCGTAGACAATAAGCGCCTTTTTCATATGTTCTCCCTTTGCCTTCGCGCTGCCCGTAAACCCTGCCATAAAAAAAGCCGTCACAGTCAGAATCAGGCATATTACCCCTGAACGGATTTTATTGCAAAGCATTATTTGTCTTCTCCATCAAAAAAAAACTTCTCTCCCCTTCCGTCCTCTTCGCCTGAGGTGTAAACAGTCCTGTACGCTGCCTTTAAGGCCTCAACCTCGCTCTTTTCCCTGTCCCTCGCGTTCACCACTACAAGCAGACTTTTTCCTTTTGGCGTCTCAATCCTCGCAAGCTGCTCGGCCGTATGCGCGCCGGACACCCTGTAAAACTTCTCGTCAGCGAGGTAAAAATACCCGTACCAGCCAATAGAATTTCCGTAATACACAAGGTCAATGTTCTCAACGCCGCGGGCTTTTATGTATTTGGCAACCCTGTCAAAGCCGTCAGACGCCGTGAACAGCGCGCCCATATTCATGCCTGATTTGTCCAGCCCGCGCATGGGCAGCATGTAGGCAAAACACACGGCCGCAAGCAGGACAGCCTTTACAGCCGGCTTTTTAAAAAGGCCCGACTCCTCAACAAGCGAGAACAGCCTGCCAAGGCCCAGCGCCAGGAAAGGCACTGCGACAATAAGGTACCTGTCAAAAACCCTGAACTTCATGAGCGAGAGGAAAACGTAAATGTAGGCTGCGGCGAAAAACGGCAGCAACTCATGCGCTGTCTCCTTGACCCTTCCTTTTATCAGCCTTATCATGACAAAAATAAGCGGTCCTATAGCCGCAAGCGCCAGCCACATATACCCGTTCACAATATGCGCTGACTGCCCCAGCCAGTCCATGAAGCGACTGCCAAAATCCGCGGTTACGCTCAAAACTCCCGGCTGCTGCGTCTCAAAAAACCTGAATATTCCCCATCTTGGGTTGGCCAGGAAAGCGCTCCAAAGCACAAGCGGCCCGAAAACATACAGCCCTGCCAGTCCTGCCTGCTTTAGCTTCGCGCTGTCAATCTTAAAGCCCGCCTGCAGAAGATAAAAAGCAAGATACACGGGAAAAATGAACAAGGTCATGGGCTTGCAGGTTATTGAAAGGAAGTATAAGAAAGGGCTCAGGAAAAACCTGTCCTTTTTCAGGTAATACAGAGACATTACCAGGAAAGCTGTCATTGATATGTCCTGGAACGCGGTGACGGAAAACACCGTGTAATAGGAAGAGAAAGCGAGAAAAAAGGCGGACAAGACAGGCGTAAAACGGCTCTCGGGGTAAGCTGCCTTGGCGAACTTGTACAGGTAATACACGGTCACAAGTGAGAATATCATGTTCGGCAGCCGCGCGGCGTTCTCGCTTATGCCGTTTATAAGGAAAGACAAAGCGATGAAATAGAAGAAAAAAGGCGGTTTGTCAACAACAAGCCCGCCGTTCAATGTCAAATCGCCGTGACGCAGCATCCTTATCGCGTAATTCGCGTACAGGCACTCGTCCATGTGCAGGCAGTGCAGGCCCAGCAGCATCATGCGGAACATGAGCGCTAATGCCAGAATTATCGCGACAGCGCAGGTTTCCGCGTTTTCGTTTACATATTTCCTCAGCCTTTCAATTGTTACCAATCCGGCCGCCTTTTATGTTGATAATGTGTTATCCTTCAGCTTTTCGGCTATATTCACGTCAGCGGGAGCAAGTTCATAGGAGAGCAGTTCCTCTGGCGCGACCCATTCGGCCTTATCATGGTCCTTTAATGTTATTTTACCTGACAAAAGGCGGGCTTTATGGCATTTTAGGATCATGGCCCTTCCCGAGGACTCAAAAAAGCTTTCCCCGAAAAAACCCGCGGTTTCTATGTCAACCCCGAGTTCCTCGCGTATTTCCCTGACAAGGCACTGTTCTTCTGTCTCGCCTCTCTCAAGCTTGCCGCCCGGAAACTCCCATTTGCCCGCCATTGAGCCTGACTTGCGCCTGGCGAGCAATACCTTCCCGTCTTTTTCAATTATCGCGCCGAGCACAATAACAGCGTTCACAGTTGTCCCGCTTTTCCGGCCCAGGAAACAGCGACGCGGCGAATTTTGCGGCGAATGAATTTCAAGCCGCCTTATCAGTATTCCAGCAAAAGTTCAGGCCTATACTCAAAATTATCCGAGGAATAGAACTGCAGCGCGTCATAGGCGGCGTCGCTGTCCGTTAAGCCGCTTAGGTACAGCCTGAACTGCGACCGCTGCCTGGAATTTGAGATGTCATCCTGCACAGCTGATGTCACATTCAATTCATACCAGCCAAAGGTATAGGAATTGCAGATTAAGCCGATGTTTGTGTTGGAGGTATGCACGAGATATAGGTTGGTGCTGTTGAAATCCGTGACATTCGGGGTTATATGCGACACATTCACTCCGGGCGCTATGTCCTCAAAAGGCGTGTTGACCACCCATGCAAGATAAACCCTGAGCTTGGCCGATGTTATGGGCCCGTCAACCCCAGACAGGTCAAAACTGACAATGCCCTGAAGGACGTTATTGTTGCTTGCATCGCCCACATCTATGGTAGAGTCTGTATTGCTGCCGCTGCTGCCCGAAGAATCCACCCATCCGTCCAGTTCAGCCTCGCTTATAATCCTGTCAATCGGGGTGTTCGTGGCAGTGGCTGTCGCCGTAGCTTTTGAAGTGTCCGACGCCGTAGGAGTTATCGTGGCAGTCGCGCTTGGCGTGGCTGTCTGCGTGATCGTTCCCGTGTTTTGCGCCGTAAATGTGGCAGTGGGGCTGCCGGGTTCGGCCGGGCTTTCCTTTGAGCAGGAAATGAGGGCCGCCGACAGGATCACAATCATTGCAGTAACAATTATCATTGCTTTTTTCATTGCTTAATCCTCCCGTTTTTTTTGACAATATACCATTACATGCCTGTCAGCGCAATACTATTATTCTGTGGCGGCGGGATCTCGCGGGCTGGACACGTATAAAATCTTGATGCTGAAATGCAAAATCTGTCTCTCCTGCCGGCTAAAACTTAACCCGCGTTTTTCTTTGCTTTCCTTGCGGCGAGCATGTCATACACAAACCCGGCAATGGCAGCAGCGGCGTAAGCTGAGCCCGCTGTGGCAGCCATGGAAACAATGAAATTAGGCTTAATATTGAGGGATTTACAGCAGGCGTCCGCGGCGATATAAGCGGTCACGGCAGCTGCTGTGCCTGCCGCGACCTCTGCCGTAAGCCTGTTGTTGGCAAGGCCGGCTGATTCGCGCAGCAGGTCAAGCCTGGTTTTGTACACAGGCTCAAACACAATGCCGTCAGCTATGTTATCGCCGTAAACTATTATTCGCGCCTTATAGCCATCGGCAGAAGCCCGGCCCGCGGAATCCTCGGGAATTGTGGCGCAACCTGAAAAAATTATGGCTATAACCGTCACGCTTATGGCGTTTTTTATGCCCAAGAATACTCTTTTTAAAGGCGTTTTATCTTCCATAATATAATTAAGACGTATGGCGGCTTGAGAAAGTTAATGATATATTTTTGTAATTTCATTTTTCAATTAAGCTTCCATTCCACTTGCTTTCAAATGCCGTGAACGCGAAAAAAATCTCAATAAAACACGGCCGCTTCAGCCAGCGGCAATAAGCGTGGCTAAATACTCAAATTTTTTCAATACCCGAATTTCTG
This sequence comes from uncultured Spirochaetia bacterium, assembly GCA_964398505.1. Lineage (GTDB taxonomy): Bacteria > Oederibacteriota > PGYV01 > PGYV01 > CAYNMZ01 > CAYNMZ01. The sequence goes on from CAYNMZ010000038.1 coordinate 7,435, forward strand.
CACCCTGCTATTACCCGTATCAACCACATACAGGGCATTGATTCCAAACATGGCCACATAAAACGGGTTGTCAAACTGACCAATACCGGTTCCAAATTCTCCCCATCCTCCCACAAGGTTGCCTTCAGTGTCATATATCCTTATCCTGTTGTTAAATGTGTCCGCAACATATAAAAGCCCGTCTGTCCCCATGGTAATTCCTTCGGGGTAATGCAACTGCGTGTCTCCGTCACCCTGCGTACCCCACATTTTCACAAATTCCCCGTTTACGGTAATTTTCTGTATCCTGCTGTTGCCGGTGTCAGCCACGTAAATAAAACCGTCATTTCCAAGCGCGATACTCTCGGGATAAACAAACTGCATCTGCCCCGTACCGTTTTCACCCCATGACTCTATAAAATTTCCAACCGCGTCAAATTTCTGTATCCTGTGGTTTCCGGAGTCGCACACATAAACAGCGCCGTAATTGTCAGGCATGGCGCAGCATGCGTAATCCAGCTGTCCGGGATTTGAGCCGTTTGAACCCCATTTACGCTTGAAAATGCCGTTTGAGTCATAAATCATAATCCTTGAATTGTTTATATCGGCTATATATACGTCATCATAAGCGTCTACGCACACAGCCCTTGGGCCGTCAAAATTGTAATCCCCGGTCCCGTAGCTGCCCCACTTTGTTATGAAATTTCCGTTTGAATCATACTTCATTATCCTGTTATTGTTCGTGTCAGAAACATAAACAGCGCCTTTTGAATTTACCGCTATTCCCATGGGATAATGAAACTGGTAATTTCCGGATCCCTGTGAAGGTCCGCCCCATAATTTTATAAAGGAATAAACAGGGCCGACGGTCGCGGTCACGGTCGGGCTTGGAGTGTTTGTGCATTCCGGCGTGAAAGTGCCTGTCAACGTAATGGTGGGCGTAGACGTAAAAGTATTTGCTCCACCTGCTGTGCAGGTAAAAGTAGCGGTTATCGTGGCTGAATAAGAAACCGCGGCGATTGTCTGTGTAGCCACAGCTGCCGTCATCATGGCCGCGACAGTGGCCTCAACATCAGGTGCCGCAGGCTGCCTGTCATTTCCGCATGAATAAAAAAACATAATGAGTATCAAGAACATTGCTGTTTTCTTTTCCATAAAAACACCCCCTGTTTCTTTTGTTTTTACGGTTTTGCCGCTTGCCTGTCTTTTGTCAGGCTGAACCCATGTATTCTTTCGCCGCGGCGGCGACAGCCTCCATTATTTCCCTGAATTTTTCAATGTCAGGCTCAAGCAATGTCGCCCTGAACCCGTAAAGGTCGGAATTAAAGCCTGAAGATAGCGGCACTACGCATATGCCTCTTGAGGCCAGCAGGTAATAAACAAACCTCTTGTCAAGCTTGTCCGTTGAAAGCAGCGGCTTTATGACTTCAGCGGCCGCTTCATTGGCGGGTTTTAGGAACTGCCCCGGCCTCAGCGCGCCTTTTTCAAAAAGTACGGTCAGGTAAAAAGCGCCACGCGGAATGTTCAATTTTAGGCCTTTAACCTTTGAGAATATCTCGCCCGCGAGCTGCGATTTTTGCCAGTATTTTTCGCAGCGCTCGGCAAGGTAAGGATAATACCGCTTATCACCCATTATAAGCGGCAGAGCTTTCTGGGGCAGTGTAGTGGAGCACACCTCAAGCCTCTTGGCGTCCAGCAGGGTTTTCGCGTATCTAGCGAACTTCGCGTCTTTTGAAGTGTTGTAAAACTCAACCCAGCCGCACCTTGAACCGGGCCACGGGAACTCCTTTGATATGCCGCGCATAGCAAGGCCCGGCACTTCGCCTATAACGGAAGCGAGCTTGTTGTGAGTGGCGCCGCCGTAGTACAGGTTGGAATATATCTCGTCCGATATCATGAAGAGGTCGAACTCAGCCGCGATATCCACTACTTTTTTAATCACTTCCCGCGAATAAACCATGCCGGTCGGGTTGTCGGGATTTACAAGCAAAATGGCGGAAATGTCACGGTTCTTTTTTATTTTTTCCCGCATGTCGTTTAAATCAGGGTACCAGCTGTTGTCAGGGTCCAGCCTGTATGTTATGTGGTGCTTGCCCGCGTGGCCCGCCTCGGCAGAAGAGTGTGTGGAATACGCGGGATTAGGGCCAATAACGCGCGACTTGGGATTTAAATGGTTGTAAACCGTTGATATGGCGTCCCCAAGGCCGTTGAAGAAAAGTATGTCGTCAGGCGTTATCTGCGCGCCGCCTTCCAGGTTGCGTTCCCTGGCTATGTACTGCCTTGTCTCCAAAAGCCCGCTTGTAGGAGAATACCCGTAGCTTGAGTTGTCGTTCTTTGCCAGGTCAGCGACTATACCCTTTATCCACTGCGGCACCTGCTCGCCCTTTGCCACAGGGTCGCCTATGTTTTCCCAAATCACAGGCAGGCCTGTCCTCTCTATCTTGTTGCCTGTCTCAACTATTTCGCGGATTTCATAAACAAGTTCATCCGCTCCCGGATGCACGATGTTGTTTCTCATGGTAGGATATCATAATATTTTTTCAGGCTTTTAACAATATCAAACATGAAAACATACCTCATTTTTTCACAATAACCTTCCCGTAGGCGGAGGCTATTTCAGAAAGCTTGTTGTATTCGGGCGAACCCCTGTCGAGAGAGCACCCTTTTTTTATTATTAACGCGTCCGGCTCAACCAGAAAAGGGTATTCCCTGCAGCTTTGCGGCCTGTGCTCATAATCAAGGCATTTGCGTGTTTTACTGTCAAATTTGCGGCAAAAATCCTTGCTTTCTATTATATAGATACCCCTGGCATCCGCAGGCTTGATTCCCAGCTCCGCGAGATTCTCAAAATCCACCTTGCCGTCGTAAATGCGCATAAGCTCAACCTCGTACACATACAGGGACACATTGCGCATGTCGCAGCACATTTTCTCGCATTTTGTCATGCAAAAATTGCTGAAATGCCCTGATTTCCATTTCTCAAAATCAGATTCAAATCCCATAGGCCTTCTCCGTCATTTTTTGTCCGTGCGGCCGGCGGTAATTCTTATTGACGTCTTGAAAATTCAAGGGTTTAAAGCCCTGTCAGTAAGAGCAAAGCGCTTTCATTTCCTCAGCTTCAGCAGATACCCCTTTTCCGACGCTTTCTGTTCCAGCGCAATGCGCAGGGCAATAGCCCTTGCCTTGCGGCCTTGCTTGACCGGGGTTTGTAACGCTGATTTAATTGCCGCTTTCAGTTCAGCCGGCTCCATGACAGTTGCGGCCACGCAGTAAAAACTCCTGGAGCGGCCGTCGTCAAAACCCTTTATCATCCGTTTGAGCGCTTTTACCCTTACATCCTGGCTTGCTGCCAGCTTTTTTACGCCGTACTTTTGCGCGCAAGCTATGTCGTCTTCCAGTTTCCGGTAACACTTGAACGAGTCCTTCTTTTTGCCTGTCTCCCTATGCCGTTTCCACTTAATTCAGGTTTTATTGTCATCACAGTCCCAGCAAAATTCTATGCCTTTGTGTTTTATCGCGCACGTTATAAACAGGCAGCCCGCGGCCATCCTGTAGCTGCTCTTGCAGCCCGGGCACCGGCTCTTTGATCTTGAGTGATATGACGGGCAAAGCCTGCACGACAACCCGCAAACGCCTATGTCAGCATGCCTGATTCTCACTCTACGCGCCTAATACAGCTCCACGTGGTCTATCATGAACACATCCGACCACTGCGAATTGTTCGAGCCTGATATGGCCACCATGTCCCACTGGAAACGCTTTACTTCTTTGACAACACCTGTAACCGCCTGCGGATGACTGCCATAATACGAGTCATAGGCAAACCCCTGGGTAAGGCCGCTGAAAGGCACTGTAAACTGTTGCCACTCGTTCGGTTCCGTGATGACAAATTCCTTCCTGTACCTTGACTTTATGCCCAGGTCCTCCTCTGTCTTTGAGCCGAGCGCGAAGCTGAAATGAATGTCCCTGGCGTAAACCGGGGTGGTCGAAACGCTGCAGTACGCGAAGAACTTTATGCCCGTATAGGAGGAAATGTCAGCGGGGTATGTCACTGTCGTGTACATGCCCGTAAACCCGTAATAGCCTCCGAGAGGGCTGGTTACGGATGTGAATATGCGCTGGTTTGTAATCTTTGCCGCTCCTGAAGCGGAAACAGTGCAGCCGTTCGCGTCCATGAAATCATAGGACGCCACGTTTGATGACGCGTTTGTCAGGCCCAGGTCCATGTCGTCATAAGCGTACCACGCGCCTCCAAGCAGGTTGGTGGAATCGCCGTCTTCGCAGTCGTCTATGAGCAAGCTGCCGGACACGGGCATTGTCGGGACTTGTGTGGGCTGGTTTGCGGGATTGGACGGGCTTTTATCAGGCGAACAACTCGTAAAAACAAAAAGCTCAAACAACAGGATTAGCGCAACGATGTTTTTTTTCATATTCTCCGCCTTTCTTGATTTTTTGAATTATACCATTTTTTCGGAGAATATAAGGGTAAAATTTTATGGCTTTTGCGGCTAAAACTCGGGCCGCCTCGAGTTTTTTCTTCATGAGTCTTATTCTGTCGTATAGTACCATACCTTCAGCATGGGCCTGACAGCCAGCGCAAACGCGGCTTTTTTAACGCAGTATCCTTTACTGCCGCGACTGTTCCAGTCAAGCCGTTCCTGAACAGCCCGGATTTTCGCGAATATGATATTTCGGGCGTCAGGCCTGGCCGCTTAAAACCCCGAAGACCGATTCTTATTCTGTAGTGTTCCACCGCGAACACTTGCGCTTTAAAGCCGTCAAAAGAGTCAACGCTTGCCGCCCAGCCGCCGTGCCTGTTTATCTTGAAACAGGCCCTGCCGTCATCCCCTGTTTTTGACTTTGCCTTGTCAGCGCCGTCAGAGCTTAAAAGACTCACTTCCACGTTTTTCACTGGCGTTGATTCCTGGTGAATGTACACGGTAAAATTCACGTCGGGCGTCAGGGTGGGAGCGGCTGTCAGCGGTATCAGGCCTGCCGATACAGGCCCGTTCTGGATTTTCCTGCCGCAGGCAACAACAACAAAAACAATAAAAACACAGAAAACACAAGCAATAATTTTTTCATAAATCACCCCTCTATATTTTCTTTCCGCGTATCAGAATGTAATATTTTAGAAAAGTGTCAAGAACTTATTTTTCTTTATTATTCAATTATAACGAGAGTCCTTGTCAACTTCTTTCTTTCCAGAAACACTAGCCTTATTTCCCTTCCTGCCGCGGCAAGGCAAAACCCGCCATTTACCCTTATTCCCGGATTTGGCCTTTCAGTCCTGAACACTTTACCCGCCTTTACTGCTTTTACGGTAAGCGTGCCGCTGTCCCTGCTTTTAAATTCCATCATTTTTGCCATACGCGCGTCCGCGCCGTTTTCCCGCAATTTTTCAGCGCTTAAGGCAAAAGCGTCTGATATGAAAACAGCTTCAAAACCGCAGTCATTTTGCACCCTTATTTCAACGCCTGTTTTTCGGCAGACTTCGTCAGCGATGCGTTCAAGGCACTTTATCTCATGACCGAAAGCCGCGCCAGCGGCTTTTTTCAACAGCCAGTTCCCTGATAACCCCGCCGCGATAACAACAGCCAGGAACATGAGCCTGCGGCGTATCGTAAAACGCCCTGACATTGCCTGCCCTGTGACAACGAAAAGCAGAACAGCTACTGCCGCGGTAGCCGGCAATATGACCGTTGCCGCCAAAAACCGGGATTCTAAAATCCTCTCCGCGAACCTGTAAGGAAACAATTCCAGTGCCGTAAAAAATATAAAAAACGCCGCAACTGAAAAAGAAACCGCGATCGCCGCGTCAACAAGCGCGGCCAAAATCCTTGAGCCAGGTTTTTTCGCTGTCATTTTTTTATCACCTTCAATTTTTCAAGGCTTTTTACAACTTCGTCTGCGATTTCCCTGTCCCCTGTAATGCCCTCTTCAGCGAGCCGCCTTCCTATTTCCCAGCCGGCCCGGTTATTTATCCTGTCCATTTCCTTTTCTTCTTCAGTCCCCTCATTAAGCTCATGATTATTGGCTACCTTTGCGCCAAACTCCCCTACATCCCTGTACATGAGGGCGTTCCATACGGCGTGCCTGAAAGCGTCACCGCCGCAATTGCGCAGGTCAGGGCCGCACATTCCGGGATTCTTTTTGCACATCTCAGCTGTCAACGCCAGGGCTTTTTCGCTGTCCAAAAAAGCCTTCCATATATCAACAAGTTTTTCCGGGTTTTCCTCTATTGTGAGCCGGTCACCCGCGCCCAGCCTGCCTCCCAACAGAGAGTCCGCCGAAACTGATATCAGCTTCCCAAAAGCCTGCCTTAATTTTTCCTTCATGCTTTCATCATAAGCCCCAGGAAGGTCAAAAGCAAGCGGCTGTACGTCCTTTCTATACGGCTTAAAATATCCAAAAACTCTTATTTCTTCCTTACCCTCGTTTATAAACGTTATCCTCGCGTTACGGTAGCCGCTCGGCTCAATCAGCGTATATATGTCATAACCGTCGGCCTTAACAGGCCCCCTGTTTTCAGGCAGTTTATAAGCTGACACCTGCTTTTCCAGGTTTGCCGCGTACTCTTCATATGAATGGGCAGTTCCCCTGGCCAACCTAGCAGCTTTCTTTGCTTCTTTCTGCAAATGCACAGTCGACAATAACATATTGCCTATGCTTTCCTTCAGGTAGCTTTCCATTTTCAGGAGCGCCGCAGGGTCAGCGCGCAGAAGCAGCGCCTGGTCATTAACAGGCAGACTCTCAAATTTGACCCTGTTGTGCAGGTTCCACAGCAGTCGCTGTTTCCTTTGCCTGTCAAGCGTTTCCCTGGAATTGGTATATGTCATTAGTTCCCTGAAAACAGGCAAATCAGGTTCGCTTTTTGTCAGTATATACAGCTCGTTTTTCTTCGGTATCGCGGCTCCCGAATCCAGGCAATAGGTGTCTGCCTCAACGACTACTTCGCTTTGCGCGGGTATCAGATACAAGCCTTCTTCCCTGTCGCAAACAGCTTCCGAATTAATAACGCTCTTGTACTGGCGCACGATTTGCTCAAGCTCCGCTATTACAGCGTCGTAATCGGCCTTTTTGCCCGCGACGCTTTTGGATCTGATTTTTTCAGCTAATTTTTCCATACTCTCAAGAAGTTTTGAGGCGTCAACTTTTACGACTTCAATCAGATCCAGTCTGTCATTTTCGTAATTTTCCAGAAAATACACTTTTAACGGGCCTGTAGCGCACGAAACCGTAAGAACCGCGAAAATAAGGCAAAGTGATAAAAACAGGCTTTTTCTCATAACCCCTCCATTTTTGCAGTCAGCGTCTGGCGCAAAAATTGGCAGGCTCGCGCCATGTGGAATGACTGAATTTTGATGTTGCCCGTAAATTTCCCTCTATAATGTTTGCAGCAACAATTCTATATAAATCACGGCCGGTGTCAAGCTCATATTTTTTAAATATTTTTTAAATTTCTCCCTTTTCAAAAATTCTTCGCGGTGTTAAAATACAAAACCAAAAATATAAAGGGG
>CAYNMZ010000039.1:0-14621 GCA_964398505.1 uncultured Spirochaetia bacterium
TTATATTTACACTCAGCTTTGGAGTCCTGCATGTGCCCCAGCCTGTCATGCTAAAAGCCATTTTTTCTCCTTAAATTCGGCATGTTTTACCGCCTTTTCATCCGCGCGTTACTTCGCGGCCATTACAGTAATAAAAGCCGCTATTGAAATGACCAGCGCGGTTATTCCTGCGTATGGCCATTGCGCGATAACATTAAAAATATTTTCATCCTCGGCGCCATACTGTTTTTTTAACGCGTTTATTTCCTTTTTCAGGCGGGCAATCTCGCGTTCATTATTGCTTATTTCATTCTTCAGTACATCCAGGATGTCGTCCCATCCGCGCATCTTGTCAACGCGCTGCTTTAAAGTGTCGCTTATCTCGGAAAACTGTTTTTCAAGGTCAGCTGTCTTTTTTCTTTCCTCAGCGCTTTTCTGCGACATTGCTTCAAGATCTTTTTTATAAAGGCTTATGTCGGCCGCAGCGGAAGAGTATTCAATACTCTTTTCCTCAATTACCCTTATGCTGTCCCTTAAAGACGCCTGCGACTTATTCAACGCATCAATCCTTGATTTCAAATCGTTTATATCGGCCACCATGGTTTCTATCGTTTTTACGTAATCAGCTGATGGCTGCGGCGCAGGCGTCCTTTGTGCCGTCGCCATAGGTGCCGGAGTCCTCGCCACCGCTGGCAGCACCGTGGTTTCCTCAACTATCTCGGCGCAGAAAGCCCGGGAAAACGCGGCCAGTAATATAACCGCAACAAAAGCAATTTCAGCTTTTTTCTTCATTTTTCGCAGAAATCCTTTCGTAAAAAAAGTCAAAAAACGATACGGCAGTGAAACCGCACCCGAAAACAAGGAAAATAAAAGTAAAAACATTCGCCATTATCGGGTCCCACTTGCCGCCCGCGCTTAAGAACACCGCGAAAGCAAGTATTAAAAGAAAAACCCAGAACACCGCGTTTATTACCAGATAATCTTTTATTGTGTAAGTGCCTTCTTCCTGATGCTGTGGCTTTTGCTGCTGATCCCTGTTTTTATTCTTGGACATTTTTACCTCCGCTCCCGATTCAATATTGCCTTTTATAAAACTCCCTATTTTCTCCCTACGCCTGTATATTCAAACCCTTCCTTTTTCACAGTTTCCGGCTCATATATATTCCTTCCGTCAACTATAGCATGCTTTTTCATCAGCCGCTTTATTTTCTTCAGGTCCAGCTCCCTGAATTCGTTCCACTCCGTAAGCACAACAAGACATTCCGCGCCTTCGGCGGCCTCATACGCGTTTTTTACGTAAGTAACATTTTTCAGGACTTTTTTCGCGTTCTTTGAGGCCACAGGGTCATAAGCTTTTATCCTGCAGCCCTTTTCAAGCAGAGCCTTCATTATGTAGATTGAAACCGCATCCCTTATGTCATCGGTGTTGGGCTTAAACGCAATGCCCAAAATGCCCACCTGCCTTCCTTCAAGAGTGCCCATCATGTTCTTTATCTTGTTTAAGATTATTTTCCTCTGCTGTTTGTTCACTTCCATGACAGCGTTAAGAAGAAGCGGCTCATAATCTTCTTTTCTTGCCATAAAACCCAGGGCCGCCACATCCTTGGGAAAACAGGAACCCCCGTAGCCGGCGCCAGCGTTAAGGAACATTTTTCCTATCCGCTTGTCAAGGCCCATACCGTTCGCCACCACCTCAACGTCCGCACCCACCCTTTCGCATATATTGGCTATCTCGTTTATAAAGGATATTTTCATTGCAAGGAAAGTATTTGAGGCGTGCTTTATCATTTCCGCGCTTCTTATGTCAGATATTATTATCTTCGTGTTTAAAGGTTTGAATATTTCCGCAACTTTCTCAGCCGCTTTTTTGTTCTTGCTTCCTATTACCACCCTGTCCGGGTTCATGAAGTCATTTATGGCGCTGCCTTCCTTGAGAAATTCCGGGCAGGAGGCCACGTCAAATTTGTATTTGCCTTTTGAGTATTCCGCTACTATGCTTTCCACTATGTCGCCTGTCCCCGCCGGCACCGTCGATTTATCGACTATTATCTTTGGGCCGTTCATGCTTTTTCCTATCTCCCTGGCTACGGCCTTTACATAGGTCAAGTCAGCGTCCCCGTCCTCAGCCGGAGGCGTGCCGACAGCTATGAAAATAATTTCAGATTTCCTGACCCCGTCCTTAAGGCTTGTGGTGAACGCCAGCCTTGATTTATTCCTTTTTATTATGTCCTCAAGTCCCGGCTCATATATGGGAAGCATCCCCTTTTTCAGGTTTTTTATCTTTTTCTCGTCAACATCAACGCATATGACGCTGTTTCCGAGGTCAGCCATGCATACGCCTGTCACAAGGCCGACATAGCCGGTCCCTATTACGCAAAGTTTCATAAAACCTCCGTATCATGAGATTTGTGCCTGGTGTTTTAGAAAAACGGGTCCAATCCGGACCCGTCCATTATTTATATCATAAAAAAAGGCGTTTTACAACGCCAGTTTTGGCGCTGTTTGGCGCTGTTTTGGCGCTGACGGCTCATTTTATGCTATCATATATGCATGATTATAATACGCGCAACCAGGTACAATAAGAATACAGTCTCGGCGCTTCTGGGGTCCCTGGAAACAGCCGGCGCGCGCATATATGATGATGTCCTGGTTATTTCCTCCCTTTCAACCGAAGAACTGGGCAAGATTCCGCTCGGAAAGCACGTTTTCCTGTTTTCCTTCACAACTTTGCACAGGGAGCACGCTTACGAAGATGTAAAGACCCTCGAAAAACTTTTCCCCGGCTCGTCATTCATCGCAGGCGGTCCGCACGCTTCAGGTGACCCGGAAGATACGCTGTCAGGAGGTTTTGACATTGCAATACGCGGCGAAGGCGAGAAATGGATTACGTCCCATATCGGCGGACTAAAATCATTGGGGCTCTCCCAGGGCATTTATGGCCCGGAACCTGAGACATGCTCCCTTGACGCCTTTCCCCCGTTCCCCCTTAAGGAACCGCGCTACGGCCTTTACATTGAAATAACCCGCGGCTGTCCATATGCCTGCTCTTTCTGCCAGACCTCAAAAATTTTCGGCATAAAGCCGCGCCACAGGAGCGTGGAGAATATACTTAAGTATTCCGAAACAATGATCACAAACGGGCTGACAGACCTGCGCTTTGTCTCGCCGAATTCGTTGTCATACGGGTCAAAGGACGGCAAAGGCATAAATATGCCCGCAATTGAAGAACTGCTGTCGTCCCTGAGCAAACTCGTAAAGGGCAAAGGCAGGGTTTTCTTCGGCTCTTTCCCTTCCGAAGTCAGGCCCGAGTTCGTGAATGACGCGACAATGGCGCTGATGAGAAAATACTGCGACAACGACAATATAATAATCGGCGGCCAGTCGGGTTCGGACAAAGTATTGAAACTGACAAACCGCAGGCATAAGTCCGCGGACATTGAAACCGCAGCCGATACCGCTCTTCGGCACGGGTTTAAGGTAAATGTGGATTTTCTCTTCGGGTTTGATTTTGAGGGAAAGGATGAGGCGCTACAATCAGCAGGGCTTATGGCGCGGCTCGTTAAAAAAGGCGTGAAAATCCACGCTCACAGGCTGATACCTGTTTCAGGCACAAAGTACTACGGCCAAAAGGACACTGCCATCAGGCCGGAAATAATGGCATTTTTAAGGAAGCATCACGGCAAAGGCATGGTTTACGGGAATTTTTAAGCGCGCTGTTTTTTCATCCGGTTTTCACGGAAAGTATATGCCATGTCACAAGAGAGGCAATAAGAAACAGGGCTATTTTTACCGGCAGTAATTTAATAAAGAAAAATATAACAATGATTATTGAAGCCCACAGGAACGAGAGCGCGTATATTTTGATTCCAAGGGGAATTGACTTTTTTTCCATGTAATTTTTCAGGTATTTCCCGAACATCCTGTTTGTCAAAAGCCACGAATGGAATTTTTCAGAGCTCCTCGCGAACAGGAAAGCGGCGAGCAGAAGGAACGGCGTTGTAGGCAGCACGGGAAGTAAAATTCCAAGAGTGCCGAGGCCCACGCACAGCATGCCCGCGGATACCATAAGCCACTTCAACACGGGGTTCGGGGTTTTTACGGTTTTTTTCATGAGCTTTTCAGGTGTTCCCCGGCTTTTTCTCTTACGTCACCCTGCAGTTCAATGACGCCGTTCTTCACCGTACCGCCCGAGCCGAATTTTACCTTCATTTCCCGGCAAATGGCTTCAAGCCTGGCGCTGCCGTAAGTATGGAGCCCTGAAATCAGGGTGACTGTTTTCCCGCCGCGTTTTTCCGTGTAAATCCGGGGTTTTGGCGATGTCAAAGTCTTTGCCTCCGAAGCAGCAGTGAATTTGTCACCACGCTCACGCTTGATAATGCCATGGCTGTTCCGGCTATCATCGGGTTCAGCAGCCCGAAAGCCGCGAGCGGTATTCCTATTATATTATATATGAATGCCAAGAACAAGTTCTGTTTTATCTTTGACAATGTCTTTTTGGAGAGCATATAAGCTTTATAAACCAGCATGAGGTCGTTTTTCATGAGCACTACATCGCCCGACTCCATGGCTGCGTCAGTACCCGATGAAAGAGCTATGCCCACATCCGCCTTTGCCAGCGCAGGAGCGTCATTTATGCCGTCACCGACCATGACAGTCAGGCCGCTTGCCTGCAGTTTTTCTATCTCAGCCAGTTTGTTTTCCGGCAACAGCCCCGCCAGTACCGTATCCACGCCCGTCCGGGACGCGATTGATTTCGCGGTTGTTTCATTGTCACCCGTAAGCATTATCACGGTCTTACCCGCCGATTTCAGCTTTATTATGGCTTCTTTTGCGTTATGTTTTATCGTATCAGCGGCCGCGATCAGGCCCGCCGGCTTATTTTCCTCCGCAAGAATCATTACTGTCTTTCCTTGTTTTTCAAGAATGTCAATGTCCGCTTCCAAGGCGCTTGTGTCTATTTCCGCTGCCTTCATCATGAGCCGGTTGCCAAGCATGAATTTCTTTCCCTCAATAACTCCCTCCACTCCAAGCCCGGGAAATGCCCTGAAATTTAAGATTTGAAATTTGAGATTTGAGATTCCACCCGCTTTAATTACAGCTTCCGCCAGCGGGTGTTCCGAGTTTTTTTCCAGCGCCGCCGCTATTTCCAGTATTTGTTCCCGGCTCCTGACTCCGGCGAAGTCCGGCGAAGCTGCGCGAAGCCGGAAGTCCGGATTCCGGACCTCGACTACATCCGTCACTTCCGGCCTGCCAGCTGTTATCGTTCCGGTCTTGTCAAAAACAAAAAATTTTGCCTTTGCCAGCCGCTCTAAGGCAGCCGCGTTCTTAAACAGCACTCCGAGCGCCGAGCCCATGCCTGACCCGACCATGACAGCCGCCGGCGTGGCCAGGCCGAGCGCGCACGGGCATGCTATCACAAGCACCGCAACCGCGCCTGTTATCGCTTTTGCTGCGTCACCTGTCAGAAGCAGCCAGGAAGCAAATGTCGCGGCAGCGATTCCCAGCACCGAAGGCACAAATACCGAGGCTATTTTATCCGCGAGCCGCTGCACAGGCGCTTTTGAGCCCTGCGCGTCCTGAACAAGCCGTATTATGGCCGCAAGCGTAGTCTCGTCCCCGACTTTTTCCGCCCTGAACCTGAACGCGCCTGTCCTGTTTATCGTGCCGCTCTTTACCGTATCGCCTGCTTTTTTCTCCACAGGCACAGGCTCACCGGTTATCATTGACTCATCAACCGCGGAACTGCCTTCTGTTATTATTCCGTCAACCGGTATGCTGCCGCCGGGTTTTATCACTAAAATATCTCCCTTTTCGATTTCATTTGTTATTATTTCCTTTTCAGCGCCGTCTTTTATGACTGTTGCCGTTTTCGGCGACAAATCCATGAGTTTTTTTATGGCGTCAGACGCGCTCATCTTCGCCCGCGCTTCAAGCCAGCGGCCGAAAAGTATGACCGTTATGAGGACAGAAGACGTTTCAAAATACAGGTGATGGCCCGATTCAAAAAACAGGAGATAAACGCTGTAAAAATACGCGGCACTGGTGCCGAGCGCGACAAGCGTGTCCATGCCCGTATCCAGGCTTTTGAGTGAAACAAAAGTGTTCCTGTAGAACTCCCACCCTAACGCGAACTGTATGACTGTCGCAAGCGCAAATACGATATAATCCTGCGCCTCTACAGTTCCGCGCGGCAGCACCATGCCCAGCAGGAATACCGGCAGGGCCAATGCCGCGCTAAAAAGCGCTTTTAACCCCAGCCTCCTGGTCTCCAGGTCTCTGTCATACTCGCTTTCAGCAACTACCTTATACCCCTTGCTTTCAATTGCCTTAACAAGGTTCTTTTCCGTGGTAACCTCAGGGTCATAAGTAACTCCGGCGTATTCTGTCGTGAGGTTTACAACAGCGTCAAAAACGCCTTTTTGCTTTTTCAGGGCGCGTTCTATCAATAATACGCAGCTCTCGCAGTGCATGCCCCTGACCTTAAATCTCTTTTTTTGCATATGCCTCTTCCTTTTTACCTTTATTCCGGGTTATATCCCGCGGCAGTTATCGCCGCCTTTATCCGCTCAATCGTAACGAGCTTTTCGTCAAACTCAGCCTTCACTTCCCCCTTTTTAAAATCCGCCTTCACCTTTTTAACGCCTTCAAGTTCCCCGGCCATTTCCTGCACGTTCATTTCACAGCCATGGCAATGCATGCCTGATACCTTGATTGAAATTGACTTCATTTTTCCCTCCGGCGTTTGGATTACTTCATAGGCAGTGTCCGGCTTCACGCCAGTCTGCCGGCTTCCGGGCCTTATTTGATTTCTTCAAAAATTAAGGCCTTTGAATTTATGCAATATCTTAAACCTGTAGGTTTCGGGCCGTCGTTGAAAACGTGCCCAAGATGCGCGCCGCAGCGAGCGCAGACAGTTTCAACCCTTGTCATGCCGTGGCTCGTATCCTTTATTTCCGCTATGTTCAGCTTTGATAAGGGTTCAAAAAAGCTCGGCCAGCCCGTGCCTGAGTCAAATTTCGCGTCCGACTTAAACAGGCCCAGCCCGCACGCTGCGCATTTATAAACGCCTTTTTTGCTGTTCTTGAGCAGCTTCCCCGTGAACGGCATTTCAGTACCTTTTTTCCGCACTATGAGACACACATCCTCGCCGAGGGTCTTTTTCCACTGCTCCTCGGAGAGCGTGATTTTTTCAGTCTCAATTGTTTTCCCGGTCTTGTAATCATATACCTTTATTTTTTCCATTGCCGCACCGCCGTTCCCGTTCGCTGAATTTATGTTTTTAACCGCCGCAGTCATCGTAAAAACCAGCAAAAACGCTGTTATCACCCTTAAAAACCTCATAGAGCACCGCCTTTTCAGGTCAGGACCCGGGGCTTTTGCCCCGGGCTCCTGTCCTGCTTTCTTACTTGTCCTTCTTGTTCTTTCCAATACAGCAGCAGTTTTTTGCAGCTTCCTGAATTGCCTTGGCGTCGGCGCCGCCTTCCTTGGCGGATATTGTTATAGTCACGCCGTCTTTTGTTTCAGTGACTTTCACGTCCGCGTCAATCGCGCACATGGCGCAGCACTTGCCGTCCTTTGCCGCCATGCCGCACTTTTTCGCGGCCTTTTCCATGCAGTTAGGGCCCGCGAAAGCCGCCACTGAACCAATTGCAAAAACAGCTGCTAGAGCCATTACCAGAACCTTTTTCATGCTTCTTCTCCTTTTTTTCCTCCGCTTATAACCCACGTTTTTAAGCCTTCCCTTTAAGGCGTTTGTCTTCCCACCTCCTTTTTCTTTTTTAACAAGTTATTTAGCCGAGAGCGTTTTAATATGCTCTATAAATTGCGGCCCGTAAAGCACAAGCATCACGGAAACCGTAATTATGTAAAGTATTCCCAGTATTATTCCGGCGTACGCAAGCCTCTTTCCTGCCTTTTGCTCAGCCTGCGCCTCCTTTAACCCCATCCATCCGAAAACAATCGCCGCAATCGCCTTTTCCATCCCGAGAAGATTGATGAAACTGGCAATTCCCATTACAAGTCCGGCCACCGCCACTTTGCTCTTAGTGCCCATGCTTTTTTCCTCCCATTTTACATTTTTCCTCGCAGGCGCTTTCAGCGCATGCGCAGGCGTTCATAGTGCATGTTCCGCAGAATTTCGCGAATGCCGCGGGCGCGAATATTCCTCCGCCAAAGCAGGTCATCACGGCTTTTTTTGCCATATCAACGGCTTTATCGCGGCCGCCTTCATTGTTCATCCCGTATATTACAGGCGCGGCAAGCATATAAGCCGAAAATACGAGTATCACCAGGGATAAGCCGGCCGGGACAGGAAGAAGCTTCCAGAGTGAAGGAACAGGATTGGTTGATTTTACGGTTTTTTGACTGTCAATGGCCGCATTTACCTTTGCCCTGAAAGCCGAAGATACCTGTATTTCAGAATTTAGTTTTAGATTATTAGTTATTAATTGATAATTATCAATTTCATTTCTGCACTCTTGGCATTGATGTATATGATGCTCTATTTCAGCTCTTTGCGCCTCAGAAACCTCATTATCCACAAAAGCGCTTAATTTATTGGCAATTTCCCTGTGTTCCATATAAGCTCCTTATATGTGTTTTTTCTTTCACACATATAAACGCGCGGAACACAAAAAACTTGCGGTCTTTTTACCTGGTATTTTCCTCTATTTTAAAGAGTATTATTACCAGCTCCAGCCAGATTCGAAGGATTATGATGCCGAGAAAATACACAATCGGCGTGACGATCAGGGAAATTATGCCGGCTGTCGCAGCCTGCATGAAAGCGCCGATTATTGATATCACGCCGAAAATAGCGCCAAGCACGATTCCCGCGCCGAAAAGGAATTTTATCAGTTTAGTGGTGATGAAATCCGAGAAAGAAAAATCAAACAATGATCCTAAAAACGTCTTCGCGCCTTCCTTTACTTCTGTCGCAGTAACCTTTGCCATGCCTCGCCTCCTGATTTTTTATTGACCGAATATTCCCTTAAAAACTGCTCCTGCGGCGTTTTCAAGAACTTTTTCCATCACCTTATTGTCGCCATCATCTCGTCTTTCTTCTTTGTCATTTTCCGCATTTACCGCATTACTATCGGCGGTCTCGCCTGCATTTTCCTTAACCATCGCGGCTTCCGCCTTGTCATTACCGCTTTGCGGGCCTCCTCCTTCTTCTCCTTTTGATGTCATCCATGACAGATCCGTAAATTCCTGGTCTTTTGGCACCTCAAACAACGAGTCATTTATAACAGGATTTTTGATCAAACCGGAAATTTCCGTAATAAAAGGCTTTTCGTCTTTTTTTCCTACAGGCTCACTGATAGATTTTAGTATAAACCCTTCCTTGTTCCTGTATTCCGTTACCTTGTATTTAATTTTTCCCTTGTCTTCTTTATCCATATAATTATATTCATAAATGTCACACTTTTCGCCGTTATACATTATTTTCCCTTTTTTAACCGCTTTATTTCGTTCATCATTAACCATCAATTTTATTATCTCGGGGTCACAATTCATGTTTTTTGTTTTAATCGCCATCTTTGTCATTTTGTCAACAGAATAACTGTAATCACCGCGATAAATCACTATTACAATCACATTTCCCTTGTCATCAAGGCCTTCAGTCCTGACCAGGCCTTGCTTATACCAAATCTTGGCCTTTGAAAAATATTTGCCGTCATTTGTCCCGTTTAAACCCGTAGTCTGCACATATATGGCGCTTTTATAGGGGATAATATAATCGTAGAGGCTTTTTTTCTGGCTGTCAGCGGCAAAACAACCATAAAAGGAAACAAAACACGCGAATAAAACCAACAACGTTTTTTTCATGCCATAACCCCTCCGCATTTTTATTACTTATTCGGTCGTATAATACCAAATCTTAAGCATCGGCCTTTTTGAAGAATCAAGCGCGCCGGAGGAATATATCTCGCTGTAATTGTGCACAAATTCATTGCCTGATTTCATCAGGACACCGTAATTTGCTTCAGGATTCATCATCCAGTCCCGCACAACTTCAGGATCCAGACCTATGGTTATCGTACTGTCTGGCGCAAGGTTATAGCTGGCGCTTGTCGTCATTGTCGTCGCTTCAAAATCACCACCAGGTTCGTTCCAAACGCTATTAACCTCATTTTGGCCATATCCAGCCTCAAACATGGTCCATGTTTTTGTTACTTTGTGCAATGTCACCCCGCTCGCGCCTCCATTTACGCTCACACTGTTTGTCCTTATGGTCAATTCCGCCTTGTCCACTATTATTTTTGTCCTTGGCAAAGTGCTTATGTCAAACTTTATTATTGTCCTAAACCGTCCCGTTGCGCCATCATCGCCAACGCCCAGCGGATTCGCGGCATTGGTATAAACAGGACCGGTGTATGTGTCCCTCATGGAGGTTTGGACCTGTCCTGCATATAAAGGCGAATAAACACCCTGTTGAAAAATCCTTATAAAATATAAACCCGGCAATTCCGGGCCGCTTGGACCTGCAGGGCCTTGTGCGCCCGTTTCGCCTTTCGGGCCCGCACACGACACAAAAAGCGCACAACACACAATACAAAATATCGTCTTTTTCACATATTCCCCCTTCTTATTTTATACCTTCCACTCTCGCTCTCCTGCACCTGTATACATCCGCAAGCAGCGCATGATCCCATGGAAAGATTTTATTTTTTTCCTTTATCAACATAAACGAAACAACATTATTATCACACGCCTTATTGGCCCTTGTTATACCGCTCCCGCTTGAAGCATAACACCAATGAAAACATTTTGTGCTCCACGCCGTTTCAGCCTTGAATGTCCTCGTCACGCTCAAATATACACCATCGTATATAAACACCTTAGCCCAGCCGTTGTTATAATCCCGCATTTCCCCGTAATTATTATCGGCACCGGTTGATATCTTTGCCAAAGCCAGGAAATTGCCGTAACCCGTAAAAGCAGGCATCGTTACTCCATTTATTACAGGGGTACGTGTGCCATCATTGCCAATATTAGCAGCATCAATCGCATAACATTTAATCTCGGAATCATATCCCAAAATTGCCGTCTTATACAGCTTGCTTATTCCTGCGTAATAAACAATTTTCCCGAAATTTTCTGCATAGTCATAAATCTGCGCGTATATATAATCAGCCTCTACATTAAAATACCAGTCTTTTTCCAGCGTTCTTGTTTCCGATTCCGGCCCATCAATTAAAAGATTCTTGCATGACGCCTTTAATCTTATATACCTGTAGTCTTCTATATTTGTATCTCGAAAATATCCTTTTTCCGGGTATTTTTCAAAACTTTTTGGAATTTCTATTTCACATTTTATAAAATCACCTTCTTTAATAACCGTTCTTTCGTAATCAACAACCATTGAAACATTTTCAATCAAAGTAAAAAATACGAAAGTTTTCCTCTCAAACTTCGTATGATACACAGCTTTATAAACCAGCTTCATGCCCTTTACTGGTATCAGTTCGCTCCCGCTCACCAGCTGCAGTTCCAGGGAAGGAATGCCGTAGTTTACGGCGTATATGGTGTTGGAGAATGGGTCAACCGGGAAAGTTTGCGCCTTGAAGCCATTGAAGCTTCCTACGTTCAGCACCCAGTTTCCGTAATCATGAAGCTCAAACCCAGCCCTGCCGTCAGGCCCGGTCTTAGCCGTAGCGGTCATTCCTTTTGTCACGTTCAGCATCTGAAGATCCACGTTTACAGCAGGCGTCCCTTCCTGATGGATATAGACCGTGTAATTCACATCAGGGGTATGGGTGGGCGTGGCAGTCAGCGGTATCAAACCAGCGCTGACAGGCCCGTTCTGAATCTTCCTCCCGCAGGAAACCGCTGACAGTATGACAAAGAGCATGACACCCACAACACCAACTTTTTTCATGGCGCTCACCCCTCTATTTTGCATTTCTAAAACACAAACCCTGGCACTGAAAAAAGCTCACCTGACATTCAAAGGTTGAGCCTACCAACTGCTTAACTGCTTCCGCCCCCCGGCGGCATTAAAATGTATCAACAAACGCAAATACAAATAACGCTTATAGCTTTGCTGATTTGTTTTTTTAGTATTATTGTCGTCCTGCCCCTCTATTTTTACAAATCAAAATAGATTATATTTAATTATCGCTGTTTGTCAATTATTTTTTTCAGTTTTTTTAAGCACCTGCCTCATCGCTGTCCTCGCCCGGAAAATCATGGACTCCACAGAAGCCACGCTTACGCCGAGTATTTCCGCTATCTCAGCGTATGACTTATCCTCATAAACCTTGAGTATCAGCGCTGCGCGCTGTTTTTCAGGCAGTAATGACAGGGCCGCCCTTATGCCGGCCGACTCCTCGGCGTCAAGCATCAGTTCGTCAGCGGGCTTGTTATTAGGGTCAGGAACCTGGATTTCGGTTTCACCCTCAACAGCGTCAAGGCTTGACACTTTGCCGCCATGTTTCCTCTTCCTTATATAATCAACGCAGGCATTGTATGCTATGCGGTACAGCCAGGTTGTGAATTTTGCCGAAGCTGTGTATCCGGGAGCGGCGTTAAAAACCCTCACAAACACTTCCTGGCCGATGTCCTCGGCATCCTCCTTGATTCCCGTGAACCTGTAAGCGTAGTTTATTATCTCACGGGAATATTTGTCAACAATCACGTTAAAAGCCTGCCTGTCGCCTGCCTTTACTTTCAACATAAGCTGTATGTCTTCGTCCATGTATCCCCCGGATTTAATATATCACCATTATACTACTATTTTTTGATAAAAAAAGAAAAACCCCGGACCATTTCCCGGCCCGGGGTCTTATTTAAAAAGGGGCGGCAATAAGGGGGTTTTGGGAGGGGTTATTTAGGGGAAGCCGCCCCTTTTTTCTATTCTCTGTTAACTTGCGTCTTAAGATCTGTTATTTTTAGCTTTAATTTTCAAACTTTAAGTTTTAAATTTACATTGCCCTGTCAATCATTGCATTCTTTTTTTTAATGCTGTCAACGAGAAATTCCTGCATCAGTAAGCATGCCTTGCGAATCTTGGCGTCAGATATTGAATAATACACATGTACTCCTTCTTTCCTTGAATTCACAACGCCATGCTGCACAAGTATTCCCATATGCTGGGACAAGTTCGCTTTTGAGACCCCGGTTTCCTTAATAAGCTCCGAAGCGTTCATTTCGTTTTCACAGAGAAGTTTAACTATGTGCAATCTGGCCGGGTTGGAGAATGTTTTGTAGGTTTCCGACTGCATTTTTATTATATCTTTCATACCCGGCCTCCTGTCCCTACTGTTTACAAGTTTACGAGTTCCTTAACTATTAAACATTATAGCAGAGGATCCCTGTTTGTCAAGTAATTTACACAAAATTTTAAGGCTAAATTCTTTAGGCAATTTTTCCTTTTATTTAAAAGCATTTTTTCGATAACGACAGACAATACTTTTTATAGGCCACATGCATATAACTAAAAACAAAGAGACTAAGTCATGATATTCTTACTTAGTCTCTTTGTCTCTTCATCTTACCGCTGCGATACCTTCAAAGCTTCATCCAGCGCTTCCTTTATATCCTCAATATGCTCAATTCCGATAGACAGCCTGATTAAGTCCGGCGTAATACCCGAATCCTTTTGCTGCGCTTCTGTCAGCTGGGAATGCGTGGTGCTGGCGGAATGAATGACAAGACTCTTCGCGTCGCCGACATTGGCAAGATTTGAAAACAGCTTTATATTGTCTATAAACTTCACAGCCGGTTCATAGCCTCCCTTTATCCCGAAAACAACCATGCCGCCAAAGCCGTTCTTAAACTGCTTTTTCGCCACAGCATTATCCTTGTGGCTGGCAAGCCCCGGGTACTTGACCCAGCTGACAGCAGGGTGCTTTTCAAGGAATTTTGCAGCCTCAAGAGCGTTGTCCGAATGCCTCTGCACGCGCAAAGGCAGCGTCTCTACACCCTGTAAAATCTGCCATGCATTGTCAGGCGATATGCAGGCTCCCAGGTTGCGGAGCGGCACAAGCCTAAGCCGCAGGGCAAAAGCGATGGGCGAAAGTTCTCCAAGGTCATGCGCGAAACGCAGGTCATGATAGCTCGGTTCAGGCGCGTCAAAGTTCGGGAACCTCTTGTCCTTCCAGTCAAATTTACCGCCGTCAACCACTATTCCGCCTATAACAGTTCCGTGGCCGCTGTACCATTTTGTAAGCGAATAGATCACTATATCCGCTCCGAGGTCAAGCGGCTTTACGATATATGGCGTTGTAAAAGTGGCGTCAACCACAAGCGGTATCTTGTGCTTTTTCGCAATCTTTGATACAGCCTCTATATCAGTCACGCCGAGAAGCGGATTTCCGATTGTCTCAACAAATATTACCTTTGTCCTGTCAGTAATCGCTTTCTCATACGCCTCGTAGTCGTCGTACTGCACGAATTTCGTCTTAATACCGTAGTTCGGCAGTATGTCGTTGAACATCGTATATGTCCCGCCATACAGGTTATTTGCGGACACTATCTCGTCGCCTTCCCGTGTTATGTTCAACACCGCGTAATGTATGGCAGATGTTCCGGAAGCTGTAGCGACAGCCGCGACCCCGCCGTCAAGCGCGGCCGCACGCTGCTCAAGCACATCAGTTGTCGGGTTCATAAGCCGGGTATAGATATTGCCGAGCTCCTTT
>CAYNMZ010000040.1:0-14615 GCA_964398505.1 uncultured Spirochaetia bacterium
TGCCGGGATAAATGGGGCGGGAAAGACTACAACTGCGGCCAAACTTGCCGCTATGTATTCGGGCCAGGGAAAGAGTGTCATCCTTATAGCTGCCGATACTTTCAGGGCAGCTGCTGCTGAACAACTCCAGGAATGGGCCGATAGGGGGAGGATAGGACTTGTGAGGGGGATGGATGGCGCTGACCCTGCTTCTGTTGTATATGACGGCATTGCTTCGGCAAAAAAGGCCGGCACTGATGTGATTATTATTGACACCGCTGGCAGGCTTCAAAACAAGGACAACCTGATGCAGGAGCTCCGCAAGATAAGGAAGATAATCGCGAGGGAAATGCCTTCGGCCGCCGTAATATCCATTATAGTGATTGATGCCAATACGGGCAAGAACGCGTATTCGCAGGCAGCCGGCTTCAATGAAGCGATTGGGCTTTCAGGGATTATACTTACAAAGATGGATTCTACATCAAAAGGCGGCTGTGTAATAACAGTCAGGCGTGCTCTGGGCGTTCCGGTGCTTTATTACACTTTCGGAGAGGCTGTGACCGACATTGACAAGTTTGACCCGGAAAAATTTGTAGACAGGATATTCGGAGAAGGATAAAAGGAGATGAGGCGTGCGCTGGAAATGCAGACATGGGTATTCTTGTGATGCCGCAAAGATAAAAAAACTGGCCACAAGCCTCGGAGTGCCTGATTATGTGGCAATGATATTCGCCAACAGGGGCGTTGATACTGCGGAAAAGGCCAGGAAAATAATTGACATTTATTCCGAACCGCTGAACCCGCCTTTTCTCTTTGAAGACATGGGAAAAGCCGTGTCAAGGATAAAAAAAGCTATAGATACGGACGAAAAAATTGTCATTTACGGTGACTATGATGTTGACGGCGTTACGGCGATAGTCATACTGGTTTTAATGTTGAGGGAAAAACTGAAGCACCTTAAGACCGGTTATTATATACCGCACCGACAGGATGAAGGCTACGGCCTAAACATTGACGCGCTGAAGGCCGTAATTGACAGTGGCGCCCGGCTCATTATTACTATTGACTGCGGTATCAGCGCGAAAAAGGAGGCCGAATATTGCGCATCCAGGAATGTTGACCTTATAGTAACGGACCATCACCTGCCGGGGCCTGACACGTTCCCGGACATGGCCTATGCCGTAATAAATCCCAGGATTTCCACGACATATCCTGACAAGGACTTAAGCGGTGCCGGCGTGGCATATAAGCTTGCCTGCGCCCTTGCTGAAGAGTATAAAATAGCGCTAAAGGACGATTACCTTGATTTTGCCGCGCTTGGTACAATAGCGGATATGGTGCCTGTTTCCATGGAAAACAGGATGCTGGCCGGCAGGGGAATGCGCGTCATAGGAAGGACTAAAAATCCCGGGCTTAAGGCGTTAAAGAACGCGGCGAAACTAGACCCGGCGGCTGCGATAAATTCCTATCACGTGGGGTTTGTGCTCGGGCCAAGGATAAACGCGGCCGGCAGGATAGAGCACGCGAACCGGGCCGTGGAGCTTTTCCTGACAGGTTCCGATGACGAGGCTTCCGAAATTGCGGGAGAACTCAACGAAGTCAACGATGAACGCAAAAGGATGATGAAAAAGGCCGAAGAAGAGGCCTTGTCGGCGCTGGAAAAGACTTTTAATCCCGAAAAGGATTTTGTCATAGTAATATACAATCAGTCATGGAATCCGGGCATACTCGGCCTTGTGGCCTCAAAAATACTAAAGCGGTATAACAGGCCGGTTTTCGCGCTTGCCGGAGACGACGAAGGCGTCGCGCACGGAAGCGCGCGAAGCGTAAAAACGCTCGATATACACGAGGAGCTTGGAAGGGTTTCCGGCCTGCTTGAACGCTACGGCGGCCACAGGCTTGCCGCCGGGATTACAATAAGGAAGGATAAGATAGACCTGTTCAGGAGGGCGATAAACGAGAATGTGGCCGGCCGTTTCAAGCAGGAGGATTTTGAGCCCGTGCTTGAAATAGACGCCAAAATGGAAGGGCCGATATCCTTGCGGGACATTAAGATTATTGACAACCTTCAGCCTTGGGGAGAGGGCAATCCCAGGCCCGTGCTGTCGCTGGAGTCTGTTGAAGTCAAGGACGTGAAGTTCTTCAAGAACAACACGATGAAATTTTACGGCAGGAAGAGCGGCAAATTCTATAATTTCATAATGTTCGGCCATGACGAAGCTGACAAGCAGGCGATAAGGCCCGGCGTGCTGATTGACGTGGCGTTCTGCCCGTCAATAAATTCCTGGCAGGGCGAGGAAAGCGTCTGCCTTGAGGTTGAGGACGTAAAAATCCGCGCTGTTTAAGCCCGGAGACAAAATATCACAGGAGGCTTCCATGAAAAAGACGGTCGCGCTTTTGGTGTCGGCAATTGTCTTGAGCGTCGCGGTTTTTACCCTTGTTTCCGCGAATGAAAAAACCGCCGGGCAGGCGGGCAAGTATACCGGCTCAATTGTGAGCGGCGCTGACGGCAAGAACAGGCAGGTGCTGATAGTCAATTCGGAAACAGGCGATTTTGAGGTATTTGACATAGACAATAAGGGCTTTGACAGGAAGGAAAACGTAGAATACTACGACTGCGTCAGTTATAACAGGGAAACCAGGACAAGGATAATTTACAAATACCTCATACCGGGCAAATGAAAAGGCGAAAACAAAAGATTTTCTTACCTGCTTTTCACGACTCCGGCGCGCGGGCAGAGCCTGCGCAAGGGGCAAGCCGAGCATAAGGGCGAGACGGGCAGGCATATATTGCGGCCGAAAAGAACGAGCCACATATTGTACTTTATCCAGTACCTTTTCGGGAGTTTTTCCCTCAGCCTCATTTCCGTAAGGTCCGGTGTCTTCGCGCTTACATAGCCCCACCTGTTGGAAACCCTGTGCACATGCGTGTCCACGCATATCCCGGGCTTGTTATAAGCCACTGTGACCACAAGGTTGGCTGTTTTCCTGCCGACGCCTTTTATTGAAAGCAGTTCTTCAATCGTGTCCGGCACACGGCCTTTGAACCTTTCAATTATATCCTTGGTTATAGAGAGTACGTTTCTCGCCTTGACATGATAAAAACCGGATTTATAGACCAGTTTTTCCATCTTTTTAAGGGGGATTTTAAGAACTTTTTCAGGTGTGGGAGCTGTCTTATACAGCTGATGCGCCACTATTTCCGTGGTTTCATCCTTTGCGCGCAGGCTCAAAATGCATGAAATAAGGACCCAGTAAGGGTCCTTTGTCATTTCGTTGAATCTTTCAAGTACAGGGACGCCGTATGCCGCTGTTGCCGCTTTAACCTTTGAAAGGACCTGCGCTATGTTGTTGTTGTCAATCATGCGCGTATTATCAATGAAAATGGCGTCAAGTCAAGTCAAATCCGGCGGTGGAAAAGGAAAATATGGAATTGTCAGATAAATGTGGTATAATTATAAAAAAAAGAGGTGAATTATGAAAAAAATGATTTTTTTCCCAGTCATATTATCGGTTTTGCTGGCCGGCTGCATGCCGTCGGTGCCTGTTGACCTCACTATAACTGTATCCGGGTTTCTTATGCTGCCGGCTCAGGCGGCGGGAAAGAAATTTGTGGTCTGTTTTGACCAGGACAGGAACCCTTTTAACGGCGTAAGCAAGAAGGTTGAAGGCACTTGCATAGCAGGTCTTGCCGTGCCTTATGAAGCGGTCCTGTCAACCGCGAGGAACTATTATATTTACGCTTATGTGGAAAACGACAATGCCTTCAATGCCGCTGACATGAAGTATGTTAGCGACGGAGATTATTTTGGTTTATACGGAGCCGCTTATCCGAACTGGCCCGCGTCCGCCAACGCGTCTGTCCAGGACAAAAAGGACCAGGTATTTGATATAAACCTCGTGTCTGTTGGGGACAATATATCAGGAACGCTTTCTTTCTCTGCATCGCGCACCCAGGATTATTATGTAATGATTGACACTGACACGAGCCAATCAAACGGCTATAGCGCTGTTGTAAAAGGCTCGGCAGGCGGGTCTTCATCGGCCGCGTATTCCGCGTTGATGGTATTTCCCGGCCGGTATTACGCGTATGCTGTTGTGGATGTGGATATGGACACCCTGATAAATTACGATTCCGGGGACGAGCTTGGGTATTACGGCTCCGCCGAACCGCTGCGGCCGCCGCAAGCGCCGAACCTTGACGTACCGGAGTCGGGAAACCTTTCCGGCATAGACATATCGCTGGCTCAAAACAACGGCAACGTCTCGGTTTTGCTGAAAATGCCTGCCGGCGCCATGGGCAAGCCGTACAGGATATGGTTCAATAATTCTTACAATATGTCCGCGGGCATGCAGGCGCAGGCCGATTTTTCCGGTTTTTGCGCCGATAACAGCAACGAGGTTTTTGTCCAGGGCAATGTGGCACAGGGAGAATATTACATATACGCGTATGTGGATGTCTCAACCACCGGAATGCCCAATGCGGGCGATTATATAGGAGTCTACGGCGCGCTTTATCCCCAGGTTATGACACAGAAGACGGCCCTGCCAGGCGCTTTTGTCATTGACATGGCTGAGGCTTCAAACAATACGGGCGGAAATATCACGGGCGCGGGGTCGCTTACATTTACGGCTTCGGCGTATGTCGGTGTGCTTACTGACCTTTATGACGCGTCAGCGGCCCATTCATATTACATGGGAACCGCGTCAGGAGATTTCAGTTATTCGCTTTTTGTCCCGTTTTCAGGGAAGTACATAATTGTGGCAATGATATCGCCTGCTGGCGTCATGAACCCCACGGCTCCGGGAAATATGGTTGGTTTCGCGGGTAATACAGGTTTGCTTCCGTATTTGCCCGTAACCACGCCAAATATACAGATAAACAGCGCTGCTTACAATACGGTAAATATACCGGTTGGTGAAATACCGATAAATCCATAATGCTGAACTCAAGGTCCGCATTGTGAAATTGCAGTCAGTATTTCATACATTTTTCTTGACAGGCTTATTGAAGCCATAATATAATTGTTTTGTTTCATTTAATCATATATTTTCGATTAGTTAAATTCAATTTAACCCGTAAATGCAATCTTGAAATGAGGTATGAAAAGTGTTTAAGATAAATTTGTCCTCTTTTGAAACAGTAAAGGAATTTGTGTTTGAAGCGGACAGCAGCGAGATTTCCTTTGATGAAGGCATTGAAATTATAGGAAAGATGCGGGTTGAACTTGAACTGACAAAGGAAGGAGCGTCTTCTGTCCTTGTAAAAGGCAGGCTTGAAGGCGATATAAGGCAGAAATGCAGCAGGTGCCTGTCTGACTTTGAGTCGCCTGTAACGACAGGTTTTGCAGTCATGTTCAGGGACGCGGCGCTGATAAGCGATGAGGACAGGCAGAGCGATTATTACAGCTACTCAAACAACGAGATTGACTTATACCCTTATCTGAGGGAAACGCTCATACTTGAGGCGCCGGTAAAGCCCGTATGCTCGGATGAATGCATGGGGTTGTGTCCTGTATGCGGTAAAAACAGGAATATTGAAAAATGCAGCTGCGAAATAAAGGAAACATACAGGCCTTTTGAGAACCTGGACCTGTAAAGGCTTCTTAAACCACTGAAAAAAACAGACAGCGGAGGAAAAAATGGCAAACCTTACAAGAAAGACATCAAAGTCAAAGTCGCGCAGCAGGCGCGCGGCGAACATGAAGTTAAAGCAGAGGCTCAACCTTGTTGAGTGCGGAAACTGCCACCAGAAAAAGCAGCCGCACAGGGTATGTCCGAACTGCGGTTTTTACGACGGCAGGGAAGTAATTTCATCGGCTGAGTAAGGCCGGTAAAAAATACCCGGAGGTCCTTGTGAGAATAGTCGTTGACGCTATGGGAGCCGACAATGCTCCTTTTCCCGAGGTGGACGGCGCAGTGCAGGCCGTACGCGAATGGGATGACATAACCGTCATACTGGTCGGAAAAAAGGAAATGCTGGAAACCATGATAAAGGGCCGGCTTTCCGCAAAAAAGGCGGATGAAAAGTTAAGGGACAGGCTGCAGGTGGTGAACGCCACGGAAGTCATAACCATGTCCGACCACCCGGCCCAGGCATACAAGCAAAAACCCGATTCTTCAATGGTTGTCGCGGCAAATATGGTCGGCGACGGCAGGGGCGACGCTTTTGTCTCGGCCGGCAACACGGGTGCCATGGTGGTTTCCTCGCTTTTTTCCATAGGCAGGATACCCGGCGTGTCCAGGCCGGCCATCCTTGTCCCCATGCCGTCTTCAAAAGGCACTACCGCGCTTCTTGACGCTGGAGGCAATGTTGACTGCAAGCCGCATCATCTGGTGCAGTTCGCCATAATGGGAAGCCTGTATGCCAGGCATATTTTCAGGATAGAAAATCCCACGGTCGGAATGCTTTCAATCGGCGAGGAAGACACAAAGGGCAATGAACTTACGGCCAACACAAAGGAACTCATTGAAAAAGCCCATATAAATTACAAGGGCCATGTTGAGGGCAAGGATATCGCCCACGGAGTGACTGACGTTGTGGTGTGCGACGGGTTTGTGGGAAATGTAATACTTAAATTCGGCGAAGGCGTGGTGCAGTTTGTTTTTGACTCCATTAAGCAGGAGGTACAGAAGGGCGGCATACTGAAGAAGGTGGGCGCCCTGCTTATGAAGTCGATTTTCAGGGAAATGAAAAAGAAATTCAGCTTTGACGAGTACGGCGGCGCTCCGCTTCTGGGAATAAAAAAACCTGTAATCATAACCCACGGAAGGGCAAACGCCAAGGCCATAAAAAACTCCATAAGGGTGGCGGCTGAATTCATCCGTGACCATATAAATGAGGAGATTGAGGAAAACATAAAAGGCATTGGAGGCGAGAAGTGACTTTAAAGGCGGGAATACTCGGGTGCGGTTATTATGTGCCGGAAAAGATAATGACCAACTTTGACCTTGAAAAGATTGTTGACACAAGCGATGAATGGATAAGGACCAGGACAGGCATAGAAGCGAGGCGGATAGCCGCGCCGGGCGAATGCACTTCCGATATGGCCCATAAAGCCGCTTTAAAGGCCATTGAGAACGCCGGGATCAGGAAAGAGGAAATAGACCTGATAATACTTCCGACCATATGCCCTGACTATGCGTGGCCGGCTACGGCCTGCATAACTGCGAGCAAGCTCGGGTTTAATGATGTGCCGGCTTTTGATATATCGGCGGCTTGTTCGGGATTTATCTACGGCCTTACAACCGCGAGGGCCATGGTTGAATCCGGGCTTTATAAGAGGGTGCTTCTTGTGGCTGCCGAGAAATTTTCCACATACCTTGACTGGACCGACAGAAATACATGCGTTTTAATGGGCGACGGCGCAGGTGCGATGATAATAGGCCCTTCTGAAACAAGCAGTATAATGTCCACTTTCATAAGCTCGGACGGAAGCAATCCTGAATTACTTTACCAGCCCGGAGGAGGCTCGGTTATGCCGCTTTCACAGGAAGTGCTGGACAAGAAACTTAACTTCATGCATATGAACGGCAAAGAAATATATGTGAGAGCCATAGAAAAAATGCCGCTTGCGCTTGAAAAAGCGATGAATCTCGCAGGCGTGACACCGGAGCAAGTTGATTTTATGATTTTTCATCAGGCAAATATACGCATAATACAGTCAATAGCTAAAAAATTCAATGTGCCGCAAGAAAAAAACATAATAAATATTCAGCGTTTCGGTAACACATCAGCCGCTACTATACCTATAGCGTTTTCTGAAGCTGTTGAGTCTGGCAAGATAAAAAAGGGCCATATAGTTGCTTTCTCGGCTTTTGGCGGCGGGCTTACCTGGGGCGGCGCGGTAGTGAAAGTGTAAAGACTCCCGGAATCAGGAAATAAAATATACTGGTAAAAGAAGCGGCTTTTGCCGGCTGTAAAGAGTTTGACTCCGGAATCCGGAATTCGGATTCCGGACTTATAATTGATAAAAGGAGTTTGATATGAGCGTGGCGTTGGTTTTTCCCGGACAAGGAGCCCAATATGTCGGAATGGGCCTTGATTTTTATGAGACAAATGAGCGTGCTAATTCAATTTTTTCAGCAGCTGATTTTCACCTGAAATCATCGCTGGCCCCGGGATTGAAGGATGTAATGTTCTCGGGCCCCGAGGAAGCGCTTAAAAAAACAGATTATACGCAGCCTGCGATATTTACCATGAGCTGCGCAATTTACGAATCTCTTAGGGAGAGGCTTGAAGGGAAAGTCGCCTTTACCGCGGGTCACAGCCTTGGCGAATACAGCGCGCTTTATGCTGCAGGGGCCTTTGATTTTGAGCATGGCATAAAGCTGGTCGCAAGAAGAGGCGCATTGATGCAGCAAGCCTCAATGAAAAAAAAGGGAGGTATGGCGGCTGTACTTGGCCTGGATGACGTTAAAATAAAAGAATTATGCGGAAAAGCATCATCTGCGGGGTATATTGCGGCGGCAAATTTCAATTCACCCGGCCAGGTTGTTGTATCCGGAGATATAGCTGCAATTGACGCCGGTGAAGCTATAGCAAAATCGCTTGGCGCTAAAAGATATGTGAAACTTGCTGTAGCAGGCGCTTTTCATTCCGATCACATGGCTTCAGCTGCGCAGGGTTTAAAGGACGAGATTACAGGATTTGCCATAAGGGATGCAATTATCCCTGTTATCTCAAATTTCTTAGGCCGAGAGGTAAAAACCCGTTCTGAGATTGAAAGCGCGCTTATCAACCAAGTAACCGGGCCCGTAAAATGGGTTGAGAGCGTGCTTTATATGAAATCAAAAGGAGTTGACACTTATATTGAAATCGGCCCAGGGTCGGTTTTGTCAGGCCTTATAAAAAAGATTGACAAGGAAGCGAAAATATATAATATAGATAAAGTTTCGGATGTTGAAAAACTCATTATCTGAAAACTAATTTGTTATCACGGAGGTTTATATGGGATTGATTTCGGGAAAGATAGCGATTGTGACAGGCGGAGCGCAGGGTATAGGAGAGGCAATAAGCCTTACGCTTGCCCGTGAAGGCGCATCCGTGGCTGTCATAGACGTGAATCTTGAAAAAGCCGCGGAAACAGCAGCAAATATTAGAAAGCTTGGTGTGGAATCCGAGGCATACAAAGCTGATGTGTCAAAACCTGCGGAAGTTGACGAAGTTACAGACAAAATTATTGACAAATTCAAGCGTATTGATATACTTGTCAACAATGCCGGCATAACACGGGATAATCTGCTCATCAGGATGACAGAACAAGAATGGGACCTTGTGATAGCGATTAACCTCAAGGGGACATTTAATTTTACCAAGTCAGTCGGAAAAATAATGATGAAGCAAAGGGCAGGTAGCATAATTAATATATCGTCGGTTATTGGGCTGATGGGCAACGCGGGACAGACAAATTACGCTGCCACAAAGGCGGGCGTTATAGGAATAACAAAAAGCGTGGCAAAGGAACTCGGCGCAAGGAACGTGAGGGTAAATGCAATATGTCCTGGTTACATTAAAACAGCAATGACTGATAAGCTCTCCGAAGAAATACGCAATAAAATGATAGAGTTTATACCCGCAAAAGCCATGGGTACGCCGCAGGATGTTGCAAACGCCGCTTTGTTCCTGGCGTCTGACTTATCTTCCTATATAACAGGCGAGACAATAAGGGTGGACGGCGGAATGGCTATGTAATAAGCTGTTGATGAGGCAAGTATTAAGCCAAAAACGGGAAATACTTTTTGATTGTATGAAAAAACGGAGTAAAGTAGTTAAATCTGATAATGGAAGCAAGAAAAAAAATGGAGGTATGAAATGGCAGAGGAAAAAACGATTGAAGAAAGAGTAAAAGACGTGATTGTGGCACAGCTCGGAGTAGATCCTTCGGAAGTAAAACCTGAAGCGTCGTTTGTGGATGACCTGGGCGCTGATTCTCTTGATACGGTTGAGCTTGTAATGGCGCTTGAGGAAGAATTTGGGCTTGAAATACCTGACGAGGACGCGGAGAAAATAAAGACAGTTGGAGAAACAATAGAGCATATAAAGTCAAAGCTCGGATAAAATACTGCTATAAAGAGGAAGACATGACAAAAAGAGTTGTAATAACCGGAATGGGCGTGATTACGCCCGTTGGAAATAGTATTGATGAGACATGGCAAGCGCTTCTTGAGGGCAAGAACGGGATAGGCAAAATAACGGCTTTTGATGTGTCCCAGTATGACACGAAGATAGCGGGTGAAATAAAGAATTTTGACGCGTCTTCTTTTATGGATAAAAAGGAAGTACGCAGGACGCCAAAATTTATTCAATATGCCCTTAAAACCGCGAAAGAAGCCATTGAAATGGCCGGATTAGAGAATGCGTCAATAGATAAAGACCGTGTGGCTGTTCTTATCGGTTCCGGTATTGGCGGCTTAAATGTCATGGAGGAACAGCAGACAATACTTATGCAGAAAGGCGCGTCAAGGGTCTCGCCGTTCCTTATACCTATGTTGATACCTAATATGGCAGGAGCCTTTGTGTCCATGAAATACGGGTATAGGGGGCCGAATTTTTGCATTGTGACAGCGTGCGCCACTGGCACACATTCAATTGGAGAAGCATTAAAACTTCTCCAACGAGGGGATGCGGATGTGGCTGTGGCAGGCGGAACTGAAGGCGCGCTGACACCTCTTGGATTGGCTGGTTTTTGTTCAGCAAAAAGCCTGTCAATAAGAAATGACGCTCCTGAACTCGCGAGCAGGCCGTTTGACAGGGACAGGGACGGTTTTGTAATGGCTGATGGTGCGGGAGTAATGATTCTTGAAACACTTGAGCACGCGCAGAAACGCGGCGCAAAAATTATTGCTGAACTGGCTGGTTATGGCGCTTCCGATGACGCGTTCCATATGACCGCGCCTCCGGAAGGCGGTGTGGGAGGTGCCCTTGCCATGGCCAACGCACTAAAGGACGCGGGAATAAAGCCGGA
Source organism: uncultured Spirochaetia bacterium (assembly GCA_964398505.1). GTDB lineage: Bacteria > Oederibacteriota > PGYV01 > PGYV01 > CAYNMZ01 > CAYNMZ01. The sequence continues at coordinate 10,947 of CAYNMZ010000040.1, forward strand.
ACAGGTTGATTATGTAAACGCGCATGGAACATCAACGATTTTAAATGACAGGGAAGAAACTGCAGCCATAAAATCAGTATTTGGTGACCACGCCAAAAAGCTTGCGATAAGCTCAACCAAATCAATGACAGGACATATGCTTGGCGGAACCGGCGCGGTTGAGGCTATAGTTTGCGCACTCTCGTGCCGTGATAATGTAGTTCATCAGACACGCAATTTCACCAACCCGTCTCCTGAATGCGACCTGGACTATGTGCCCGGATCCAAAAGGCAGATGACTGTGAATTATGCCATATCCAATTCTTTCGGCTTTGGCGGGCATAACGCCACGGTAGTCATAAAAAAGTATACGGCATAAGAACCCGAAAATGGCCGCTTTCATAGAGAATTACCTGAAAAAATCAGGCATTATGGATTCGGACAGTGTCAAGGAAGCATTGACTCACAAGTCCGCAGACAGCCGTCATTATGAAAAGCTTGAATTTCTGGGCGACTCCGTGCTGGGACTGGTAGTAAGTGAATACCTTTATAAGTCAATTTTAGATGCAGACGTTGGAGAACTCGCCAGAATAAAGGGATATTTGGTCAGCAGGGACGCTCTTTTCAATATCGGGAAGAAGAACAATGCCTCAAAGCTTTTAAAGTCCGGAAGCACGTTGAAACCCGGCGAGATTAAGAACAACAAAAAAATAATGAGCGATATAGTGGAATCTGTTATAGGCGCAATTTACCTGACAGAAGGTTTTGAAAGCGCGCGCAATTTTATACTTGAGATATACAAAGACGAATTCAGGCTTGTATCAAAAAAGAAGGATTTTGGCGATTATAAGTCAGGCCTTCAGATGAAGACATTGGCAATGCATAATATACTGCCTGAATACCGGGTTGTAAAGACCGAAGGTAAGGAACACAGGAAGATTTTCCATGTTGAGGTCATGTTAAAAGGGCTTGTGATAGGCAAAGGCAGGGGCATGACTATAAAGGAAGCGGAACAAATGGCCGCAAAAAAAGGTCTTGAAAAAATCTCCAAGGAGGAAAAAAGTGAATTATTTTCTAAGTGAAGAAGAACAGATGATAGTTGAAACATCGCGCGAGCTGGCGCAGAAAAAGGTAAAACCCATCAGGGAGAAATATGACGAGGAAGGAATTTTCCCTTGGGATATTGTTAAGGAAATGGCGGATTTGGGATTATGCGGCCTTTATATACCTCAGGAATACGGCGGTATGGCTCCAGAAAACAGCAAAGGAATCATGAATCTCGTGTTGTGCGTTGAGGAAATGTCTAAGGTGTGCGGCGGCATATCTCTCGCGAATGCGGCTACAGCGCTTGGCACTTTCCCTATACTGCTTGGAGCGACAGAAGCGCAGAAAAAGAAATACCTGCCTGATATAGCTTCAGGAAAGAAACTTGCTGCTTTCGGCCTTACGGAGGCGAATGCAGGTTCTGATGCGGGTTCAATGAGGACAACTGCCGTAAAAAAAGGCGACAAATACGTGTTAAACGGCACGAAGCAATGGATAACAAACGGGAGCGAAGCTGAGATATATACGGTATTCGCGATGACTGACAGGAACAAAGGCACAAGGGGCTGCTCATGTTTCATTGTTGAAAAAGGCACACCGGGATTCACTTTTGGAAAAAAGGAAAACAAGATGGGTATAAGGGCTTCAGCCACTACAGAGCTTATTTTCCAGGATTGTGAAGTTCCGGCAGATAACCTTGTAGGCGGCAAGGAAGGTCTGGGTTTTATACACGCCGTAGGAACGCTAAATCATTCAAGGCCGGGCGTAGCTGCCCAGGCGCTTGGTATAGCGGCCGGAGCGCTTGATGAAGCCCTGTTATATTCAAGGCAGAGGGAACAGTTTGGCGTTAAAATATCTTCCTTCCAGGCAGTACAGCATTTATTGGCCAATATGGCCGTTGAGGTTGAAGCTGCCAGGGGGCTCGTGTATAACTGCGCGCGAATGGTTGACGCCGGCGCGACAGATTTTGCCAAGGAATCCGCGATGGCAAAATATTACGCTTCTGAAGTGGCGATGCGCGTTACCACTAACGCGGTCCAGGTGTTCGGCGGCTACGGCTACATGAAGGAATATCCGGTCGAGAAGATGATGAGGGATGCTAAAATAACCCAGATATACGAGGGCACGAGCCAGATACAACTTAATGAAATAGCTGCAAAACTGATAAAGGAATCGGCTCAAAAGAAAAAATGAATCGCGAAACCGGTTTGCAATTCCCAAAAACACGGAGGTTTAAAATATGAAAATCGTGGTTTGCATAAAACAAGTACCGGATACAACAAATATTAAAGTTGATCCTGAAACAGGAACGCTGAAAAGGGAAACCGCAGGTACAGTAATGAATCCGTTTGACATGTATGCGGTTGAGGAGGCTTTACGCCTGAAAGAGAAATTCACCGGTTCCACAGTCACGGCTCTTACAATGGGCCCGCCCATGGCTAAGGATATGCTAAAAGTGGCGATAGGTATGGGGGCTGATGAAGCTGTGCTCCTGTCAGACAAATTACTGGCAGGATCCGACACCTGGGCAACCGCTTATGCGCTGGCTATGGCGTGCAAAAAACTCGGATACGACATCATACTTTTTGGGAAACAGGCGGTTGACGGCGACACGGCTCAGGTCGGGCCGCAGACAGCCCAGTATCTTGGCATACCTTCTATAACATGGGTGAAAAAAATCAGGGAAATAAACGAAAAGGAACTGATTGCGGAAAGGATGATGGAAGACGGTGTTGACATAATAAAATCATCTCTTCCTGTTGCCTTGACTGTTGTAAAGGAAATAAACGAACCGAGGCTTGAATCGCTTAAAGGCAAGATGAGGGCCAAAAAATATGAGCCGGCGACATGGTCTTTGGCTGATATATCAGGCGACCCTTCCATGGTAGGAGTGAAAAATTCGCCGACAAGAGTCGCAAAAAGCTGGAACGCGGTAAGGGAAGCGGGCAAGGCCGAAATGCTAACTGGTGAGCCGCCCGAGATTGCCGAAAAACTCATTACGGGACTTAAGGGACTGGGGCTAATAAAGTAATACGTAACTCGGAGCTTGCGATATAATTCGCGCCGGCCCGAAATAAAAAATATATGGAAGTTTATTAAGGAGGATAAAGATGGCTGAGTTGAATAAGGCTGATTACAAAGGCGTATGGGTTTTCGCAGAACAGAGGCGCGGCAAGCTGCACAATGTATGTTTTGAGCTTTTGGGTAAAGGCAGGGAACTTGCTGACGCGCTTAAAGTAGAACTGGCTGCCGTGCTTCTTGGCTCCGGGATTAAAGACAAGGCGCAGGACCTGATATCGGCGGGTGCTGACAAGGTGTATGTTGTTGACCACCCTAAACTTAAGGATTTTAATGATGAACTTTATTCAATGACAGTGGCTGAAATAGCAAAACAATTTAAGCCTGAGATAGTGCTTGCCGGGGCGACGGCAGTGGGAAGGGCTTTCCTGCCGAGGGTTTCAATAATGCTGAACGCAGGGCTTACAGCTGACTGCACTGCGTTTGAACTTGACATGGAGAACAGGAACCTTTTCCAGATAAGGCCTGCTTTCGGCGGAAGCCTGATGGCCAAGATACAGACACCTGAGAGAAGGCCGCAGATGGCAACCGCGAGATATAAGGTATTCAAGCCGCTCGCAAAGGACC
>CAYNMZ010000041.1:0-14293 GCA_964398505.1 uncultured Spirochaetia bacterium
CCTTGTGAGCCGCCATCTTTCCCTTCATATCCAGGTTGTTGAAAGCCACAGCCTCGGTGAACCTGACAGGCATGCACGAGAAAGGCCCGATGTTCACGGCGCCCGCGAACTTGGAGAACACGTCCCTCATGGTAATGCCTATTGTTATTCCCGGCTCGCCTTTTAACGTCTTGGGCACGAGGTTCGTGGAATGGTCAATTATGCTTTCCATGTCTATCATCTCAGTCTCATACAGCCCGGACTTTTCAAGTATCTTCTTTATCTTTTTGTCCACGCCCTGCTGGACAGCAGCGGTGACCATGTACTCTATCCATCCCGCGAACGTGTGGTCCGGCTCCTGAAGTTTGTTGTCTATCATGTAGTTTAAATAATACAGCCATTCCGACACATAACCGGTCCTTGCTATGAACCCCTTTTCAGCCAGCCTCTTCGCTATATCCTTGTTTGAGAAGGAATCCCTGCGCACGAAAATCTCACCCATTACAGGCACCTGCGGTGCCGCGTGGAACGGTATGAGCGTTTTTATTGTCTTGAACCTGGCCGCGGACTTTTCAAGCTGATCGTACAAGGGCCTCCTGGACTTGCCAGCTATGGAATTATATATCTCTTTGTGTTCCTCGTAGAATATTTTCAGTCCCTCTGAGGGGTTTTCCGCTATTGTCATTATGGCGTTCCTGATGTCATCAAGCACGTCACCTATAATGATCGCCTTCCACGCGTTCAGCGTGAAAGCCGTCCCGAGGCCGGCGTACCTTTCCTCGTTTGCCAGAGACACAAGAGCCACGTTATTTATCTTCCTCTCCTTTATGAGCATGTTCATATAAACATGGTACTGGCCGAGCCTGCAGTAGCCGGCCGCGCGCGGCTGGAACACTATGGTACGCTCCTCAGGGTCGCGTTCCTGCTCAAGGTACTTTAACATCTGGCCCACGCAAAGTATCATTGGCAGGCACTCCTTGCCCGTGGTTACCGAGCGTCCCATGGAAAGCGTCTCCTTGTCCGGTATGGGCATGGCATAAGCGTTTATGCCGAGCTTTATGAATACCGCTTCCATAAGCGTATTTGACAAATCGCCCATTGACGGTATTATAATTTTTACGCGTGGGTCCTTAAAGGATACTTTCTTGCCCATGGAATCTATCATATGCGCTCCCTTATTATCAATAACCACATCGGCTAGCCTGAATCCGTTGTCAGCAGGTTCCTTTATCTCCTTCTGCACCTCAAGATAATTTTTCACCACGTCAAGGAAAGCCTCTATCCTGGTGTCAATTCCCGCGTCAGCCGTATGCCCGTCAATTTCCAGCGTCAGCGACGGCTTTGATCCCATGAGCTTCCTGAAGTATGTAACCAACAAAGAGTCCATGGCGCAGAGGAAGTTGGTAATGTAAACTCCGAAAAGCTGCGGGTTCTTTTTTACTATCTGGGCGCCGCGTATTATTTTCTGTCCCATTTCCCAATGCATATAATCATCGTGGGGATCCTCTATTTTCTCATTTTCGGTGGCGAGCATGTCAAAAGGTATTATAACCTTTCCGCGGGACGCGAATTTTTTCGGTATGCCCTTGTTCGTCTCGTCAGTTAAGGCATTGTGCGGCGGCCCGAAAAGAACGTATGCCGTTGCCTCGGGCGTCTTTGCCAGGTCCTCAAGCACCTGCCTGCCTATGGCCTTCCTCTCTGCCCTGTATTCGCGGTGCGTGGCTATGGCGTCCTTGTACGCCTTTTCAGCCTCAGCCGCGCCAAAACCAAGGCCTCGGGCAATTTTTATAAAGTCCTTTGTAGCTGCCTCAAAACCCTTGGCAAAATTTATCGTAGGAGATATTATCCTGCCTTCCAGGTCCTTGTCCTTAAAAAGCTGTTTGGTCCAGAGTCCTTCTCCCTGTGTGAATATACAGGTGGCCGAGAACTCCTTCCTTTCAATCCCGCCCTGAACGTACATTTCCTCCAGGTGCGGCATGAAATAAAAATCCGGCTTTTTTTCCGTCAGGTTGTCAAACATACCTATTGCAACCTGTGCAGGGAAGCAGAACGACGAAGTCTGCCTGTTAAAGGCCTCCTCATTCACCTTGTCCGGCACCACAACTTTGCAGCCCAGGTTCGTGAAAAAATTATAGTAAAGCGGGAAAAGCTGATGTATTAAAAGCGACTTGTTTATGCCGATTACCGGTGCGTTTGGCTTTACCGGCTTTGCCGGCGCGTATTTCTCAAACACAAGCCTGTTCCTTACTTTCACCAGGTCAAGCCTGTCGGTGTCCACTTCTATCTTGAACCTCATATTATAGTACCTGTTGCAGGCACCGCCAAAAGAATAAATCTTATCCTCTATCTTTATCCTGTTAATAGAACACTTTAAATCGCATTTTTCCTTGCCGCCCGCGCATACAAAAGGCGATTCGTTTTTTATTTCCCTTGCTATGATGCCCTCAAGCTTAAAATCGCCCTTTTCAACAAGCCCGAGCTCAATCCTTTTTTTAAGCTCAAGCGCCACGCCGAAAGCGCCCATCAGGCCCGGCTCAGGCGGCACTATTATTTCCTTTTTAAGTATTGAAGCCATGGCAAGCGGCACTGCCTTGTTGTAGCACACGCCGCCCTGCATGAAGACCTTGTTGCCTATTGGCCTGTGCCCCTTTACCCTGTTTGCGTAATTAAAGCATATGGAATAAACAAGCCCGGCAAGTATGTCTTCCCTGGAAATGCCCTCATGGGAAGCGTTCTTTATATCAGATGAAATGAAGGCCGCGCACTGGTCGGAGAAATTCGGAGGCCGTTTTCCCCTGAGCGCAAGGTCGGCGATTTCCGTGACTTTCACATTAAAAGATTCAAGCGCGGATTCCTCAAGAAATGAGCCGGTTCCTGCCGAGCAGGCCTCGTTCATCGCGTAATCTGACGCCACGCCGTTTGTCAGATGTGTATACTTGGCGTCCTGGCCGCCGATTTCAAAAATCGTGTCAACATCTTTGTCAAAATAAACCGCGGCTGCCGCGTGCGCTATTATTTCGTTTATTATGCCGTCGGTCAAGGAATACAGTCCCGCAATCTGCCTGCCTGAGCCGGTCACTCCTATGCCCTCTATTTTTACCTTCGTGCCTTTCAGCTGTTCCAGTATGGCCTTGTAACAATTGCGCGAGGCCTCCACGGGATTTCCGTTTGTGCGCAGGTAAATTGAGGCCAGCATCATGTCATCGTTCTTGCGCATGAGGACCGCCTTTGTAGTCGTAGATCCGACGTCAAGGCCAAGAATGCAAACGTCTCCTTCCCGCGCTGTGTCCTTCTTAGCCTCGTTGAATTTCACAAGCTGTTCAGCGTCTTTTAACGCAGGCAGGCGCACGAAACTTGAATGGCCCTCGTTGAATATTTCCATCGGCGCCTTTTTACCCTTCTGAAACGCGGCAATGGCCGCGCCTAATGCCTCAAAATACGGCGCTTCTTCAGGAATGGTTATGTTCTTGAGCCGGGCCCTTACGTGTTTCATTACAGCCTTGTTAAGCGCAGTGCCGCCGACCACCATAATATGCTCATGCGGGACTTTCATGACAAGTTCCGAGACCTTTTCCGCTATCATTTCGCATAAGCCGGCTGTCACGTTTTCCACGGGCACGCCCTTGTTCAGCGCGTGCGTGCAGTCGGACTTGCAGAACACGGAGCAGCGTCCGCTGACCTTGTAAGGATTACCCTTTTCGCCCGCTTCAACAGCCTTATCCAGCTTTAAGTCCATCCTTTTTATCTGCTGGAGGAAAAATTCCCCTGTACCTGACGCGCACTTGTTTCCCGTTGAAATGCCTATTACCTTCTGGTTCTTGTCAAGCCTGTAAACCATGAAAGTCTCGCCGCCGGCAGAGACAAGCGTGTCGTATTTTTTTCCCTTGCTTACGTAGTCAAGCGCGTATTCCGAAGCCTCAGGCTCGGTAATATTCGGGAACCTTACAAACTCGCGGAATTTTCTGCCTGTCACAAGAACAGGCGCCTCGCCGGGGTCCATTTCAAAAAGCACGGAACGGAATTCGTCCTTTGGGTTTCCTTCATGGTGTTTTCTTATGATTTTCTCTATTTTTACGCCATTTTCATCCTTTACAAGCTTAACCGCGCTTATAGTGGACGCGCCAAGGCATATTCCAAGCGCTCTTTCCTTATTATTATTGTCGGTCATCCTGTTGCTCCTTCTGCTGCCCAAACGGCTCAAAGCCGTAAAATGGGCGTATTTGTTCTTCCCCAAAATCCGGCTAAAAAGCCGAAAACCTCAAAAACGCCTTCCCTTTTATTAACGAATTGTAATGATAACATATCAGAATAACTGTGTGAAGTGTTTTTTCGTGCCATCCCGAAAAACCCCGGTTTTACCATGATAAACGCGCGAAGTTCAGTCTTAACTATAAAATATCAAAAAACTATAACCTTCCTCACACATAAATCATTTTCTTCGTCATACCACCGTCTATCACATAGTTCTGGCCCGTTATGAAACCTGCCTCTCCTGAAAGCAGGAAGTAAACCATGGAAGCTATGTCATACGGGATTCCCACCCTGCCTGCCGGGTGCTGCATCCTGTCAGCTTCGGAATGCCTCGGCGCAGAGGCAACCCCCTTTTTCTTCCAGTCAGACACTTCTATCCAGCCCGGGCTTATGCAGTTCACACGTATCCTGTTGGAAAAGCTCACAGCCAGCGCGTGAGTGAGGGCAACAATGCCGCCTTTTGACGCCGAGTATGCCTCGGTATTTGCTTCTGACATAATGGCTCGGGTGGACGCGATATTAACTATGGCGCCTTTTGTTTTTTCAAGATAAGGCGCCGCGTATTTCGCGGCCAGCATCGCGCCGGTCAAGTTCACGGCAAGCACCCTGTTCCAGTCCTTCAGAGAAAGCTTTTCAACAGGCTTGTTTACGCCGATTCCGGCGTTATTTACAAGGCCGTGTATTGACCCGAAGCGTTTTGCGGCTGCGGCTACGAGATTTTTTATGTCTTTTTCAGAACCGTTATCCGCCCTCATGAACTCAATTCGCCCGATGTCCCCGTACTCGTCCACAGTTTCTTTTCCGGCGGAAACGTCAATATCCGATATCATTACCGAACATCCCTTTTCAAGCAGGTATTTTGCCGTTGCCTTGCCGATGCCCTGTCCCGCGCCGGTTATGACAACATGCATATCATCGCCTCTTCCCAAACGCAAGAAAAATCACCAACACCAACAGTATCAGACTCCCCGCCATCATCCTTGTGTTTAGAATTTTCTGCCGCGCCAGCTCTTCCTCAATGTCAGAGAGCTTGGAGATTACCGCGTCCATTATTTCGCTTTCGGTCACATGATTTTCAGCCATAACTTTTATGTCAGCCGCAGTCGCGGCCGTCTTTGTCGCGGCTACATAAAGTTCGTTCTTGAAATACACATCCTTTTGCGTGGTCAGGCTCGTAGGTTTGGCATCAGGCAGTCCCTCAACCATTATTCTTATGGGTTTCGGGGTCTGCGCAGGCTCTTCGCAAAATGCCGGCACAGCAGCTGCGTATGAAAGGAGAATACAAGAAAGCAGGATTATGGCTTTCTTTCTCATTTTGACCTCCTGTGTTTTTATTTATTATATCACACAGGACCGTTTTTTAAAGGCCCTCATTAGGAAAACACCGTTTTGAAAAACATCTGATATCCCGAATCCGGCTGTTTCAAGCATCTTTTTAAGCGTTCCTGCCGCAGGCAGGGAATGTTTTTTCATGTCAAAGCCGAATTTTCTGTGCAGGGAGTTGAGCCTTGTTCTTCTTATATCATGCGCCACAGCCAGCATGCCGCCGGGCTTTAACACCCTGTAAAACTCCCTTATAAATTTTTCCTTCGGGTAAAAATGCGGGAAGCTGTTGAAACACACCACGGCGTCAAAAGATGATTCCCGGGCCCCGGTACGCGACGCGCAGGCCGTGACAACTTTCACGTTGGGACGCGACTTCATGGCTTTTTTCGCGCACGCGGCCATTTTTTCAGCCACGTCGACGCACAAAAGCTTCCCGGAAGCGCCGATTTTTTCCAGTATAAACGGCGAAAAATCACCCCTGCCGCAGCCCGGCTCAAGCACTTTCATCCCCTTTTTCAGCCCGAGCATCCGTGCTATTTTTTTCACTTTTTCCCTGGCAGGCCCGGGTTTTGCCCAGGCGTTTTCATATGAATTCGCCAAGGAGTTGAATATTTTCCTGTTCTTACGCGCCATATTTCATCCTTTTCGGCGAGAAAATGACCGATACAAAGAAAATAAGCGTCATGAAAATAACCGCCGTTGCCGAAACAGGGAGGTCAAAGGCAAAAGCCAGGGCCACACCTGCGCCTGCGCCCAGGGCTCCCGAAAGCGCTGAAATAATAAAGAATTTCTTAAGGTCAAACGTGAATTGATAGGCGATGGCCGGCGGTGTTATTATTATGGAAAAAAGCATGAGCCCGCCTATGGTGTCAAGGTTCACCGTGATTATACCGCCTATCAGGGCAAGCAACGCATAAAACAGCAGCTTGTCGTTAATGCCCGTTGACGCGGCCAGCTCCCTGCTGAAAAGCATCGCTGAATACTGCCGGAAAAAGACAGCTATAAGGGCGGACGCGGCAGTCAGGATGGCGGTCATCATGGATATCTCGGCCCATCCTGCCATAAGGATGTTGCCCCAAATGAAGTTCATGACGAGCTGGTTTTTGCCCTCCGCAAGCCCCACGCCCAGGAACGCCAGTCCCATCACGAATGAAAATACAATGGAAAGGGTTATGTTTGCGCCTGTTTTTGACCGGTCCGCGACAGGGCCTATGGCAAAGGAGGAAATAAGCGCTGCCGCATACGCTGAGGCCTTGGCCGGAAACCCGAAAATTACTCCCCATATTCCCCCGGCCATTGCCGCGTGCGCTATTGCCACTCCTATGAACGGTATGTTCATAAGGTATATGAAAACCCCGGCAAGGCCGCAGCCCGCTCCCGCAAGGCCTGCCGCCAGTACAGCCTTGTAAAATATCATGTCAGCCATATATCAGCTCCGGCGCTTTTTTGCATTTAAGCAGGCGCTTTGCGCCTGTTTCAAAGGCCACGGCGCCATCCTTCATCACTATCACATTTTTACATGAGGCCGGTATCTGGGTAATAAGGTGGGTTATGAAAATGACCGTAAGCTTGTGTTTCACATGCACCCTGTCCACCAGCGAAAGAAAGTCCCTGTAAGCTGCCATGTCAAGGTTTAAGTTCGGCTCGTCAAGCAGAAGGAGCTTGGGCTCCCGCGCCAGCGCCATGGCAAGCAGTATTTTCTGTTTTTCACCGCCTGACAACAGCCCATACGGCCTGGAAAGCAGGTTCTCTATTCTCAGTTCCGCTGAAGTTCTTTTTGCCTGTTCCTCGCCGGCGGCCATTCTTATGACATCGCCTGCAAGCACGGGAAAAAACCTGTCAACAGAAAGCGATTGCGGCACATATCCGGCCTGTTTCCTTATGAGCCCGGCTGACGCCGCCACGTCAAGCCCCAGCACCTCAACCCTTCCCGCGCTTGGCCTGTTAAACCCGAGCAAAGTCCTTATGAGCGTTGTCTTGCCAGCGCCGTTCGGCCCGAGCAAGGCAGTAAAACTGCCGTACTTAAGGCTTATACTGACCCGGTCAAGAAGGGTTTTCCTGCCCTTTTCTACGGTTACAGCTTCCATTTTTACGGCAGGATTCTTCTTCATCGCACTCCGGCCGCCTCAAGCGCGAGCCGCAAATTATGCCTGTAAACCCTGAAAAAGCCGCTTTCACCTTCACGCTCAAGCGGGAACACTATCATCTCAATTTTTTTTATCCTAAGCTGCCGGTTAATGATGTCCGCGGACTCGCCGTGGTTCCCTGTCATGTTGCTTATTATTATGGACGCCTTCTTTTCCCGGGCCGCGCGCAGGATTCCAGATAGCATTTCCGGGTTAAGCGAATCGGGCCCCGCGAACTCGGCCGCGATTTTAAAACCGCAGTACTGCGCGAACGCGGAATGAAACGAGCTTGAAACCGCATAAATGTTTTTTTCGCTTATCTTTTTCCTCAGCCCGAAGTCCTTTAAAGCCTCTTTTTCCATCGCCATCACGATAAGCTGGCGCCTGTTGTCAAATTCGGTCTGCCTGCCAGGGAAGTATTTCAGCAGTATGTCCTCGGTTTCAAGAAGCGCCTGCTCGTAGTTTCCCGGCAGGTGCAGGTCTTTCGCCTTCACGACCTCAACATTTATGCGTTTGTTTATCTTTACGGCTTTTTCCGCGAGATATGACTGGAATGGATGCAGGACAAAGACCCTTGCCGAGGACACGGCCCTGGCGTCCGAAGGCTTCATGTCAAACGAGCCCGGGCACGCGCCCGGCGGCACCATGACCGAGGTTTCAGCTTCAGGAAGCAGGTCCTTTACCAGCGCCTCTATCATGGTTGTGCCGCAAAGTATGGATGTGTTTTCCGTCTTAGCGCCCCCTGAGCAGCAGGAAAAAAACGCAGCGCAGACAAGGAACAGGGCCGCAATCTTGAGCCCAACTTGAGCTTTACTCATTTTTGTACCGCCTTATTCATATTGTGCCCGGTCAGAACCTTAGCGTGACACCGCCTTTTGCAACAAAACCGGCGGCAGGATAACCTTTTTTTATCTCATACTTGTTGTCAAGTATGTTGGAAAAGTCGGCGAACAGGGAAGCGGAAACGCCCTCAATCTTAATGTCATAATTCGCCGAGGCGTTAAAACAGACATAATCCCCGAGTTTTTCCTTTTTTTTGTCCGCGTCGTATCTGTCCTTCGCGAATTCGGCTTCCAGCCTTACGCCGAATTCCTTCATGACCGCGTAAGCTGCGTAAATATTTCCCGTAAAAAGCGCCGTCCTGGCAGAAGCGTCGCCGGGCTCATTGTACGACAACCCCGCGCCAAGCCTGAAAGATTCCGCGGGATTGAGTTCAACTCCCGCCTCAGCTCCCCTTATAACGGCAAAGCCCGTGTTTTCAAGGTATGTAACAAGCGGCAGCGGGTCAGTGTCGCGCAGCAGGTTCTGGCACTCTATCTGATAAACTGACGCCACAATTGACAGCATCTCGCCAAAATCATGCGTAAACCCGGTCTCGTACTGCCAGAAACTTTCAGGATTTAACCCGTCGTAATCCGCGAAGATCACGGTTCCCATGGCAGGCGTCCTGTAGCCCTTTGACACGTTCAGGTAAATCCTGTTGCCTTCAAAGGCCGACAGCGTAATTCCTGCCTGGGGCACGAATTCATTGCCCCACTTTGTGTTGAACCCGTAACGCGCTCCGAACATTACCGACACGATGCCTACTTTCTGCGCGATGACCGCGTACGGCGCGTAATCATTCTCGCTCGCCGTAACGTCCCTTTTCATAGAAGGCATCAGCGGGTAGTTTATGAAATGGCCGCCGAAATTCTGCCAGTCAAAACCTATCTTAATCACATTGCCGGGTATCAGGTTCCACTCCTCCATGAACCTGACCCCGTAATTCTGGTAATATATGTCAGTACCGGGTATCGTCACGCCCGAAGGCGCGGTTGATTTTAAAAACTCATTGCCGCCTGTTTCCATGTAGGCGATTATCTTTCCCTTGAAGTCATCCGAGGTGTTTTCAACCCTTACGTCGCCTGTAAAATGCCTCATCTGGCAGGCTTCCTGTTCCCTGTCCCATTTTACGGCATAAGTCGGCCCGGGATTGTAGAACAGGACATCGTCATATCCGGCGTTTACGCCGAAACGTATTTCCTTATTATATGCGTAGCCGGTCTGCAGGAGGTAGTTTTGCTGGTAAGAGTCGGAATTTCTCCTCGCGCCCTGGGTTGTCTTGAATCCGGCGCTTAAGGTGTAGTCAAGGCTTCCTGATTTGAACATGTTAAGCAGCGTGTAATCCTGCGTAAAATGGCTGCCGCCCGCGGCCTTTATCGCGGTTTTTACCCCGTCTTCCGTCATGCGTTTCGTCCTGATGCTTATCACGCCGGCGGTCGCCATATTGCCGTGCTCAACACCTGACGGCCCTTTTGTTATTTCAACGGAATCAACCGCGTCAAGCGCCAGCGTATCAAGAAGCTGATGCCTGAAAACCGACATTGAAAGCGGCCTGTCGTCCATGAGCGTCAATATGCCCGAATTCGGCAGCTCGCCCATTCCCCTTATCTTGAAGACAGACATGCCAAAGCTGCCGACAGTGGAGTCAATTATCCCGGCTTTTCCGAAATATAAGCCAGGCGCCTCGGCGAGCAGGCTGTCAACGTTGGAGCTGCCCGGCGCTATCGCCCCTGACTTAAAGACCGACATTGACCTTCCATAATCGTTTATGCCGTACGAATACCCGCTTTCATCCACGCTTATTGTTCCCAGGTCATAATCAGCCGCGATAACAGCGGCCGCGGAAACAAACACAGCCAGTAATGCCGCAGTCATTTTATAGCTCATACCCTGCCTCCTTAAATTAATCAAGTTTATACACCAGCCTTATTTTCATTGTAATCTCCGGCTCTTTGCCTTGCATTTCAGGGAACGGAGCAGCGCGTTTCAATGTAGCGACAGCCTCTTCGTCAAGCAGGCCGCTACCGGAACCCGATATTATATTCGATCTCAAAAGCTCTCCTGCCCTTGAAACTGTGAATTCCATCTCCACCGAACCTTCCATGCCTGCCCGGCGCGCTTCCTGAGGATAACGCCTGGCCCTCTGTATCCTCTGCTTTATCAGGTTGCGGTATGTCAGCACCTCCTCCTGCTCTGCGCCGGCCGCGCTTTTCTCGGCTTTAGCCGCGGTCCCAGCGTCCTCTTCAGCAAGTCCGCTCTTTTCGCCCTCCTGTTTCCTTATCACGTCTTCCTGACCCATTTTTCTTACCGCCGGCAAAACCGACACATCCACGAATATCTTTTCATCCTCGGCGGTTTTTTTTGCGGTTTCCGCTGGACTCCCGGGCCGCGACTTGACAAAAGCCACGGCCGCAGGCACCGAGAACGCGGCCGCATGCAGCATAACCGTCAATAAGGCCGCGGTAAGCGCCGTATTTCCTGTTTTAGCTTTAAGCTTTAAGTTTTCAGTTTTCAGTTTCACTTCAAATCCTTGCCTTTCGTCGCGACAGTCAGCCTGCCGAACTTAACCCCCCTGGCGGATGTCAGCTTGTCAGCTATAAGCTTTATAATCCTTATCTTCCCCCTGACAATTATAACGTCAAGGCAGTTGTCATGGTCAAGATGCACATGCGTGTCCGAAACGATGAGGCTGTGATAATCGTGCTGAATGCGGTTTAAGACGCTTGAAAGGCCCTTTTTGTGGTGGTCGTAAACGATGTTTATGGTGCCTATTGACTCGCCGTCGCCCTTTTCCCACTCCTCCTCCACTATCATGTTCCTTATCATGTCGCCTATGGCCTTGGAGCGGTTGGTGTATTTCTTTTTGCGTATGAGCGCGTCGAATTTCTCAAGCATGGAATTTTCTATTGATACGCCGAAACGTGTCAGGTTTGCCATTTTTTCTCCCTTATGCGTGCTACAAAACGCATAAATAGTAGCACAAAAAGGCGTTCGCGTCAACAGAAAGCGTCGGCCGGTAAACGCCTGGCAGCTGTTGCGCCTTTGCGCATAACCGCCACAATAACGGTCCCGAAGGGGTAATTGTAACGGAAAAACTTAAGGGATACTTTTTATGAAAGTTTCGCGGCCAAAAGAATTATCAGTGTCCCACCGGCAAAAATACACCGAATCACGGATATTTAAGGCTTACTTCGCCGTATCCGTAGTCCCCGCCGGCGCCGGCGCCGTGTCTTCCGCCTCAAACGCGTCAGCTTCCAGCACAGCTTCCACAGCCTCTATTTCCTTTTCATCCACAGCCGGCATGTCACCGCGCGCCTCAGGAAGTTCGGGCTCTTCAGGAACATATGATTTCCTGAATTTTTCCGCGTTTTTCACGGCCTCATCGTCACCCCAGGCCATAATGCCGGCCGATATGTTAAAAACGAAAAGCGCCTTGTCCCCGGCAAGAGCGGCGCCCGCGCCTGCTGTCATGTTCCATCCCTCGCCGAAAAATACGCGCCAGCCGACAAGCGCCGACGGCCCGAACAGCACTTCAACGGAATCCACAATCTCAATCCCTTCGCTGTCCTTGTGCGACTCCACTTTCTCCGCGGTTGTGCCGTATATAAGCTCAAAATAAGGCCCTCCGTCCAGGCCGTCCAGGTATCCCCTGGCGCCTAAGCCGAAGCCGAAATCATTATGCGCCATGATACCGGCGCCGAGCGCGGCAGCGAAATGCCCGTACTGAAATTCCGCGTTAAGCCCTATTGTCGGGTTTAAGTTGGAGACGCCGCCGTTCACATAAGCTGCCATTCCCGCGAAACAAAAAGCCGGCAAAAGCAGCAAAACCGAGGCCGCAGCGATTTTCTTCCTCATTTTACGAGACCTGCCATTATCAGGATGAAAAACAGCGCCATCAGCGACAGCCCGAAAGGCACGCCTATGGCCGCCCATTCCTTGCTTTTTATCTTGAGCTTGCTCGCGGATATTATGTTGGGTATGTTTCCGGGTATCAGTATGCCGCCCGCCACGATAAGACCCAAAAGCGCGGCGTTTATCTGCCTCTGCTCCATTGAAGGCCCTATCTCGGCGGCCACAAGCGTCGCGTTGTCAAGAACAGCCGAGAGTATGTTTATCCAGTAGAGCGCGAAAAAAGGTATTTTTGAAACATATTCGTCTATGAGCGGCTTAAATCCCGCGCCCAGGAATACCAGCGCCATTATGAAAAGGTATATCTTGCCGGTCCTTAAAAGCACGTCCCTGAACCTTTCATGGCCGTGCTCCTTTAATCCCGGCTCGGTCCTGCTGCCCTTTCCGACGACAAGCATGGCAGCCAGCCCTATGGCGACAACGCTTGGTATTATTACAGGCCCCAGGTGCTTGACCAGGTACCAGAAATCGGCATTATGCGGCGCTGCCTTCAGCTTTGAAATCGCAATCGTGGAAAGCGGCTCGCCAATCGGCGTCAGCGCCGCGCCAAAGCCTATGGAGAAACACGAAAGCACCACCATTTTTATCTCTGTTTTCCTGTCCATGCTCAGGTGCCCCACTATCTCAACCAGCACAAGCGCCGCCACTATGGCGGTTATAACGCTTGAGAAAAGTCCCAGGAGGACCACCACAAGGAAAACAAATGGTTTTAAGCCGATCTTCCTTTCAATGGAATTTACGTTCTTCGCTATATGCGGCCTTAATTCCTTGAAAAGCATGCCTGCGGCGAAAACCGCCACTGTAATCTTTATGGGCTCCACAAGCGCCTCGTGTATAAGGTGCATGTCCCAGTGTTTTGTGACAGTCACAGCCGCGACACCCATTATAAACAGGAAAATTTCAAGTTCTTCCTCTATTTTTTTCACGGCAAAAGGCAGTACAAAGACAAGCGCCATAATCACCAGCAGTCCCGCTATCATTTTCATCTCCTTAGGAAAAATTCAGTTCAATTGGCATAATTATACAACAAATACAGGGCTTTAAACACTAAAAACTTGAATTTACGTCGGTAAAATGTATAATTACTGCATTACAGGAGGCGTATATGCGCGTACATTACCTTCAGCACTGCGACAACGAGGACCTTGCCAATATAAAACCGTGGCTCATAAAAAGGCGCCACAGCGTGTCACGCACAATGCTGCACAAGTCGGAAAAATTGCCGCCCATAAATTCTTTTGACTGGCTGATAATAATGGGTGGCCCGATGAACGTTGACGAGCACGCGAAATACCCGTGGCTTAAGGCGGAAAAGTCCTTTATCCGCGAAGCTATCGCTTCAGGCAAGACCGTCCTCGGCATCTGCCTCGGCGGCCAGCTTATATCCCGCAGCCTGGGCGCGAAAGTTGCGAAGAACAAATACAGGGAAATCGGCTGGCACAGCGTAAGGCTTACTCCGGCAGGGAAAAAATCCGTCCTGTTCCGCGGTTTCCCTTCCGTCTTCACTCCCATACACTGGCACGGCGACACCTTTTCCCTTCCAAAAGGGGTAAGACTGCTCGCGTCAAGCAGGGCATGCAGGAACCAGGCCTACGAATACAAAGGAAATGTCTTCGCTCTCCAGTTCCATGTTGAATACTCAAGGAAGCACATAGAGGAATACTTCCGCATCGAAAAGGAGCCAGGCAAAAAGGGGCCTTTTGAGCAGTCAGAAAAACAAATACTGGCTGAATCCGGCCTTTTTAAGAAACTTGAAAAGCTGACGCGCACGATGCTGGAAAACATTGAAAAAGCCGCGGCAGACAGCCTGCTCCGCTAAGGTTGCCGCGTTTTTTTCAACCTGCCGATACCAGAGTATCTGCCCGTGTTCACGTCAATTA
>CAYNMZ010000042.1:0-13973 GCA_964398505.1 uncultured Spirochaetia bacterium
GAAACCGTAATACCCAGGAATGTCAGGCTTTCCGAGGCGCCAAGCTTCGGCGAGCCTATAAACATATATGACAAGAGCTCCCGCGGCTCAAAAGCCTATGAAAGCCTGGCCATGGAGATCGCGGCTGCAAAAGGGGGAGTTAAATGACAAGACAGGCTTTGGGAAAGGGGCTCGGCGCGCTTATTCCGGGCGCGGGCAAGTCCCAGGATATAAAAGGCTCGGTCATGCAGGTTAATATCGGCGACATTAAGGCCAACCCTGTACAGCCCAGGAAGACCTTTTCCCCGGAAAAAATGGAGGAAATGATAAAGTCAGTCAGGGAAAAGGGCGTGATACTTCCTATAATATTGAAGGAGACCGGCGGCAAGTATGAGATTGTGGCGGGCGAGAGGCGCTTTATAGCGGCCGCAAGGGCCGGATTAAAGACAGTTCCCGCAATAATAAAGAACGTGTCGTCAATGGAACAGCTTGAAATAGCGCTGATAGAGAACATACACCGCGAGGATTTAAATCCTATAGAAGAGGCAATGGCATATAAGAACCTTATGGAAGGCATGGGCCTAACCCAGGAACAGCTCGCTGACAAGCTGGGAAAGAACCGCGCCACTGTGGCCAACCTTGTAAGGCTGTTAAAGCTTCCTAAACCCGTGCAGGATTACCTGGCAGCGGGCGAGATTGAGGCGGGCCACGCCAAGGTGCTTTTAGGCCTTGAAGACCAGAGCAGGATGAAAGCTGTTTGCGAGCTTGTGGTCAAAAGGGGAATGTCCGTCAGGGAGCTTGAGGCCATGCTCAGGAAAAGCTCAAAGGCGTCGGGCAGGGCGGGAAAAACGGCCACGCCTGAGATGAGGAGCATAGAACAGAAACTCAAGCATTTTTTCGGCACAAAAGTGTCGGTTAAGGGCAATTATAAAAAGGGAAAAATAGAAGTTGAGTATTACAGCGCCGAGGACCTTGAGCGCATCCTTGAGGCGCTGGATATAAAGCCTTAGAACCCTTTATTTTGGCTTTTTCGGCTGCTGTGACGCGGATTCCACCTCTTTTTTAAGCGCCGCGACCCAGGCTTCGTATTCGGGAGTGATTTCCTTCAGCCTTTCCCTGGACATTTTCACCCATTTTGACTCTGGAGGGGTAAAAAGGTCAACTACTGTCTGGTACTGGACATAAGCGTTTTTCAGGGCATTATCCTCAATAAGCATCTCATATTCAGGCTCGGTTATTTCCTTTTTCCGGAGTTTTTCGTCATAATACTGTTTTTTCAGGTCAGGGGTCCTGTGAAAAGACAGGAATTTCTCGCCTTCAATATATTCGCGTTTTGCCCTGCGCTCGACTTCAAAACGGGCCATGAAAAAAGCCGCAAGAAGCGTTATTGCCACAAGGCCTATGGTTACTAAAAGGTCCTTTTTCTTGTCTTTTTCTTCGGGCATTTTATCCTCCGTAGGATTTAATTTAAAGGGATTATAGGACGAAAAAGCGGTTTTGTCAATGCGGTCTTTTATGCGTCACGGTCGCCGGCAGCACTTGACTTATCCTTATTATATAATATAATCATAATGCCTATAAAATCCCATATTTTATATGCTTATTCTTAAAATACGCCGTTTTGCGTAAGCATGAACCTTCAAGGAGGATGTCTTGAAAAGCAGCGAATTAAGGAAAATGTTCATAGATTTCTTCGCGGAAAAAGGGCATACGATAAAGCCGAGTTTTTCGCTTGTCCCCGAGGACCCCTCGTTGTTATTCACTGTCGCCGGCATGGTCCCTTTCAAGAATTATTTCCTTGGAAAGGCACAGATGCAGTTCACAAGGGCCGCCACCTCGCAAAAATGCATAAGGACCAATGACATAGAAAATGTGGGCCGGACAAGGAGGCACCACACTTTTTTTGAAATGCTGGGTAATTTTTCATTCGGCGACTACTTCAAGGAAGAGGCAATAACCTGGGCGTGGGAATTCCTGACAGAGCGGGTGAAACTCCAGAAAAACAGGATGTATATAAGCATTTATAAAAAGGACGACGAGGCTTTTAAGATATGGAACGGGAAAATAAAGATACCTGCGGAGCGGATTTTCCGCATGGGAGAGGCGACAAATTTCTGGGAAATGGGCGAGGTCGGGCCATGCGGCTACTGTTCTGAAATTTATTTTGACCTTGAGGGCGGCGAAAAAGGCGTTGTTACGCTTGATGACCTTGAAAAGAACGATGACAGGTTCCTTGAAGTGTGGAATCTCGTGTTCACCGAGTTTGACAAGCAGGCTGACGGCAGCCTAAAGCCCCTGAAACAGAAGAACATAGACACAGGCATGGGGCTGGAGCGGCTGGCTGCGGTTTCGCAGGGCGTGTATTCAAATTTTGAGACAGACCTTTTCATGCCTATAATAAAGGACGCGGCTGAGAAGGCCGGGACTTCATACGGCAAGAACGAAAAAACTGACATTTCGCTCAGGGTGATAGCTGACCACGCCCGCAGCGTCACCTTTCTTGTGGCTGACGGCGTGCTGCCTTCCAATGAGGGCAGGGGCTATGTGCTAAGGCGGGTCATAAGGAGGGCCGTAAGGCACGGCAGGCTGCTCGGCATAAAAGAGCCTTTCCTGTTCAAGGTTGTCCCTGTCGTGACACTTATAATGAAAGAGGCTTATCCGGAAATATCCGACAGGAAGGAATACATAACCCAGATAATAAAAATGGAAGAGGACAAGTTCCAGGAAACGATGGACAAGGGCATGGCCATGCTTGAACACGACATAAACGCCTTAAAGTCGGCGGGAAAAAACAGGATGGAGGGCGCGGCAGCTTTCAAGCTTTATGACACATACGGGTTTCCGCTTGAAATAACAGAGGAAATACTCGCGGAGAACGGCATAACAGCTGACAGGCAGGGTTTTATTGAGCTGATGGAAAAACAGCGCGAAATGGCAAAAAAAGCCTGGAAGGGAACAAGTTCCGAGCTTGCGGAAAAGCTGCCAAAGCAGGCTGCTGAAAAGCTGCCTGTGACCAGGTTTACGGGCTATGAAAGCATGGAGGAAAAAGACAGCAGGATACTTTGCGTTATAAAGGAAAAGCAGCCCGTAAAGTCGGCGGCAAAGGGGAGCAAGGTCATGGTAATACTCGACAAGACGCCCTTTTACGCCATGTCGGGCGGACAGTGCGGTGACAGCGGCGTGATTGAAGGCACTGATTTTACCGCGGAAGTGAGCGATACGCGCAAGCTGGACGAGCTTTTTGTGCATGTGGCTGAGGTGACTTCCGGCGAGATAAGGGAAGGCGCGTCAGTGAAGGCGTCTGTTGACAAAGAAAGGCGCTCTGCAATCATGAAAAACCACACAGCCACGCATCTCCTGCAGGCGGCTTTGAGGAAGATTCTCGGGCCGCACGTCGAGCAGGCCGGGTCATTCGTGGCTGACGACAGGCTCAGGTTTGATTTTACCCATTTTGCCCAGCTTGACAAAAAAGAAATACGGCTCGCCGAGAAGATGGTAAATGAATGGGCGCAGGCCGCTGAAAATGTGCGCGTTGAGGAAATGCCGTTTCAGGAGGCCAAAAACAGGGGCGCAATGGCGCTGTTTGAGGGAAAATACGGTGACAAGGTAAGGACCATAAGCATAGCGGACATATCCATGGAACTTTGCGGCGGGACGCACCTGAGGAACACGGGCGAGATAGGCCTTTTCAAGATTGTGTCAGCCTCGTCAACTGCCGCGGGCGTGCGCAGGATAGAGGCTGTTACAGGAAAGGCGGCGCTTGCCCTTCTCCAGGAATACGAGGATTTCGGGGAAGAAATACGGCAGAGGCTGAAGGCGCCGGGAAGCGGCGAAGCGATAAAAAAACTTGATAAGCTTATCTTTGAAAACCGTGAGCTTGAAAAGCAGGTACAGGAACAGAAAAAAGCGGGCGTATTAAAGGATGTTGACGGTTATATCGGCTCTGCAAAGGATATCGGCGGAGTAAAGGCGCTGACGCTGAAATTCAGCGAAGCTGACAAGGAGGCGATAAGGAACCTGGGCGACATTTTAAAGGCAAAAATGAAAAAGGCCGTGATAGTAATAGCCAATACACAGGCGGACAAGGCCGCTTTCCTGGCGCTTGTGACCGATGACTTAACTGACAGGCTTGACGCGTCAAAGATAGTGAAGGCCGTGGCGGCTGTGTGCAAGGGCGGGGGCGGCGGCAGGCGCGACATGGCCGAAGCGGGAGGCAAGGACCCTTCAAAAGTGGACGAGGCGCTGGCGCTGGTGGAAAGCCTTGTTAAGGAAACAAAATGAATATAATGGCTTTTGACGCCGGCACAAAGCGTATCGGCGTGGCTGTGGGAGACGATTCGCTGAAAATAGCGATGCCCGTAAAGTACATAGACAATAACCCGACCCTGGTCAGCGAAATACAGAGGCTTTTTGACGAATATTCGCCCGGGGAGATAGTGGTGGGAAACCCTTTAAACATGGACGGCACTAAGAACCCGATGACGCGTTTCGCGGACGACCTTGTTGAAATAATAAGGGCAATAGCGCCGGACAGGAAAATAACGATGTGGGACGAGAGGCTGACGTCCGCCGAGGCCGGAGACCTTATGATAAAAAACGGCCTGAGCAGGAAAAAAAGGAAGAAGACGGCTGACAAGATAGCTGCGGCGCTTATTCTGCAGTCATATCTTGACTCGCCGGGGAAAAAGGGGAAGTGATGGAAAAGGACATGCTTGTACAGCCGCGGGAAAAGCCGGCTACCGGTTTTTTCAGCTTAAAGAACACGGCTTTGCTGTTTATCACGGCCGTGTTTTTCTGCGCCTTGTCTGCGGTCGCGGCGTTTTTCGTTCCGGCTTCATTCGGAAAGCCTGAGACAGTCGGCGTGAGCGTGCCTTACGGGGCAGGGCTGAACAGTATAACAGGTTCCCTGGGGGACGCCGGGCTTCTGCGCAGCAGGACGGTTTTTAAGCTTGCGGCCATACTGACGGGAGCGCGCTCAAAACTGAAAGCCGGGGAGTATTCTTTTTCAACCTCTTATTCAATGCGTACGATCCTTGACAAGCTGAAAAAAGGCGATGTGGTGCGCTACAGCGTCACGGTGCCGGAAGGCTCGGATTTGAAGGACATAGCAAGGTTTCTGGAGGATGCGGGTGTAGCTGACGCGTCCGTTTTCCTCAGCCTTGCAAATGACAGGGTTTTCCTGAAAGGACTGGGCATTGATTACGCGTCAGCCGAGGGGCTGCTTTTTCCGGACACATACAGTTTTATAAAGGGCGAGGGCGAGAAAAGGATAATACAGGCCATGTGGCAGAGGTTCAGGGACAAGGCGCCTTTTGACATTTCAAGGACTTATTCGGTTTACGGCCTTTCCATGAGCGGGTACAAGCTCTTAAAACTGGCCTCAATAATAGAGAAGGAATCAAAACTTGACTCCGAAAGGCCGAAGGTCGCCTCGGTATTTTACAACAGGATGAAGTCGCCGGAAGCTTACCAGCGCAGGCTGGAGTCCTGCGCGACCGTAAGGTACGCGCTTGACAAGAAGACCGGCCCGATAACATACAGGGACACAAGGGTTGAGTCGCCTTATAACACGTATATAATAATCGGCCTGCCGCCGACGCCCATATGCAGCCCCGGGGTAAAGAGCATGGAAGCGGCCTTAAGACCCGCGGATACCGGATACCGCTATTTTGTGGTGCGGGAAAACGGGGAACACACTTTTTCTGAGACGCTGGCAGGCCATGAGGCGGCCAAGACAGAGAGGAAAAAACTCCTGAGGAAAAACCCGAGATGAAAAGGGCCGTACTCGCGATACTTGCAGTCCTGTACTGCGGCGCCGCCGGCGCGGAGACGCTGCTTGACAGGGGCGCGGCTTACATTCCGGAATGGAAGGTTCAGGCAGTATACTCGGAGAAATATCTTGAGAACAGGGCTTATTACGGCCTGTATTCGCTCATAGGCGGCGTAAGGGAAGGCGGTTATGAATATACACAGCCCTTGACCGCCATAGCGCATGAATACATCTTAAGGCTCGGTTTGCCTGAGGATTTTGTAATCAATGCTTCCTTTGATTTCATTTACCAGCGTTCAGGAAGCCTGGATTCAGGGGGGCTTCACGATGTGTCGGTTTTCGCGGAAAAATACGAGGGCCCGTTCAGGGTATCGGCAGGGCTGAAGGTCCCGTCCGGCTTAAACCCGCCGGATGACGAAAGGTTTTACAGGCCGCAGCCGGGCGTATCCGTCATATTCGGGGTTTCTGCCTCGCGTGTCTTGGGCCCTTTCGGATTCGCGGCATCGCTTTACGGGAATTCCTGCCTTGAAACAAGCCCCTCATACAGCGGCGAGTTTTCGGCTCTCGCGGCTGCCGGCTGGAATTTTTATTCATCTGATTTTCAGCAGGCGCATCTGACGCTTGAAGCCATGTATTCCGCCCGCTCAAACGGCGGAAACTGGGGCGCATCCCTGTACGCGGCGCCGCAGCTTCGGGCCGAGTTTTTCAATGACTTTTATTTCACGGCAGGAGCCGGGTTTGTCATGTATGCCGTTAACAGCCATCTGGGGCAATCCGGCGCGCCGGTGTTCCTTGTAAAGGCAGGTTATGTGATAAACGGGGCAAGAAGGGACACGGCCCCGAAGAAAGAGGAAAAAAAGGCGCAGGACAAGGACAGGAAGTGGTGGCAGATTGACGGCGTTGACGACGAGATGATACCTGAAACATGGAAAAAGGCCGCTGCGCCGCCATCGGCCGCCGGGGACGGGAAATGAAGGGGCTTCCTGACAGGGAGGAAATAAGGGAACTGCTGGCAGGTTCCACAAAGCCGCTGAACCTGAACTCAGTGATGCACAGGCTTAAAATACCGCGCAAATACCGCGCTGATACCAAGAAAATCATGAAGCAACTCGCTGCCGAAGGCGGGGTAAGCAGGAAGGGCAACAGGTACTCGGGCACGGCCCCAAGGGCCGCCAATATTGCCAGGGGCGTGGCTGACATAAAGGGCAGTTTCGGATTTCTTCCTGCGGACGAAGGCGAGGACATTTTTCTCGGAAAGTCTTCAACCGCCAACCTGCTGCCCGGGGATGAGATAGAGGTCTATGTCAGGAAAAGCAGGCGCGGCGGCAGGGAAGGCACGTTAAAGTCCGTGATTAAGAGGACCGCGTCGCCGCTGATGTGCAGGATAAGGAAGGCCGGGAGGGCTTGCTTCTGCCAGCTTATGTTCAAGGAGACGCCGCATATAAGGATTGAGGCCGGCGCCGAAGGGTTTGAGGACGGCGACATCGCGCTTGTAAAGGTTCAGGAAAAGAACCGCGTGCTTTACGGTGAAATAGTCTCGGAATCTTACGACCCGGGCGACATAAAGTCATGCAGGGATTTCATACTGCAGAAATACGAGATAAGCGATGTATACCCGGCTGCGGCTGAAAACGAATGCTCAAGACTCTCGTTTTCGCGGGAAGACGCGTCCTTGCGGCTTGACCTGAGGGATGAAACAATAGTGACCATAGACCCGAAAGACGCGAAGGACTTTGACGATGCCGTGTCCCTGAAAAAATGCGGCAGCTCCTATGAGCTCGGCGTTCATATAGCGGATGTCTCGTTTTACGTGAGGCCAGGATCGCAGGCCGATATTGAGGCGAAAAAAAGGGGCACCAGCGTATATTTGCCGGGAGAGGCCATACCCATGCTGCCGGAGAGCCTGTCAAACGGGCTTTGCTCGCTGCGCGAGGCAGAGGACAAGATGACATTTTCGGTTTTCATGAAAATAGACGGCCGCGGCGAGATACTCTCCTATGAGATACGCGAGACGGTAATAAGGAACAGGAAGAGGCTGACTTATGAGGAAGCTGAGGAAATAATACACGGCAGGGCGTCGGCCGGCGCGGAGATTGACGCTGCGCTGAAGCTCATGAACGAGCTGAAAAACATACTCAGGGAAAGGTTTAAAAGGGGCGGCAATGTCGATTTTTCCCTGGGCGAGCCCGTGCTTTCGCTGGATGAGCAAAACAGGGTTACTGATATCACCAGGAAACAGGCCCTTGAGTCGCACAAGCTGATAGAGTATTTCATGATATCGGCAAATGAGTGCGCCGCGGACTTCATACTTCAGAGGCAGGGATACGGGATTTTCCGGGTGCACCCGAAGCCGGACATGCGCGACATAGAGGAGTTCAATGTTTTCATGAAGGCCCTTGGCGTAAATTACAGGATAAAACGGGCTGACAACAGGGATTTCCAGGAGGCTTTGTCGTCGGCTGAGGGTTTTGAAAAGCAGTACCTTCTTGAAAAGAACCTTTTGCGGGCCATGAAACTGGCCTCCTATTCCGAAAAGAACACCGGTCATTTCGGGCTGGGCCTTAAAAAATACACGCATTTCACCTCCCCGATAAGGCGCTACGCGGACCTTGTGGCGCACAGGATAATAAAGGGACATCTTGGCGGCGCCGGGAGCGGCAACCCTGAACGGGGGGAGCTGAAAAAAACAGCCGCGCATATTTCTGACAGGGAGGAAAAATCAGAAAAAGCCGAGAACGAGGTTTTCAGGACATACGCCCTTGACTTCTTAAAGCCTTTTACCGGTCAGGAGCTGCCGGCAATGATCACGAAGATAACAAAAAACGGCATAGTTTGCGAGCTTTTGCGCTATCCTGTGGAAGGTTTTATAAGCTATGAAAGCATGGACGACGACTATTACGTATTTGACGAGGAAAGGCTGCTTGCGACGGGCAGGCGGAAGAAAAAAACCTATAGGATAGGCGCCCGCGTTTCTGTTATAATATCAGGTATTAATATGGAGGGCCAGAAAATGGAACTGGAGATCTGCGGATGAAAAAACCCCTGATTGCGTTTGTTTTGGCTGTTTTTACGGGTTCAACATGCCTCGCGTCATCGGGCATTACATCCGTCTTTGACATAGGAATAGGCGCAAGGGCCCAGGCTTTAGGCGGCGCTTATTCCGCTGCTGAAAACGACAGCGCCGCTGTGTTCTACAACCCGGCTGCCATGCAGACCCTTGACCGTTTTGAGGTGCAGGCCGCTTTCATGCCGCTGTTCCTGGACACCATCTACAATTACCTGACCCTGGCGTACCCGACGCCCGATTTCGGGACATTCGGATTTTCGCTTGGCGTAATAACCACTTCGGGCATCAGCGTGAGGGATTATACGGGCCAGGAGACGGGCGTGACGTCCCAGCTTATGATAGAGGCGTTGGCAGGCTGGGCAATAAACCTTCCTTTTGAAAACCTGTATGCGGGCTTCAATATAAAGGTGGACACCCAGGGCATGGAAGCTTTTTCCGACACGGGCTTCGGCTCCGATATAGGCATTCTTTATTCGTCGGCGATAGACAAGGACAGCTCATACAGGGCCGGGCTGGTTGTAAAAAACCTGATAGAGCCGATGGTCAAAATGTCGGCTGTAAGCGACACCATACCGAGGCAGTACATAATAGCCGGAAATTACAGCAGGGCCATTGACAGGGACATAAAAACCTCGGTCTTTCTTGACCTTTATATGCCGGTTGGCATTGATTTCGTGTTCAAGGCGGGCGCTGAAGGAAAGTTCTTCAATATTTTCTCGGTCAGGACAGGCTATGACTCTTACGGGATATTTTCCGTAGGCGCAGGCGCGGAAATCGCGGACCTGGGAGCCATTGACTACGGCTTTTTTATAACGGGCCTTGACATAACGCACAGGGTTTCCGTAAAGGCGCGTTTTGGAGGCAGCGTTAGCGCGATAAGGGCGGAAAAAGAGAGGCTTGACAGGGAAAGGATAGAAAAGCGCGCGCGCATGCTCGCTGCCGAGGAACTCAAGTCGCTTCGCGAAAAGATAGACAATATGACCGGCGAAGCCAGGAAAAAGGAATATTTCAAGGCCGTGCATTACGCCAAGGGGCTTGAAAACTATTTTGACGGAAATTTGAAGCTCGCGCTTATTGAGTTTGAGACGGTCGCCCAGGTTGACATAGAATACATGAACACCCGCTATTACCTGGGGATGATAAAGGGAGTGCTGGGCCAGGAAAAGGAACAATTATATGACAAGGAAATAATAAGGCTTTACAGGGAGGGTGTTTCCAAATACGTAAAGGAAGACTACGCAGGCGCAAAAAAGGAATGGGAAGCCATACTGAAGATAGACCCCTATAACAGGCTGGCGCTTGAGAATTTAAAGGAAGTAAATTCCATATTGCGTAACCTGGAAGAGCAAAAATAATGAAGCCGCTTGCGTGGATGTTCAGGAAAGAAAAGCTTATAGAGCAGGAATCCTTTGTATTTCCGGCCAAGCAGGCCTATGTCCCTGACATAAAGGCAAAACTGACCGAGATATGCAGGAGGAACAATTTTGCCTATAAGGACTTGAACAACCTGCTGATAGTCATAGACGAAGCCTGCTCCAACATAATCCGCCACGCTTACAAGGATGTTGACAACGGCGACATACTGTTTGAGACAAAAGTCACGGACCGCGGCATATACATAACAATTGTGGACAAGGGAAAGAGCTTTGACTGGCACAGGTTCAAGACGCCCGACCTTAACCAGTACGTGAATATCGGCAAAAAGGGCGGGCTCGGCGTCTGGATAATAAGGAAACTGACGGATAAGAGCGACTACAGGATAACGAACCGAGGCAATGAGCTTATACTTTGCAAATACCATTCGTCGCCGACAATAAGCGAGAGGGTCACGAAGTTTGTAACGTCAAAGCGCAGCGTAAGGGAAAAGTTCGTGTCTGCCACCGCCGTGCTGATACTTATCATGCTTCTCGGCGTTTACGGGTATTTTGTAAAGCATGAGCGTGACAACCTGAAGGAAAAATTCATAGCCTACAATACCGAAATAATAAAAAGCCTGGCTGAAGCGTCAAAGGAAAGGATAATCAAGGCGAATTACCTTTCGTTGATAAGGCTTCTGAAGGAAATCAAGGCCAATAACGAGAACATTGATTCCGTATTCCTCCTGAATCCCGAAGGCCGCGTAATAGCCCATAACAATTCGTCGTTTTTATACGAGGAATACGAGGCAAGGGGGGTTGTCAAGGAACAGCGGTATGTGAACGGGACAATGATCCTGCAATATCCGGGCAGGTATGAGCTCGTTGAGCCGGTAAACTTCAAGGGAACGGACATAGGCGAAGTCAGGCTGCTTATAACGGCCAAAGGCATGTCAAGGGTCATGGCCGCAAAACAAGTAAACCTTTTGCTTGTCGGTCTCGTGGTTTTTGCGATAGCAATACTGGGGGTTTACTGGCTCCTTGGGCTCATTACAAAGCCCATGGAAGTGCTCAGGGAAGGCGTCATGGCCATAGGCGACGGCAGGCTGGAACACAGGATAGAAATTGACGGCGAGGATGAGTTCTCTCAGATAGCGAAAGCCTTCAATGACATGGCCGGCAAGTTCAAGGGCGCGCAGGAATCGCTGATTGAGCAGGAAAAGATACAAAAGGAAATAGCTGTGGCAAAGGAAATACAGCATACCCTCCTTCCCAAGGAAATGCCGGAGACAGAGGGATTTGACATAGCCTCGCTTTACAGGTCTGCCAAGGAAGTGGGCGGCGACTATTACGACATAATGAAGGTCGGGCAAAACCTGATAGGAGTGGTCGTTGCCGATGTGTCGGGCAAGGGCGTACCGGGTTCGCTGGTTATGACAATTACAAGGACAGTAATGCGGCTGACGGCCATACAGAATAAGTCAGCAAAGAGCGTCCTTACAAAAGTAAACAATTTCGTCAAGGAAGACATGAAAAAAGGCATGTTCGTGACAGCTTTTTATCTTGTGCTTGATTCCGTGACCAGGGAGATAAACTTCGCGAGCGCGGGGCATGACCCGCTCATTTTATACAGGGCCAAGGAGGACAAGTGCTATTATGTCAAGCCAAAAGGATTCCCTTTGGGCATATCCCTTCCCGAAGAGGACCTTTTCAGGAAAGTTATGGTTGAGGAGAGGCTGAAACTGCAAAAGGACGACTTGCTGTGTGTTTACACTGACGGCATAATTGAGGCAATGAACGGCAAGAGGGAAATATTCGGAGAAAAGCGTTTTATGGAATGCATCAGGAAATACGGCAAGCTTTCTTCTGCTGAATTTATAGAAAAACTGGACGCTGAGATAAAGGAATTTACTCAGGGCTATCCACAGAACGACGATATAACGATTGTGGTTATAAAGGAAGAGCGCACTGACAGGGCTATGATAAATAAAATCGCCAGGGAAGTTGAGAAGCTGAGGAAGAAGCGAATGAAAACAAGGGACATAGAAAGGAAGCTCGGCATAAGCCTTAAAATGCTCAAGGAAATAAAAGGAGAGGACAGGAAAGCGCAGAAGGAAAGGTCCAGGATGAAGTTCCTGACATTTGAGATGAAAAAAGAGCTCATGCAGCTTGTTATAGACAGGCCGGACTGGAACAGCGCCACATACGAGAAGGCCATGCAGTTAAAATACGGCGATTCTGTGGATGTGGGGCTTATAGAAAAGGAATTAAAACGCGTAAACCTGCTGACTGCCGCAAAAAGGAAGCTGTATTCCGCGGAAAGAAAGCCGGCGTCGGAAGCTAAGGCGCAGCCGCAGCCGGCCCAGGAGCAGGAAAAGAAGGAAGAACCGGGCAATCCCGGAGGACAAGGAGGAACGGGTGTTTAGGGAATTTTCGTATTCTAGGAAAACTGCTGAAAAGATACGTCGCCACCTGGACTGGATGAACAAGTCCGATCCGCAGGTGCCGGCTTCGGTGATTGAAATAGTGAAAGCGGTCAGGGAAAAGGGTGACGAGGCTTTGCGGCTGTACACAAAAAATTTCGACGGGTTTGAGCCTGAGCAGTTCAGGGTTCCGCAGGCTTCCATAAAGAAGGCCTGGTCGAAGATTGACAGGGGCGTAATTCCCGCGATGAAAACCGCTGCTTCCAACATCAGGCGTTTTCACAAAATGCAGATGGAAAATATCCGGGGTTTTGTGTTTAAAAACAGCGGTTATACAATTACGCACAGGTACATACCGGTTGATTCGGCAGGCGTATATATACCGGCAGGCCAGTCGCCGCTTTTTTCAACTGTCTTTATGGCTGTAATACCGGCTGTTACGGCAGGAGTGAGAAGGATTTGCGTTGTATCGCCGCCGCGCTCTGCCGGCGAGATCAATCCTTATGTGCTTGTCGCGGCTGATATGTGCGGCATAAATGAGCTATACAGAATCGGCGGAGCCCAGGCCATAGCGGCACTGGCTTACGGTACAAAAAGCGTGCCGCGCGTGGATAAGATAACGGGACCGGGCAATATATACCCGACAATGGCGAAAAAGCAGGTTTTTGGCGCTGTCGGGATAGACGCGATAAGCGGGCCGTCCGAGATTACCGTACTGGCTGATGACTCCGCCAATCCGGATTTTATAGCGCTTGACCTTCTCGCGCAGGCCGAGCACGTAAACGGCCACTCGCTGCTTGTCACGACTTCGCGGGTAATGATGAAAAAAGTCAGGGAATCACTAAAAAAGCTGGGCAGGAACGCAAAGTACAGCGTGACAGCCGTGCTGGCAGGCTCACTTCAGGAAGCGGCGGAAATTGTGAATTACAAGGCACCGGAGCACCTGAGCGTGGCCATGAAAAAACCGGAAACCGCAATACGCATGATCCGGCACGCGCCCGCGATTTTCTCGGGCAACGATACCCCTGTGGCTTTCGGCGACTATATGGCCGGCGCCAACCACATACTGCCGACCAATGCGACAGCCAGGTTCTTTTCCGGCCTTTCGGTACTTGATTATTTGCGGCATACTCATGTCGTGAAATGCGGAAGGCAAGCGATGAAAAGATTCGGGCCGATGGCGGAGAAAATGGCTTCGGTTGAAATGCTGCCGGCCCATGCGGCAAGCATGGCGGCGAGGAGAAATACGAAAAAATGATAAAGCCTAAAAAAGCTGTGAGGTTTTTGAAACCATATGACCCCGGGCTTTTCAGTGGAAGTATAAAGCTTGACGCGAATGAAAACTCCTTTAGGCCTGAACCGGGCCTGCGCAGGGCCTT
>CAYNMZ010000043.1:0-5818 GCA_964398505.1 uncultured Spirochaetia bacterium
CTTCCAGGACATTTCTGTTAAATTCCGGCAATTCGTCCAGGAAAAGGACGCCGTTATGGGATAGCGATACCTCACCCGGTCTTGGCACAGCTCCGCCGCCAATAAGACCGGCGTCTGATATGGTATGATGAGGCGAACGGAACGGCCTCGTTGCGACAAGTGATGTTTTTTCTTTAACAAAACCGGAAACACTGTGTATTTTGGTCGTTTCTATAGCTTCTTCAAGTGATACTTCAGGCAGTATGGTTGGGAACCTGCGGGCCAGCATAGTCTTTCCCGAACCCGGCGGACCTATCATGAGCACATTGTGGCCGCCTGCGGCAGCTATTTCAAGAGCCCTTTTTATGTATTGCTGGCCCTTAACTTCTGAAAAATCAATGCTATATTGTGATGAAACCTCAAAAGCGCTTATAATATCAATTTTATGCGGTTTAATATCCGATTTGCCGTTAAGGAAATTGATCACTTCCAGCAGGTTGTTTACAGGCAGAACATCAATGCCTTCCACTACAGCCGCCTCATCAGCGTTGCCTGAAGGCAAAATAATGCCTTTATAGCCCTCCTGGCGGGCTAAAATGGCCATTGAAAGCGCGCCTTTGATGTTGTTGACAGCGCCGTCAAGGGACAATTCTCCCGTAATCAGGTAATCGTCGATAAACGGGCAGTCAATGATTGCTTCCTCGTCAGCTGTCATTATTCCTACGGCTATTGGCAGGTCAAAAGCAGGGCCTTCTTTTTTCCTGTCAGCGGGCGAGAGGTTTATGGTTATCCTGCGGTTGGGCGGGAATTTCCTGTCGCAATTCTTGATAGCTGACCTGACACGGTCCTTTGATTCCTTAACCGAAGCGTCAGGAAGCCCGACAAGAGAAAAGCCCGGAAGACCCGGGCCGATATCTGTTTCCACCTCAACTTCATAAGCGTCAATGCCTAAAATGGCTGCGGAACGGATTTTACTTAGCATATGCTTGCACCCCTCTAATATTTTTTTAATTATATTAAAAAATAACTCACAAGGTCAATAAATTTTTGATAAAATCACGTTATGGACAAATACGATTTGGTAATTACGGGCGCAGGGCTTGCCGGGCTCTCGCTTGCCAGAGAGCTGAAGGGTTCAGGATTAAGGATAATTATTATTGAAAAACGTTGTCCTGAAAAGATGATTGCTTATCATTCGTCGGGAACATTCATGGACCCCGGGCAATTCAGCCTGCCGGAAGGATTATTTCATCGTCTTGATTATATAAGGTTCAGTTCACGCAACAATCACGTTGTTAAACCTGTAAAATCGGCGTATGTCATCGAAAGAAAAGAATTATATGAACACCTGAGAAAAGAAATCTCAGAAGACCCGTGCATTGAATTTTTATACAGTAACGAGCTTACTGGGGTTGAATTAAGAGAAGACAGGGGAATCAGTCGTATTGAATGCACATGCGGGAATCATAAAAAATATTTTAGTGCCTCGTTTTTTGCCGATTGCACGGGGGTTGCCGCGAAACTTGCCGGTATATGCGGATTGAATAAACAATTCCCGGTTATGGCAGCCGGGCTGGAATGTATTCATAAAAATGTGAATGACGGCCGTACGGCTGTTTTTTTCATCGGTTCAGAGATTTCCGGGTGCTACGGCTGGCTGTTCCCGAAATCCGGCAACAAAATTATAACAGGAATAGGCACAATAGTTAAGTCCCAATACCCAAAGCTGCGTAAATTGTTTGAACAAGTGATAATCTCAAGGATTGAAAAATTGGGTTATGACACGGATGTTGTAGACATGAATTTTGCGGCATTAAGAACCGGAAAGCCTTTAAAAAGGTTTTCTTATAAGAATGTCATTATATTGGGAGATTCTGCTTCGCAGGCAAATCCGCTTATTGGGGAAGGAATAAGGTTTGTGATGTTCGCTTCTAAATGCGCGGCTGAAGCGATAAAAAACGCAGTGTCAGCTTGTGATGAGGGGAAATTAAAAATTTATGACAAGTTATGGCTCAAAAAATACTACCAACAGTATAATTTCTCTTATTTTATGCAGAAAATCTTACGTTTTATAACAAAATATGACTGGATAATGGATAAGGGTGTTGAGGTGATGAAAACCTCGTCTTCTCATGATTTCAGGCGAATTTTAAGCGCCGATATAAGCCCATGGCTTTTTATAAGGTTGTTTCTTGAGGCGTTTTGGAAAATAAAAATTTTAGGGAAGAAAATTTAATCACTCAATCCAAAAAGAAATTACCTCAAGATTTTTGTTGGCCTGCCTTAGCCTGTTGCTCAGGACTTTTACAAGAATATCCATGATTTTAAGGGCTGTCTGCGGGTATTTCTGGCGCAGAGCCTGGTAATTGTCCCTTGAAATTGACACCACTACAGTATCGGCAGCTGCTTTCGCTCCTGCGGAGCGGGGAAGGCCGTCAAGCAGGGCCATCTCGCCGATGAATTCGCCGGCGTTTATGACCGCGAGCGTGTTTTCCTGTCCCTTGACCTTTTTTGTTATCTTGATTGAGCCGGATTTTATTATGTACATCTTATCGCCAGGGCCTTCTTCGGGAAATATCGTGTCGCCGGACTTGAAAGTCTCCTCGCTACAGACTGTGTTCAGGGCGTCTATGTCGGATTGTATCAGGTCCTTGAAGCCTTTTGATCCAAGCAGGAAATCTGCGCAACCCATAAAGCCTCCAATGTTTTTCTTATATTATATTCAAATGAGCGCAAATATCAATAGTTTATTACCAGTAATTATGCTTTATTTTTGGGCCGGCCGGAGGTTCATCGTCTTTCTTTGGAGCGCTTGCCTGATTGTGGGCTGTTCCTTGAGCCGGAGGAATATTACGGCCAGGGGAAGGTTGCTCATGAAATTCAGGCATCTTATCCGTGGGCAGTGGCGCGTCTGTGCCTACGGGTTTTATTATGGTTTCCATGAAGTTTGGCGATGGCGCGATGCCGCTGTGATTATTCCCTGATGAAGGGGCAGGAGAGTCAAGATCCACTACAGGAATGTCATCGTCAATCCTTTCTATGGTTGGTTCCGCCATTTGCGTGCTTATCACAGGCGGGCTGCTTGGTTGATAAACCGGCGCAGCAGGCGGCGGAGGAGGAAGGGAAATTTCATGAAGCCCGGAATCCTCTGCGCGAGGTCCCGCGTCTGAAGCCGCGCTTTGGACGGGTACATTGCCGGTATGCCCGGCCTCACGGACAGTTGAAACAGGCTGAGCCTGCCGGATAGCAGGCTGTTTGGGGATTGAATAGCCTGTTTGGGTAATCTTGACTGCCGGAGGCGGCTGATCGGGAATTGCGCCTGATTTTTTTTGCTGCATTTTCGCTTTAAGCTGCCTCATGTATTCCTGCGGGTCAATGGCTTTGCCGGCTGGCTGGACCGGCGTTGCCGGTTTGGCCGGTGGTTGTTCCGTCGGCATGGCAGGTTCTTTTTTTGCCGCCATTTTTTCCTTCAGGTTTTTCAGGTAATCCTTTTCATCCCTTTTTTCCATTACGGGCGCTGCAGCCGGCTTTGGTTCGGGTTTTTTCTCTATATATTGGTCAAAAAGCTCCTTTACCTGCTCAAATGTCATGCCCTTCATCTCTGCTATCCTATGCATTGCGTCTTCGACCATGCCGCCAGTCTCATGAATCCTTATGTGCTTGGTGAATTCGGCCACTGCCTTGTCCGTGTTTCCGCGGTTCTGGTAAAGCTGGCCGAGCATGTAGTGGGAATTGGCGTAAGTGGGGTCCAGCGCAACAGCTTTCCTGTAGGCTTTTACCGCTATTTCGGGCTTGTCCATCTTGTCATAAAGCAGGCCGATGGTGTTGTATGTCTTCGCGCTCTTTGGATTAAGTATCAGAGCCTTTTCAAAAGCTTTTATTGCCATGTCAAGCCTGTCCTTCTGCTGGTAGCAATGCCCCAGATTCACGTAAGAGCTGAGATAATTCGGGTCTATGGAAAGCGAATTATTGAAAGCTTCAATGGCCTTGTCATACATCTTTTTTTCCATGTACGCGGCGCCGAGGTCATGGGCCGCCTTCGCCTTGTTCACGTTTTTCTTCGCGGATTCCTCAAGTTTTTTTATAAGCTCGTCGTCCTTGGAGGATGAGGCGATGGAGGAAATGCCCAGCTGGTAAAGCCTTTCCGAATAGACGGGATCAAGGTCGCCGGCTTTTTTAAAGCAGGCAAGGGCCTTTTCGTAATTGCCCGTATCAAAGTAAACATTTCCCATGTTGTTGTACAGTAGGGCCGCCTCGGGATTATGTTCAATGCCTTTCTGGTATACAAAAATGGCGTCATTGAACTTTGCCTGCTTGGCGAAAATTAAACCGAGGCTGTTGAAAGCCTCTATGTGTTTCGGGTTCTTGTTTATAAGCGTCTTGAAAGCGTCATATGCCTTTGCCGTGTCCCCCATATCCGAATAAACAAAGCCGAGGTTGAAAAGCGCTTCCTCGTCAGAAGGGAAAAGCTTCAGCGCCTTTTCAAGCTCCTTTACCGCCTTGTCGTGCTCGTTCTTGTTGGCGAATTCAAGGGCGTTCCCTATATGCTCTTTTTTCTTTTCCTCGTCTGTCTTGAAAAGCCCCATTAAGAACTCCTTTTCATATCCTTATGTTGAACCCGGCTCCTATATTGAAGCCGGAGAAATCTATTGCCACGGGTTTTCCGCTGGCGTCGTTAAAAGGGTCGTTTGTAGGCACTGTATAAGTGCCGTAGCCGGGTATGTTTACGCTCACGCTTTCTACGGTCTTGTAGTCGGAAGTCCTGGCATACCTGTACGACGCGTTCAGGCTCATAAGGATGAAGGGCGCTATCGCGAATTCAAGCGCGCCTCCCGCGTCAGCCATGAAACCACCGCCGCTGTAAAGCGCGAGAACGCCCGGGCTCCCCTCGTAGCTGGTCCTTTCAAAATAGTAACCGAGCGCCCAGCCCGCGTACGCGTCCAGCCTCAAGTTCACTTTTGATTCGCTGACAGGCACCACATAACTGAACCCTGCCATTACGGGTATCATGGTATTGTCCACGGTTGTTTCGGTGTTTATCCATACAGGGGTGGGGGTTTCGACTATCATCTTGACGCCGGTATATGTATTTGAAAAAATATACTGCACACCGGACCTTAAACCCACCAAAAGTTCTTGTCCAGGTTGAAATTCAGGTCAAAGTTGGCGTATACGCCTGAGCCGTAGTCCTTCCAGTTGGCGGTAATTGTGTTTGAGAACGCTTCCGCGTCCTGTTTTATGGTGTTCCAGTAGCTGTTGAGTTCATTGAATGAGGCGTATGAATACCCGCCGCTGATGCCGATGTGCATTACCGCAAGGCAGGGAAGAGAGAAAAAAGCGAGTAAAACAGGCAGAAAAAACAGTTTTTTCATGTTGACCTCCTTAAGTTTTTAATAATTATATCATATTTTTATTATAATGCAATGCGGTAATAGGACGCCTAAAAAGTGTTGACTCAAAACCGCATAGATGATATATTTTTCAATGTTTTAACGCTGCCGGGTCGTCTAATGGTAGGACATCTGCCTCTGGAGCAGAGTGTTGGTGGTTCGAATCCATCCCCGGCAGCCATGAACCACTCGCTTCGCTCGGGTTCATGACGGGCCTGTTGCGAATGTTGCCCAATATGCCCAGCCAGCTTCTCAACCCAAATTAAACCACAAACCACAATTCGCAGGAGCTATGGATTCGAAGCTCGTTTCACGCCGACGAACAGGAGGAAAAGTCCCGTAAATCCGAAAGGATAATAATACGGGACGACAGTGAAACGAGCGGGGTCTGACGAGCCGCAATCAAGCGGCGAGGAAGACGAATCCATCCCCGGCAGCCATGAACCACT
>CAYNMZ010000043.1:5918-12774 GCA_964398505.1 uncultured Spirochaetia bacterium
CCACAAACCACAATTCGCAGGAGCTATGGATTCGAAGTTCGTTTCACGCCGACGAACAGGAGGAAAAGTCCCGTATACGGGACGACAGTGAAACGAGCGGGGTCTGATAAGCCGCAATCAAGCGGCGAGGAAGACGAATCCATCCCCGGCAGCCATGAACCACTCGCTTCGCTCGGGTTCATGACGGGCCTGTTGCGAATGTTGCCCAATATGCCCAGCCAGCTTCTCAACCCAAATTAAACCACAAACCACAATTCGCAGGAGCTATGGATTCGAAGTTCGTTTCACGCCGACGATGACCTGCCCCCAAAAAACTGGTCCAGTTTATGGTGTTAATATATAATACCATAAGGCCAGAATATTGGGAGGTCATTTATGGCAGGAAAAGGACGTACGACAGAACAGATCGTATCGATTTTAAGGCAGGTAGAAGTGGACATGGCAGGCGGAAAAAAGATAGATTAGGCTTGCAAAACGGCCGGAGTTAGTGTAAATACAAAGGCAAGGACAGAGGAAGGAAAGTACGGGAGGGCTGTCCAGTTCTGCGGCCAGAACTGCGCGTTGTTTGTAAAGATCCACAAAATAAACGGCAGGGTAACGATAACGGACAAAATGTTTGACCTGCGCATGAATGCGAAACTTTTTGTAAACATGGCCCTGGCATCGAACAAAAAGAGCCTTGTTAAGATGATGAAGAAAACCGACGAAGTGCTTGAGGACATCCACAACATACCGGCGCCGGCCGGTGTTGACAAAGCGGCCTATGACGCTGACGTTGCCCAGCTTGACAAAATTTACGCGGCGTTAAAAGAGTCGGCCCAGAAAGACAACGAGAAAGAGATAAACGAAGGCATGAAACTGTTTCTGAAGGAATTCGGCAAAATATACATCAAATATATTTAAAAACGCATTTGTGTCTTGGCCAGGGAATATGTATTATTTTTTCTGGCCGGGACACAACAACAATCGGCAAAATGTCAGTGAGCGTGGGTGTTTTGCCTTGCGGCTGTATATTTTTAGTGTTAAGATTTTAATACTGCATCACAAAGAAACGATAATATTAACGATGTTTTTCTGATGTTTTCAAAAGGAGGTTTTCTTGAAAATCGATTTTCTCTATTTTGAAGGTTGTCCCAGTCATGAGCCCGCGTTGAAAATGTTAAAACAGGTGTTAAAGAGAAACAACGTATTGTCAAAAATCAACATAATTGAAATCAAGACAGAGGCTGATGCTGAAAAATACCATTTTCTCGGCTCGCCGAGCATACATATAAACGGCAAGGATATTGAAATAGAAAGGCAGAATGACAAATATTTATATGGATGCAGGATATACAGGACGGCGAAAGGCACATCGGGCATCCCACCGGAGGAAATGATTGAAAAGGCGTTAAAATCAAATTGTTAACAACCCCTGCAGCAGCTAAAACTAAAAAATAATGAAGTTAAAAATTTATTCCATATAATCAATTATAACGTTCTTGCAGAAAGTGCGCATGCGACAGTCAGCACATTCTTTAACCGGTAGCCACGAAGCAAATTTAATAAAACCTTAATAAAACCTTAATAAAAACCTTGTTGACTATTTATCTGCTTTATATTACTATATGTTCATATACGCACATGCTAAGGAGTTTTGAGGATGAACAATCTGGTCATAACATTAAAGTTTTTCTTTCTTATAGCCGCCGAGCTGACGGCGTTGTTTCTCGCCATAAGCACCGTTGTGGCGCTTGTGTTGATGTATATTCCGCAGGAAAAAATGAAAAAATGGCTTGCGCAACGCGGCCTGTGGGGAAATGTCCTTGGCGCGGTTGTCGGAGCGTTCACGCCGTTTTGCGCGTGTTCCACAATACCAATGACTCTCGGATTTCTCAATGCCGGAGCGCCGTTTGGCCCGGTTATGTCTTTTGTAATAGCGTCGCCCCTGCTGAACCCAATTATTTTAACCATGGTGTGGGCCTAATGGGCGCAAAAGCGTGTTTGTTGTATTTTAGCACAACGTTTATTGCTTCAATTCTGTTTGGCGTTGTGCTGGAAAAAGCAGGGGGCGGCAATTACGTAAAACACATAAGAATTACAGCAGGTTCATATGGCAATACTGCAATACCTGAAAAATTCCGGGATAAATTGAAGGCAGCCTTTAAAACAGTCTGGGGTGACTTCAAGGCTGTTATTATATATCTCATAATAGGCGTCGCAATTGGCGCGGTAATTTACGGGTATATCCCGCAGGATTTTGTTATAAAGATTGCAGGGCCTGATAATCCTTTTGCCATACCCGTCGCGGCAACATTAGGCGTTCCGCTGTACATACGAGCTGAAACTGCGATTCCCATAGGAGCAGCGCTGGTTCAAAAAGGCATGAGCATAGGCGCGGTAATAGCGCTGATTATAGGCGGGGCCGGAATGGCAATACCGGAAATGACAATGCTGGCAAGCATCTTTAAAAAACGCCTCGTTGCCGCCATCGTAGCAGTAGTATGGCTCACCGCTGTTTTAAGCGGATATGCTTTTAACATGTTATTTTGAAAAAGGAGCGTATCGTGAAAAACGAAGTGAAAGCACTGAAAGCATTGGGCGATGAAACAAGATTGAGAATCGCGTACCTGCTGATGAAAAACGGGGACCTGTGCGTTTGCGAGATAGAGGACGCTTTAAAAATGAAGCAATCGTCCATTTCAAAGGCGCTGAAGGTTCTTAAAGAAGCGGACGTTATTCAGGACAACAGGAAAGCGCAGTGGAAATATTACAGTTTAAAGAATGCCGCTGACAACCCGGGTTTCAGGATAATGAGAACACTTGTGGAAAAAATAGAAAAAAGCGGAACTGCAAAGCAGGACATAAAAAATTTAAAAATATGCTTAAAACAAACTTGTAAAAGGAGATAAGACATGGAACAGGCAAAAAAATTGTCTTTTGTGGACAGGTTTTTGACATTGTGGATTTTTCTGGCAATAGGCGCGGGAGTGGCAATAGGGTATATTTGGCCGCAGGCAAATGAGTTTATCGGGAAATTCAGCATTGGAACCACATCAATTCCGATTGCAATAGGGCTTATACTTATGATGTACCCGCCGCTTGCAAAGGTGAAATACGAAAAAATGGGCGAAGTTTTTCATAACAAAAAACTGCTTTCCCTGGCGTTAATCCAGAACTGGATAGTGGGCCCGCTTGTGATGTTCGCCCTTGCTGTTCTGTTTCTGAGGAACCATCCCGAGTACATGATAGGCGTGATACTCGTTGGATTGGCCCGCTGTATCGCGATGGTCATTGTGTGGAACGACCTTGCAGGCGGAGACCGCGAGCTTGGCGTAGGCCTGGTAGCTTTTAACGCCATAGCCCAGGTGCTGTTTTACGCTGTATACATATGGTTTTTCATAACTTTCCTGCTAAATGCCCTGGGGCTGGCAAAAGGCATAAATGTCTCAATATCCATGTGGGAATCGGCGAAGACAGTGCTTGTTTACCTTGGGATTCCGTTCTTTTCCGGGCTGCTCACGCGTTATTCATTGATAAAAATAAAGGGCGCGGAGTGGTATGAATCAAAATTTATACCAAAAATCAGCCCAATAACATTAATAGCGCTTCTATTTACTATTATAGTTATGTTCTCACTCAAGGGCGAATATATCATTAAAAAGCCACTGGATGTCGTGATTGTGGCAATTCCAATGATTTTCTACTTTGTTTTTATGTGGTTTGTAACATTTTTTATCGCGAAAGCTGTCGGCGCAAACTATAAGCAGACCGTTGCTGTGGCTTTTACGGCAGGCAGCAATGATTTTGAGCTTGCGATAGCGGTCGCTATCGCGATTTTTGGAATAAGCTCGGGCCAGGCGTTCGCGACGGTTATCGGGCCGCTCGTAGAGGTCCCGGTTTTGATACTGCTTGTAAACGCGGCGTTAAAGATGAAAAAATTATTTCCGGAGGAAAAACGTGGATGATAAGACCAAAGAAATGATATGTATCGGCGCGTCTGTTGCCGCGCACTGCCAGCCTTGTCTTGAGTATCATATAAAAAAAGGCAAAGAGACAGGTTTAAGCATGGAGGAAATAAAAAAGCGGTGGAATTAGGGGAAATTGTCGGGCGCGGCGCGGAGAACGCCATGAAAAAATACTCATCCGGATTGCTGGATGAAAATAAATCAGGAGGAAAGTCATGAAATTCACAGACGCGGCAATAAAGCAGTTCAAGGAAATGATGGAAAAAGACCAGAAAGAATCAATAAGGGTATTTTTGTTCCGGAGCTGCTGCAGCTCAATGCTGATGATAGACGCTGAAAAGGGCAAACCGGGTGATAAGCTGATAAAACAGGACGGCGTGAACATATATGTTGATCCCGAAGTTATGACACAGATGCCTGAGGCTGAAATAGATGTTAAAGACGGCGAATTCAAGATTAATGGAGCCGCGCCACAGGCCGGCGGTTCATGCTGCGGCCGGTAATAAAATCTGGGAAAATACAATAATAACTGAAAATTAATAAGGTAAATCATGCAAAAAGTATTATTCGTGTGCATCCACAACAGCGCCCGCAGCCAGATGGCTGAAGCATTTTTAAATAAGTACGGTTCTGACAAATATTATGCTGAAAGTGCCGGAATTGAACCTGGAAAATTAAATCCGCTTGTCGTTAAAGTTATGGCCGAAGTAGGCATTGACATATCCGGTAATACAACTAAAAGTGTGTTTGATTTTGTAAAACAAAGCAAAATATATGATTACGTTGTGACTGTCTGCGACACCGAAGCCGCTGAACGCTGCCCGGTATTCCCGGGAAAAGGAATCAGGCTTCATTGGGGATTCCCGGATCCGTCAAAGGTTCAGGGTTCTGAAAACGAAAAACTTTCGCAGATAAGGAATATACGAGATGAAATCGAGGCCAAGGTAAGAGACTTTATATACAAGGGCTAAGATACAATGATAAATGAGAGGTTCTGATATGCCAGGGAGTAAAGCCGTGTGCTGCGGGGGTTCGGCCAAAGAAATAAAAAAGTATAAAAGATTATGCCCGGCAGGGATTATTCAGACACCTGTTGGGGAGATCCCGGTTGTGCCGGCTAAATTAAGTATTATTGACGTGGCAGAAAATTTTTTTGCGCGTCTGGGCTTAGGTAGGATGGCGCATGCCGTAAAACCCGGGCTGTACGCCGCAGGGGATCCGGATATAAATTCCGTGGTGCTTGTATCAGCGAATTATAAAATGTCCTTTGACGCGCTCAGGAAAGAACTAACAGGCATTGACGCGTGGATACTCGTACTCGATACAAAAGGCGTAAATGTGTGGTGCGCGGCAGGTAAAGGTACATTCGGCACCCAGGAACTGATAAACAGGATAAAAGCAAGCAAGCTTGACAGCGTGGTTTTGCACAGGAACCTGGTTGTGCCGCAGCTGGGCGCTCCGGGTATTGCAGCACATATCGTCAGGAAATATTCCGGGTTCAAGGTGGTTTACGGTCCTGTGGAAGCGCGGGATATCAAAACATTCCTTGATAACGGCATGAGAATTGAAGACCGAAAAAGACAGGTTGAGTTCGGGCTGGCAAAAAGGATGGAAGTCATCTGGATCGAGTTTGCGGGCGCGGTTCAGGTGTTACTCGGCTTGTCTGTGCTCGCCCTTATCGCTGCAAGCTTTACGAAGACAGGCTTTTCTCTGCAGGCAGGCATTGCGAACTCGGCATATTTCATGGCAGCAATGCTTGTGGCTGCGTTGTCTGCGACAATTATACCTGCAGCGCTGCTGCCGGTACTGCCGGGA
Organism: uncultured Spirochaetia bacterium; assembly: GCA_964398505.1. Classification (GTDB taxonomy): domain Bacteria; phylum Oederibacteriota; class PGYV01; order PGYV01; family CAYNMZ01; genus CAYNMZ01. The sequence continues at coordinate 11,681 of CAYNMZ010000043.1, forward strand.
AGGATGTTCTCGATAAAAGGCGCGGTTGCCGGGCTCGTTTCTTCTCTTATGTTTGTTTATCTTGTCCCTGAGTTGACATTAATTACAAAAACTTCTTTTGTTATCCTGACAACTTCGGTATCTGCTTTTGTATTCATGAATTACACGGGCGCCACGACTTTCACGTCCCTGACATCAGTCAGGAAAGAAATATCTACGTCTGCGCCGGCAATGATCGTCGCGGCGTTTATCGGCATAGTCCTGCAGATCATCGATTTCGTCATAAAAGGAGCAATAAAATGGAACTGACTTATCTCGGCTTAAACACCCTTGAATATGACGTCAAAAAATGCACTGGCTGCGGAATGTGCGCCATAGTCTGCCCGCACAGGATATATATAATTGAAGATAAAAAAGCGGTAGTTACCGCAAAAGAAAAGTGCATAGAGTGCGGCGCATGCGCGAAGAACTGCGCTTTTGACGCCATTCACGTTGATGCGGGGCCTGGATGCGCCGCTGCGGTACTGGGTTCAATCTTCAAAAAGGGTGCAGCCCCGAAATGCGGTTGTTCGTCGGATAATGAATCCTGTTGTTAAATTATCCATTAAATCCAATTAAATCCATTAATGAACTTGACAAATCTCTTATTTGTTGTTAATATATGCTTATAAGCGCATATATGCAAAAAGGAGACCTGACGTGAGCGACTTAAAAAAGTTTTTCTACATCCTGGCGGTTTTTCTTCTGTTCTATTTTCTGCCTTTTGATACTGCCAGGCTTAAAGATTCAATCATGGAAGCGTTCTACATGACACAGGATTACGCGCGCCAGCATGTGCTCCTTTGCCTTATCCCGGCTTTTTTGATCGCAGGCGCGATTGCCGTATTTGTCAAAAGCAATGCAGTATTAAAATACCTGGGAGCGAAGGCAAATAAATTTGTGGCATATACAGTCGCGTCAGTTTCCGGCGCTGTGCTGGCGGTGTGTTCGTGCACCGTGCTTCCTTTGTTCGCCGGCATATACAAGAGGGGCGCGGGCATTGGGCCTGCCACGGCATTCCTTTATTCGGGGCCTGCCATAAATGTCCTGGCCATAATATTGACGGCCAGGGTGCT
>CAYNMZ010000043.1:12784-13833 GCA_964398505.1 uncultured Spirochaetia bacterium
ACTTGGGCTTGCGCGTGTTATCGGCGCCGTGGGTTTTTCAATTGTTATCGGCCTTTTGATGCAGGTCATATTCAGCAAGGAAGAGGAAAAGCGGATGGAAGAGTTCGCGAATGAGGGCGAACAGGAAGAAGGCATGCCTGCCTGGAAACTTGTCTCATATTTTGCTGTGATGATCGCGATACTTGTCTTCTTAAACTGGGGCAAGGATGAAAGCATGGCTGCCTGGAACATGATTTACAAAGCAAAATGGATAATCTCAGGCGCGTTGATTGCGGTCCTAGCTTTTATGGTGTTCGGATGGTTTAAGAATGAAGAAAGGAAGGAATGGGGCAAAGAGAGCTGGGGTTTTGCCGTCCAGATACTTCCGCTTTTATTCATGGGAGTCCTGGCTGCCGGATTCCTGCTTGGAAGGCCGGGCCATGAGGCGCTTATACCTTCAAAGTGGATAGTCTCGCTTGTCGGAGGCAACAGCCTGTGGTCAAACCTGTTCGCGTCTGTCGCAGGCGCGCTTATGTATTTCGCGACGCTCACGGAAGTTCCCATATTGCAGGGGCTTATCGGCTCAGGCATGGGAAAGGGCCCCGCGCTAGCGCTCCTGCTTGCCGGCCCGGCATTAAGCCTTCCCAACATGATTGTAATTAACAGCATTATGGGCCTTAAAAAGACGGTAGTATATATAGGACTCGTCATTGTAATGGCTACGGCAACCGGAATGCTTTACGGATTTTTATTCTAAAATCAGGAGGATTGAAAAATGAGCGATTGTTGCGGCAGTAATGAGGATGTGTTGATCACTTCATGCGCCGGAGCGTCTGACGTGGGTTTTTTAAGCGACCGGGTGGCCAGGATGCTGTCGGTGGCGGGCAGGGGGAGCATGTACTGCCTTGCCGGTGTAGGCGCGCAAATGCCGGGCTTTGTAAAAGGCGCAAAAGAAGCAGGCAAGAATATTGTCGTTGACGGCTGCCCTGTAAAATGCGGCAAAAAGATAATGGACAACATGGGCATTCCCTGCGACAGCTTTATCATAACCGAACTCGGCTATAAAAAAG
>CAYNMZ010000044.1:0-13726 GCA_964398505.1 uncultured Spirochaetia bacterium
AGCGGTTAAGCCCTTTACGCACACAAAAAGACTCCCTTTTTTTACGTCACCGGCGTTTTCCTCTATTGAGCTGATAAGAACGTCATTTCCAGAAACAAGCTTTGCGCCGCAGGCGCTGAGCAACGCGCTGAGTTTTAATCCCTTCACTTAACCGGCGTCCTTCATCTCAAAATTTACAACGCACTTACGGTCCTTTTCAACAGCTGTGCCGGGTTTTGGGTCTTGCCCTACCGCATATCCACTACCCACACACTGCGCCTTTATACCCATGGCAGACAATATCTCAACAGCTTTTCTTATGGGAAGGCCTCTGACATCAGGCATATATACCCTAACCTCCGAATCCTTTGTCAGGTCTCCAAGATAAACAACCGCTTCCGGGCCTTCGTTTACAAGGCTGCCTGCAGCCGGTTCCTGGCTTATTACGGTTTTTCCGAAACCGTATTGTCTGTATTTTATTTTCAGCGAATTTAATATTTTTTTTGCCTCAAAAAAATTTTTTTTGGTTATATCCGGCATTTCAATCCTGGCCTGTTCAACCCGGCCCGTGACAGACGCGTAATACGTGTTTTCAGGCATGACCCTTAATGCAGCCACTGCCTTTGTGTTTATCTGTTTGAATACAGGCGCGGCCGTTTCGCTGCCGTAATAAAAAGGTTTCGGTTCGTCAAGCACAACAAGCGTTAGAATCTCAGGCTTTTCCGCCGGCAGATAACCTACGAAAGACGCCACGTACCTCCCTGCCGCGTAGCCCCTGCCTTTTTCATTGTGTTTTTGCGCGGTCCCTGTCTTTCCCGCGACAGTATAACCGGTAATCACCGCTTTTTTCCCTGAGCCGTCCTTATCCGTGACTCCCACAAGCATCCGCGATAGCCTCTCGCACTCCTTTTCACCAAGCACCCTTACGGGCTTTTCCTTCCCTGCCCTGTAAATTACCTTGCCGTTTTTCTCGGCCCTTTCAACAATATGCGGGGTGATAAGAAAGCCTCCGTTAGCTATCACAGCGTAGGCCCTTGCCATCTGTATGGGAGTTACAGCTACTTCCTGTCCGTAAGGTATTGAAGTTAAGCTTATGTTGTCCCATTCCTTGTAATGCCTTAGTATCCCTGATGGCTCATGCGGCATGTCAATACGCGTCGGCCTGCCGAACCCGAAGTTCACAAATTCCCTGTAAAGCTTTTCCTGCGGCACCTTAAGCCCCAGGTTCACCATGCCTATATTTGATGAATATTTTATCACCTCGTCAAAAGTGAGCCAGCCGTGTTTTTCATGGTCATGTACGGTCCTGCCGAAAAACTCGTAAGCGCCGTTGCCGCAGAAAACCTTCTGGCTGTCCGCGTCCTTGAATTCCCTGATATATAAGGACATGGGGAAAATCTTAAAAGTTGAACCGGGCTCGTAAATGTCCGTTACCGCCCTGTTCTTCCTGCTTTCCGGCCCGAAACCTTCCATATTGTTCGGGTCATAGGACGGGTAATTCGCCATCGCGTATATTGCGCCGTTATTTGGGTTCATTACTATTATGCTGCCGGCCTTTGCCCTGTATTTTTCCGCGGCCGCGTCAAGCTCGGCCTGCGCCGAATACTGCACCTGCGAATCTATGGTTAGGTAAAGGTCCGCGCCTTTTTCCGCTTTCTTTATGTCCGTGGTATTTATGATGACGGGCCTTTGTTTCGCGTCGCGCCTGATTTGAAGCCTGCCTGTCTTGCCCCTTAGCAGCTTCTCGTAATAAAGCTCGGTCCCTTCGAGACCGTTATTGTCCATGCCGGAAAAGCCCGTTATATGCGCGGCCGCCCTGCCAAGCGGATAAAACCTTTTTTGTTCCGTCTGCGCGTAAATCCCCCTTATTCCGTGAGACAATATTTTGTCGGCCTTTTCAAAGTCAATTTTCCGTTTTATATACTCAAACCCGTTCCTGCTGTTAATTTTTTTCATAACAACGTGAAGCGGCAGGTCAAGTTCCCTGCTAAGCAGGGCCGCGGCCCTGTTCTTTTCCCTTATCTCAGGCGGGCAGATATATACGGATCCCGCGCTGATACTCTCAGCCACTTTTTTGCCGTTCCTGTCAAATATCGTGCCCCTTCCGACCTGCTGTTTTACCGTGGAAAGGTGCATCTTTTGCGCCTTTTCCCTGTAGAAAGAATGCCTCAAAACCTGCAGGTTTAAAAGCTGCAACACGACAACGCAGCCCGCAACCGCCATTATCCAGAAAAGGAACTCTATGCGCCTGTTTGCGCCGGCTGTCTTGTCACTTGTCTGTGTCATTTTATCCGGCTGCCTCCGTTTTTTCCCAGCATAATTCCGGCTATTATTTCAAGCGGCTTTTTCGGCCTTGCCAGCGGTATTACCTGGGCCTCTCCCGGCTGCTTAAACCCATATTTTTCCCTGGCAAGCCTCGCCACTTCACCGCTTGAAAGCATTGACTGCATCCTTATGTCAAGCGCCCTGTTGGCCGCCTTTAGCCGGTCCCTTGTCTTTACCAGCTCATTTATTTCATAGTTATACTTAACCGCCTGAGAAGAAAGCCATACGCACGGAAAAAGCCAGATAAAAACAGCCATCACCACTATTATTACGCCGCCGGCGTTTTTACCCGAAGAATGACTGTACTTCGGGCTTACTATCCTCAGAAAACTGCCTTTTGAACTCCTTACAGCCACTTTAACTTTCCCCTTTTTTCATATTTTTTCAGCAGCCCTTAACCTGGCGCTTCTTGACCTCGGGTTGCCTCTCGTTTCCTTTTCATCAGGGGTAATAGGCTTTTTTGTCAGGACGTTGAGATTCCTTTTATGTCCGCAAAAACATGGAATTTTTTTGTTCTCGCATACACAGTCCGAGGCTTCCCTGGCGAAAAACCTTTTCACCAGCCTGTCCTCTATTGAATGAAAACTTATGGCAACTATCCTTCCGTGCGGCTTTAATACTTCCACGGCCGCCTTCAGCCCGGCGCTGATTTCAGAAACCTCATCATTCACTTCCATCCTGATTGCCTGAAACAGACGTGTCGCAGGATGTATTTTTTCACGCGTCCTGACAGCCCGCTCGGCAACTTCGGCCAGCTCAAGAGTGGTTTTAAAAGGCCTTCGGTTAATTATTTCACCGGCTATCCTTGACGCAAAGCGTTCTTCTCCATATTCCAGCAATATTTTTTCCAGCCTTTCACGGCTGTATGTATTCACCACTTCATAAGCCGTCAGCTTTTGCGACCTGTCCATTCGCATATCAAGCGGCGCGTCCTTCATGAATGAAAAACCGCGTTGTGCGTCGTCCAGCTGCGGGCTGGATACTCCGAAATCAAAAATTACGCCGTTGACCCCGCCAGGCGCGTATTGCTCCGCAATTTCCCGGATAGACGAAAATGCCGACCTTACAGCCACAAAATCCGGCCTCTTTCCGATTATTTCAGCGCTTTCCTTTATGGCGTCCTCATCCTTGTCAATGCCTATCAAAACTGACCCTGGAGGCATTCTTTGCAAGATCAACATGCTGTGGCCCGCGCGGCCCAACGTCGCGTCAATCCAAACGCCTTTTTCCCCGCCCGCCAGCAGGTATTCCACAGCCCGGCCGGCCAGCACCGGGATATGGCCGGTTTTCATATAAGTCCGTCAAAGGCCCTTACTGCATCTTCCTCTGTCGCGTAAAACTCAAACTCTCCCCAATAGCCCGCGTAGATAAAAAGGTTCCTTATATAGTCGCTGCTGCCCACTATTTTTATATCTCCGCCGAGGGCACGCGCCCTTTCTTTCCTTTCATTCAGGTATTCTATGCCTGAAACATTTATATGCGTAACCGCGGAAAAGTCCAAAACAAAGAACAAATTTTCCTTCTCTATGAATGTGGAAATTATTCCCTTGAGGGCCAGCATGTCCTCAATGTCTATATCACCTTTTAAAATTAGAACCACAACTTTCCTGACCGATGTCATTACTGCCATGATTACCTCCCTTTGTAGTATTCCTCAAGTTTTTGCGGATCCCATATCTCAATCCTGTCTATTACGCCCACAAATACCACTTTTTTCTTTATACCTGCGTATTTTTTCAGGTTGGCGTTAATGGTTATCCTCCCGCTCTTGTCAAGGGAAACAGGGTCCGTCATCCTTGACTTGTCCCTTATATCATCAGGATTGTTTCCATCCTTCAGGCTCGCGGTCCTGTTAAAGCTCTCTACCATTCTTTCCCAATCCTCTCCGGTAAATATCTCAATACACTCATGCTTCCCCGTTGTTAGCACAAGCTGGCCGGCGTTCTCCGGATTCGCGGTAATCTGCTCTATGTACTTTTTATATTTGGAAGGCAGGCTTACCCTTCCCTTGTCGTCAAGACTGTGTTCATACTGTCCTGTAAATCCGGTCCTGATCACAAAAGCTCCCTGTAAAGATTTTTTTGTGTTTCAGCAGGAAAAAGCATGTTTCCCACTTTCTCCCACTTCTTGACATATTATACCCTTTTTATGCCAATTGTCAAGTGATTTTACACAGATGTCCCACAAAAAAGAACTTTATAAATAAGGAATTTTTTTGTTTTTATGAAACTAACAAGCAATTATTCATTATTTTTAGGTTAAATGACAGTAGTTTTTGAAAAACAATGATGTTATAATGTATTTATTATATTAAATATTCTAATTATTAATCAAAAAACCGGTAAATGATGCCCGGTTATGTTCTCAACGCTGTCTTTCCCGGATTTTGACAAAATAGTTTTCCATACTATTAAACCAGATACTCCAAAAACATATATCTTGCGGCAAAGCCCGGCTAATGAACGCCTTCCTAACGCTTAAGCGGAACGTCAGCGTCCACAGGATTTCGTGCCCTGCCTGCCTTTTCCACCATTTCCACGCATTCTGCGCAATCAGGGTCAAGCCCTAAAACTACCCTGCACTTTCTCTCTGCCTCATCCAGTCTGCCCTCGTTGAAAAAAGCTCTCGCTTCCTCAAGCGCGGCTTTTTTTTCCTTTTCTTTTTTCATTGACTCTTCCCTTATCATAAGCCCGGCCTTTTCAATACCTGCCTGCGCATCCCTATCCAACGGGTCTATTTCAAGTACTTTGGTCCAAAGTTTAACCGCTTTTTCAAAGGAACCTTTCCTGTATTCCTCAACCGCCTCGTTATAAAGCGAGTCTTTTCTTGCGTTACTCTCAAGTTCAGCCTCCAGTTCGGACTTCAATTTCCACGCTTCGGACCCGGCGCCATAATCAAGCGCGTTTTCAGCAGCCTTCAGCGCCTTTTTCAGATTTCTTTTTTTTCTTTCTTCAATGGCTTTTTTCAGTTCCTGTTCAGCCAACGCAGCATATTCGTCAAGCCGCATTCTGGCTGCCCGGTTTTGCGAGTCGGCCGAAAATATTTCCGCATAACGCATTATTGCTTTCTTGTGCTCGCCTTTTGCTTTAAATCTTTCAGCCTCTTCAAAAAGCCCGTCCAGGTACTGCCTGTCCTTGTCGCCCTTTAAAGCCGCTTCTATGGATTTTTTTAGTTCCGCAATCTCGGCGCTGTCCGGAGCCGCGTCATAAGCCTCAAGTATTTTCTTGTACGCCTGCCTGGAAAGCCCTTCCGCGTTAAGGTCAATGGCTTCAGAATAAAGCCAACCGGCTATACCCGGGAAATGCGCTCCTTTTATCGCCGCATTTTTGTTTTTCCTGTCATTATCCTGCCCTAACAGGAACTTGATTCCGGCGTTGCAGAAGAAACCCGAATAATCCACATAATCCTCCTCCTGCGTCGGCCCGCTCCAGCCCTGTATATTTATGACACGGACAGCCACATTCCCTGCGGAAAACCTGTATCCGCCGTTCAGGACGAGAGACATATTCCCGGATATTTTCCAAGAAACACCGCCTTCAACGCACGCAGAAGGAATAGCTGTAAGCCATTCCTTCCTTATCCTGTACATGCATGCCCCATCTTCCTTGTATGTTTCCTCAGCAATAAAATTCCAGTAATAATGCCCCAATCCTGCGTCAATTCCGGCAAAACCGTTCAAAACTCCATTATCAGGGTCGCTGATAACCACCCTGCACCCAAGGCCCGAATAAAACAGGCTCAAATCAGTCCTAATGGAATGGCCAATCAATCCGTCAGGCCACTTCGCTATTCCAGGGTCATAGGCAATGACTAAAATAGCGTTTCTTGCGTAAGCCTCCAGCGTCCCAAAAGGCATGTTCACGCCAAAACACACGTCAACAACCGGATACGGGCATAATCCTGTTTTTTTAAGTTCAGATGCCATACCGAGCGAAATGTTATAAGCATTAGCCGCTTCTATTGATTCATTGAAACCTTTCATTGATGGTCCTGCCACGCCAATGCCGGCTGAGATCTGAAAATCAAACGCAATTGCGCTCAAAGGAATCAGGAAAAGCTGAAACAAAATGAAGCAATTCCGTAAAAAACGCATAGAAATACCTCCGTTATTTTTTTACGGGTATGATCGCTCATGCCCCTCTATATACGTAGAATTATAAAAGAAAATTTGATTTAATGCAATTTTTTATTTTCAGGAAGGAAGGTCAGTATATCAAGCAAACCTGGCGCTTAAAAAATCTTTTTTACTATATTCAGCGCTTTTTTAGGTTACTTATATCCATAATAAGTATAAAACATGCCCTGCGTGTCGGTCTGGCCGTTATTCACCCATATATTCCCTGACTCCGGGTCATACCGCCAGCCGTCGGTATTATTGTTGAACTTTGTCAGGCCGTAAGCGTTTCCCTTGCCCTTGCTTTTTCCGGGCGTTTTGTCAAGTATCTCAATTTCATTGCTCCTGCCGCTCAGCTGGAAACCCGAGCCCGGATGAGTAACCTTTACCGCCGGTATCTGTGACATATAGCGAGAATACTGCGCTGCCTTCAGGTCTTCGGGCATATTCCCGCCGTTGTCCGCCGAATATATCCTTATGGATGACATGATCGCGCCTATATTCCCTTTTGTAGCGCCTTCCCTTGATTTTTCCACAAGGTCAGCGTAGCGCGGTATAGCCAGTGCGGCAAGAATTCCTATCATTGCCACTACTACCATGAGTTCAAGCAAAGTAAATCCTTTTTTGCCGTTTATCATGGCATCATCCTGCCTTTTTCATTTTTTTCACTCGGCGTTAACCCTTCAGTATTTCGGTTTTCAAATTTCATCCAACTTCCTGATCCTGGCCACATGCCTTCCTCCCTCAAACGGAGTGGACAGCCACGCGTCTATTATATCATAAGCTGTTTTTTCATCCATCATTCTCTGGCCCAGGGATATGATATTCGCGTCATTGTGCGATGACGCAAGCTTCGCAGATTCCGTATTCCAGCAAACTGCCGCCCTGACCTTCCTTATCCTGTTGGCGGCCATGGCCTCGCCGTTGCCGGAGCCGCCCAGTATTATTCCCTTTTCGCACTCGCCGTTTGCCACAGCGCCCGCTGCAGGAGCTACAAAATCCGGATAATCGCAACGTTCTTCCGAGTCTGTACCAAAATCAACAATTTCATGCCCCTTTTTCAACAGGTAGGCCTTTATTTTTTCCTTATAAGCGAATCCCGCGTGGTCAGAAGCCATTGCTATTTTCATGCAAACCTCCGTTTATTTTAACTTTTGTCCTGCCGCGACAGCTCGTAAAAAATTATGGCTGCGGCTGCGGCCACATTTAACGACTCAACTTTCGGGTTTATGCCTATATTTACCTTCCTGCTTGCCATTGACTTAATCCTCGCAGAAACACCTTTGCCTTCACTTCCAAGGACAACCACAGGGTCTTTCATTTTTTTTAACACAGCCGCGTTTATTTGCTCGCCACCGCCCACATCCGTGGCCAATACCTCACGGTCGCGTAAAGCCTCTTCCGCCTCCTTCATACTGACCGGCCTGCATTTTGCCTTGAAAACGCTTCCCGCCGAAGCCCTGACTGCCTTTTCAGAATAACACGAAGCGCTGTTCAGCAAAAGAAAATTCTCAAAACCAAAAGCAACCCCGCTCCTTATTATAGCGCCCACATTTGACGGGTCCTGTACTGTATCCAACAATACCATAGGGCCTGCCATGCTTTTAACCGAGCATTCAGGCGCCTTAAAAACAGCCAAAAAGCCCTGGTTTGACTCAATCTCCGAAAATTTGTCAATGTCAGCCCGCCTTACCTTTTCGGCATTGGGGAATTTTTGCGCGTATTTTACCGCCACTACAGGAGCGTTTTCGGAATAAAAGAACTTTTCAGGCCTCATGCCGCAGTCATCTGCCTCAGCGAGAATTTTCGGCGTTTCAACCATAAAAAAACCTTTTTCCCGCATTGATTTCCTGTCCTTTAAAAAATCCTTATCTTCTTTCCTCATTTTTTCGTCTTGGATTTAACCGGTTTTACCGGCATCTTTGATTTTACCTTGCTTTCAGGTTTAGCGAATTTTTTCACCTTTATCGCAAGGTCCCTGCTGAATTCAGGCAGGTCAAGCGTCAGCGCCATTTCGTTTTCTATTATACTTTCAAAACCGCTCAATATGCTTCCTGTATCAGTCTCGTAAAATGACACGATATACCTGCCTGGATTCAGTCCCGGAATTTCAATATACGCGCCTCTCACAGGCGAACCTGAGCCTTTTTTCCATCCGTAATCCGGCGCCTTAAGCCAAAGGTACGCGCCTTCGGTACCCTGGATTCCGCTGACAAAAACCCCGGAAAGCCTAGGATCAAGCAGGCCCTCAATTACGACAGAACCTATCAGGAACCAGTCATTGCCGCCGTTTGATATTGTTATTTCATTGTCACCCGGGGCTATCTGAACCCTGTATTCCCTGTCAGTATCAGCCTGGTATATCCCCCATTCAGGCAGGTATTTGGCTGTTTTTTCAGCTGCTGCGCTCATTTTCTCCGACATGACAAGCGTGCCGTTCACTCTCACATCAAGCGAATTATCGTCAGAAACCCTCTTTACCTTTATGACGAGCGTGACAGGAGAAACGTTTTTCACGGCTATCACCGGGTCGTTTTTCATTTCCGGCTTTGCTGACCCGAAGATGAAACCGTAGAAACTTTCCTTGTTTATCACCGCGCCGTCAGGTTTCACCGAAAATATGTTTTTTGGTGATTTTTTCCATATTTCCCTCGGGAAAATCGACACGTTGCCGCCCGGTCTTCCTTCGCCGCTCCTGTAATAAACCTGGCGCGACCCCGCCACTGTCAGGTTTTCAGCCGGCCACTTGATCCCTTTTATAAAATCAGCCAGCGGCCTGAACCTGTAATAAAGGTTGTTTGCCTCAATATATGAGTCCCAGTACCATGACAATGGCGCGCCTGCGGAAAGCGAGAAAGCTCCTGCCCAGAGGCTGTTTTGCAGGCAAACGCCGTCCCTGTCATCCTGCATTCCCCTGTCCCCGGGGTCTGCGCTTATGCCGAATTCACCGGCCAGGTGGGGCTTTTTATACGCCTCTATTTTCTGCGATGAAGCCTCATATACAGATACAGCCTCGTCATACAACCCGTATAAGTGGGTCTGTGTAAAGTCAATCTCGGGTATTTTCCATACAGCCGGGTCCATGTCAGGGTTTGAAAAAGAAGTGGTTACCATGTGCCTGTGTGCGTCGTGCTTTTTTATGAATCTCGCCATGGCTGCATGCCATGCGGCCGAGTCTTCCGGGTCATAGTCATCGGTCAGGTCCGCCTCGTTGAAAAGTTCCCAGCTTAACAGGTTTTCAGAATACGACCACCTGGCTATTATGTACCTTAGTCTGTTCTCAAATGCCCTGGCAGCCACAGGGTCTGTGAAGAATTCCGAAGGCTTGTTCAAGAGGCCGTCATTAGCCGCATTATAAGGGTTTCTGCCCCATTCGGGGTTTGTTTTTTCCGAAAACTCGCCGTGCGATACAAGGCACAGCATAATGTAAACACCATGTTTTTCAGCCATTTCAAAAACCCGGTCCAGCATATGGGCCTGCTTCTGCCTTGCCGAATAATCACCTATAGGCCCGTCCCATTCTATGCTAAAACTCCACGGCGCCATCCATATCCTTGCCGTATTTGCCCCGCTGTCCGCGAATTTAGAGAAATAGGAGTCATATTCCGCCTCAAAATCATCCTTGTACCACGCTATATTGGCGCCAAGCGCGAAAAAAGGGTCCCTGCTCTCGTGTTCAAAGTAAAGCGGGTCCTCCCTGCTTACGCGCACAATTCCCTTTTTCCCCCTTGCCGGCAATACAGTTATTGCCTTTGGCGGGGCCAAGAACATTACGCCTTTTTTTCCATTTACGCTCACGCTGTAAGTCCATTTTCCCCTTTTTGGCGGAGTAAACCTTATCCTGAAATATTTTTCTCCTTCAACAGCGGCATTGCCATCCCCGGGCGCCCCGTATTCGGCAGCGTAAAAGCCGTCAACTTCGTAAGCGCTTCCTGCTGGGTCCTTAAACACGGCTTTTACGGATATTTCGGAGTAATCGTAGCAGTTCCTGCAGTTAAAGTCACCCCTGACCGCGAGTTCAATCTTTTCCCTCGCGTAAAAAGTCCCTTGGCCGGACACCTGTACGCTATAAGCTTCGGCGCTTACGGCACAAACAAGAAAAACCGCCGCAGCCGCGAATGCCCTCATTTGTCCTCCATATTAAAAAGCATCAGAACATCATCCCTCCGCACAGCGCCAGCCCGTATATGAACCCTCCGGCGCCGCCGGATATTTTCTTTTCCGCTTCCGGGCCCAAGCCGTACTGTATGAGCGCCCTCGGCGAGAATGACCAGCTGTCAAAAACCCACCTGTAACCCGCCTGGCTGCCAAGCGAGAAAAAAACCGGCCCGGCAGGGCCTGACAATGAATTGTAAACACCTGCAAAAGGACCGAGAAACCAGGCGTTCAGGCTGTGGGATTGCGGGTAAAAAAGCAGCTCAAGCCTGGCTCCCGCGCTCGGTTCAGCGCCGCTGAAACCCATATTGACCGATACAGCGGCGGACATGGAATCATCAATTTTCATCTCGTATCTTGCGCCTGCGGAGAACCCGGGAAAAAGCAAATACGCCTCCGCAAGGCTCGCCTTCTCAGACCACTCCTCATAATATACGGGCGCATACAGGTCTTCCGCGCGAGCCGCAATCACGCAAACAAGGAACAGGACGGCAAACAATGACTTTTTCAATTTTTTCTTCCGCCGCTCAGTCCAGCCAGAACCTTATGCCTATGCCGCCGCCCGGCGCGAAATGCACGGCCGGTATGACGCTTATTCCCGGCTCGACCTGGAGGAAAACATCTATCGGCGCGTTGCGCGGAACCCACGCGAAGCCGAGCGGTACCTGGATGCCCGCCCATACGCCGCCTGGCGCGAAAGCGCCCCAGCCCTTTATGCCGAAATAAAGCGGGAACTTGTTGTTTGTGGCCTCTATAATATTAAAATTGTGAATAAGGTACGCGGCCCCGAAGCCTATAGCGCCGTATGTAAGGTCCCAGTTCGCGTCAAACTGAAGGGCATTTTCTGAACTCACCCAAGTTTTTAAGCTTAAGCCGTTAATCATGCCCAGGACTATGCCTATACCGAGCCCCTTCGCGCCGAGGTAGGTGCCCGACGACACTGAATGGCCGGCAATTTTCACGGCCGCGCCCGCTGTGGAAGTTATCGCAAAAGCAAAAGCCAGGACTAAAACCGTTATTTTCCTCATTTTTATCCTCCTCATTTTGTTTTCAGCAATACTAACATATTCACGCTTGTTTTTATACAAAAAAAAAGCCGGGCCATAAGGCCCGGCTTTTTGTCAAAGCCTGTTATTTCCAGGCATAACCTATGCTTGCGCCTATACCAAGGCCAAAGCCTCCTCCGTAAGGCAGGGATACATTGTTTATGGTCAGGCTCATAATTGTAAAGCCAAGGGTTCCTACCACGTCAACAAGGAAGCCATTGTCCCATATCCAGCGGTATCCGCCGTGGCCGTTTATATTGAAGCCAATAGTTGTCGCGCTTTCGGAGCTGTACGTGGCAGAAAGCAGCTGTAAGCCCGCTCCCGGCCCTGCGAACCAACCGTTTGGCGCATGGTCCTGGAAATAGAAATTGTATTCCCCGCCGACGCCCAGGCCAAAAGTTGACCATTCGGGCGTGCCCCAGAAAAGCACGCTTGCATTTATGCCTATTGCCGCGCTTTTGTTCAGGTTAAACTCATAATGCCCGCCAAGGGACATAAAAGCCAGTGCCAGAGGATTGACGCTGACAAACTGGTTTACATCGGTCCATACCACGCCCTCTCCCTTTACCGCTTTTTCCACGCTTGTCGCGGCCTTTTTCACTTCCTTTTCAGCCTTTTTTGCCGCGAATGACTGCATTGAAAACACAAAAACCATTGCTGTCGCTAATGCCAGAATTCTCTTCATTTTCCCTCCTTAAATTTTTTATTTACTTGCTGTTTTCACCCTGCGAATGTCAAGGGTGGCATAAAATGCGCGTATACCTTACCGGCGGAACGGGATTCATAGGAAGTTATGTGGCAAGGGAACTTGCCGGATCCGGCGCCAGTGTCACTGTACTGGCCAGGAATATGAAAAAGGCTCCGGGACTTCTTTCCCTTCCGGGAGTTGATATCATGGAGTTTTCCCTCAGCGACCCCCTGGCACGCCTGAAAAGCGTGAGGAAAATTGACGCGCTTGTGCTTGTGGCTCTGGCCTGGGGCGACACAGGCCCTGACATGATAAGAAACGAGACACTGCGCCAGGTTGAGCTCATAGACCTGGCTGTCAAAAAAGGAGTAAAAAAGGTCATCTTTACCTCTTCAACAGCCGCTGCCGGCCCTATAAAAATCACTTCAAACGAAGACAGCCTGCGCAGGCCGTCTGATTTTTACGGCGCGACAAAAGGAAGCGTGGAACTTTTCCTTTCCGCGTACTCGGCTTATTTCCCTAAAATACAGTTTAACGTAATAAGGCCGGGCTATACTTTCGGCAGGCCATGCGTTGAAGGCGGCTCCATGGAGCCTGACAGCCGCTTCCGCGATATCTGCAGGAAAGCAAAAAAGGGCGAAAGGCTTGAGCTCATAATGAACGACGGTACGCAGTTCTTATGGGCCGGCGACCTGGCAAAGGTTTACGCAAAGCTGCTTGAAAGCTCCTGCAAAAATGAAATCTTCTACGCGCTCTCGGAAAATTTCATAACCTGGGAGCAGATAGGAAAATGGGCTTTCAAGTACGCCGGGACAAAACCTAAATTCAGGCTTTTTGACAAAGGCTGGTCAGATAACCCGCCGCTTTATTCCGTAGAGAAAATAAAAAAGCATTTCGGCCTCTCGTTTAATTCCTCGGAGACAGTGAAGGAACACGTCAGGCACCTTATAGGACTGGTGTAATTTTTGATCAGAAAAATCCGTGTCTTTTTCCCTAATTTGCAATTGCCTTTATCTGAACCTCGCAATATCCTTGCTCTTGTATTTCCTGCTGTCAATTTTCAGCCCCGGCTTGTCGGTTTTAAGCTTTGAGAGCACGCAGCCCTTTTGCATAGGCACACACTCAGTGTGCAGCAGCTCGCATCTCTCCTTGTTCTCGTACTTGCAAAACGACGATCCCATGTCAGTTTGTAATCCGTAATTTTTTAAACCGCTGTCACTTTCGTCACTTCCGGCACCTGTTCCTTGAGCTTTCTTTCAACGCCGTTGGTCAGCGTGACCTGGGCCATGGGACAGCCGTGGCAGGCGCATGTAAGCTTAACCTGCACTTCTCCTGTTTTTTCGTCGACAGCGACAAGTTCCACATCGCCGCCATCAGCCTGCAGGTACTGCCTCAATTCCTGTAAAACCTTCTCAACTT
>CAYNMZ010000045.1:0-13591 GCA_964398505.1 uncultured Spirochaetia bacterium
GGCGTAGGCTAATTGGTAATTGTAAATGTCGGTGTGGCAGTGCTTGAAGGCGTAGGAGTCCTCGTCCTTGTTATAGTCGGCGTATGCGTGAAAGTGTCCATAAAAGTTATGGTAATCGTGGGTGTCGGGGTGCGCGTGCGCGTATAGGTCGGCGTCATGGTACGCGTAAAAGTCGGCGACGGCGACACGGTCACAGTGTAGGTGGGAGTGGCTGTCACCGTGCTTGTGTATGTGGGCGTGTTTGTCCTTGTAAAAGTCGGTGTCGGCGAAGTGGTATTGGTAAATGTAGGCGTAGGTGTCCTTGTCCGTGTATATGTAGCCGTAGGCGTCCGCGTGAACGTGAACGAAGGCGATGTCGTTACAGTGAATGAAGGTGTCGGCGTTATTGTCCTGGTAAATGTCGGCGTGGGTGTTCGCGTGAATGTGGACGACGGTGACTGAGTGTTCGTAAAAGACGGGGACGGCGTGCGGGTCCTCGTATATGTAGGCGTTGCCGTGCGCGTAAATGTAGGCGTGGCAGTCCTTGTATGAGTAAACGTCGGCGTTATGGGAGGCGTGGGTGTCGCCGTCCTGGTAAATGTCGCAGTAGGCGTCCGCGTGTAAGTCGCCGTCACTGTCCTTGTAAACGTCGGAGTAGGCGTCCTTGAGAATGTAGGTGTCGGTGTCCTGGTAAATGTCGGTGTAGGCGTCAGCGTAAAACTCGGAGACATGGTTATGGTACGGGTATATGTCGGGGTCGGCGTTCGCGTGCGCGTCGCAGTAAACGAAGGCGTGGAGCACACATTCACCATCTGCACCGTAGATACTATTGTCGGCGAGCCGTTCCAGCTCCCCAGCCTGCCGACATTGTACCAGGTACAGCTGACCGGCGCGGAAGTCATGTGCATGTTCATGGGTATGTCCACACAGCCTGTGAAGCCCGGGTTCTGAAAGGTTATTGTGTATGTGGTTATCTTGCCGCTGTTTGACGCGCTTATATTGTTAATACCCGTTGCCGGATTGCCGATGTAATACGGACCGTCATACTGCCAGTTGTCAAGCGAAGAGGTATAATCATCAACCAGTGTCAATGTCCCTGAATTCATTATTCCGCCTGTATTGCATAACCTGAGGTTAAAAGATATGTTTGTGCCATTTACTATTCCCGAAGTCGGGTTTGCTGATTTGACAAGCGAAAGAACCGGGGGCATGGGCGTCCTTGTCGGAGACGGGCAAAAATTCGTCAGCACCACAGTTGACACGGCCCGCTCCACGCTCTGGTAATTCACTGCCACACGGTTGTTCCACTGCACGCATTCCTGCGCCGGATATACGTCGTCCCTTACGCCGAACACAAAAGTGTAGCACGAGCCTCCCTGCAGGCCGCCCAAAAACACCCATGACGCGTTAGTGCCGCTGTTGCCCTGCGTTATTTCGCCCTGCAATGTGTCATATATACTGCCGTAAGGCCCGTTATACCGCCACTCTGAATGGCTCCACACGTCGTTTATTGTCACGGGATTGCCGAAGGTGCCGCCGCCGGTATTGCAAACGCGCACAGTAAAGGTCAGGTCCTGGCCCTGTATTCCCGTTGTCTGGTTCGCTGATTTTTGTATGGTGAAAGTCGGTGACGGCTGCGGAGTCTCAACGACAAGGTCAAAACCCTGGCGGAAGAAAAGCTGCCTGCAGTCAGCCACGCCGGCAGTACTGTTCGCGTCATAACCCAGCGCCTGGAGAAGATTTCCTGTCTGCGGGTCCCAAATCCTCTTTCCCCATTTCTGTCCTGTCACAACTGTCGGCGCCACCCACGAAACACCGGAACCTCCGGTATTGTACAAGGGATCATACCAGTCCCTGCCTCCGCTTGTCGGAGGAGGGTCAGCAGGACAGCCTGTATTGTCATGATACATTGAAACACCGGCGCCGCTGCCGCTCTGCACGTATGAATGCGTCCCTCCCTGGCAGGTTATGTCAAGCGACCATGAACCCCATATCTCATTAGCGTTCGTGTTGAGCACCCTGATCGCTATCATATTAGACGTAGGCTGTAAAAGCGCCAGCTGCGCGCCCGAGAGGCTTATGCATTTGGGATAAACACCTGACTGGTCATGATTTACGTAGGGGAAATAATCAATATAAGTTCCGTTAATATAAATCCAGCCCTCATCGTCAACAGCGGCGCAAAGCTGGGCTGATTGCGGCGTGCAGACAGTTCCGGCAAAAAGATATTGTGACATGAGCAGAAACAAAGGTAATAACAGGAATTTGCGGTCCATCCTGAACCGCGGTACACATTTACTCACCAGTTTTGAATCGCTGTTTTTCTGACCTACAGGATTCATTATTCGGCCGCCTTCATTCCCTAATATTCCCTCACTGTTTTCTTTATATATTATATCCTGAGCATTTTTAACAGTCAATAACATAAAACCATGCAAAATCGGTTAATCAGTTAAATTACCGAAAAATATGGCGTTTTTTTGAGTGAAAAAGCGCTTTTTTTAAGCATTTTCCCCGTTTTTTTCATATGCTTTTGACAATTCCTGACAAAATAAGTTGTGGGATATTTTAATTTATATTTTTAAATACACGTAATTCGTTTTTTAATTTTCAACATTAGATTTCGTATGGAGGGAATCCTGGCTGCAATCTATAATTTATAATTCAAAATTTTCAATTGATAATTGTTTCTTTCATTATTTCCTCCCCGGCGTCGGCGTGGGTTTCGCGCCCCACTGGTCAAATGATATTCCTGTCTGCAGTTTTATCGCCGCCTCAAACGGGTTCACATAATATCCGGAGTCCCTGACTATGCCCTCAAATATAAGCTTATTCATCGGGTCCAGCGTGTATTCAAGCCCGAACGTATGCTCAAGGCTCAATCCTGACACTATCTTAGGGTCAAGCAGGCTCTGGCCTTCCATCAGCTTCATCCTGTAGTCCAGATACATATTGTCAGAAATAAATTTTCCCAGCCCCAGTTCCATCCTGACCGTGCCCTCCCCTGATGCTCCGGCCATACTCGTGTTTCCCGTCGGCTCAGGCGTGGCAGCAACAAGCCCGTCCACTTTTATGTCAATCACGTCAACAGGCGCGATTTTTTTAAGCTGCTCTGTCTGGCCCTTTATCCACGCGTTCGCGAGGTTCGCGGCCATCCTTACCGCGTCATCGGCGCTTATTGCCTTGTCAGAATCCTTGCCAAAAGTTAGTATGTAAAGAAGCCTGTCGCGGCCCAGGGAATACGGTTCTGACGACAGGTCTATCTTTATGTCTCCCACCCTTCCCCACGCGCGCATGTTCACGTTAAGGTCGACCGTTGTACCCTTGCCCACCTGCCCGCCCGTTGCTCCCGGCAGTTCAAGCCCTCCGCCTGTCCCGGCTGACAGGGCTATGCGCCGTATCTTTGTCACGGCATATACGTCAAGTATGGGCTTCATCATCCCGTCAAAAGTCACTTTTGATTCCTTCATTGAATCAACGGAAAAGTCGGCGTTCATGTACTTGTACGAACCCCTGGATAGCCCCACATTCCCGGTTATCTGCATGTCATTGCCGCGGCCTTTCATAACAAGCGGCATGCTGCCGAACTTCAGGTAAACCTGGGCGTACGTGTTCATGTAATCGTCGTTGTAAAAGTAATTGTTCTCGCCGCCGAATATTTTTACGTCCCAGTTTATGTTTTTCGCGTAATTGTCCTTCGGGTCCTCCTGCTCGCCCGTCTTGTTCTTCATTTTAACCGGATACCTGTACCGCAAATCGTGTATCTTTATGGTTCCCGAAATATTTGGCGCCATGAGCAAACCCGTCACAGCCAGGTCAAGCTCGGCGTCGCCGTTTATAAATTCCATATAAGGGGTATCCTCAAACCTCACCTTGTCCCCGAGGTTTGTGACTTTCCAGTTCACCTCATACGGCCTTATCCATTTCATGATGCCGCCCTTTTTCACGGGGTCAAGGTTCTCTATCTTGAGCGTCCCCTTTTTGCCTCCCGCCGTATCCGCTTTCAGCGATATTATGTCAATCACATTGTCCCTGATAAGTATGTTCCCGTAAAGGTTGGCAAGGTTCGCGAAAAGGTATTTCAGTTTTGCCGAAGCGCCCGTTATCTCAAGCCTGCCGTTCACGTTCGGGAACTCCTTCGTGCCGGTTATTTTCAGGTCAGCGGACGCCGGCCCCGACGCGTCGTCTATCCATTTTAAGAACTTGAGTATGGACAGGTCCCCTTCTTTCATGACCGCGTGCAGGTCCATGGGCACGCCCTTCATTTTTTCGTCAGCTTCCTCGGACATGGGCGCGGGTATTTTCCCCGATATCTTAACGGTATATTCCCCTTCTTTTTCCAGCGTCAGGGGTTCTATGGGCGACAAATCAACCCAGTCGTTTTTAACGGTGATAAGCCCGTTGAACAGGTCATACTCAAGCCCGTCAACAGTGCCGTTCCTTATACCGGTCATTATGGTCAGGGCCAGCCCGCTCTTTAAGTTCCCGGATATTTTAACCGTCCCTTCAAGCTCCCCGGTCCATGAATGGTCCCATCCTAAAAGGTCGTTTACCATCTGCGGGTTCAGCCTCTGCCCCGATATCCGCACGGCAGACTCGCCTTTTTCCTTCATTACGCGTCCCGATGCCTCAAGCATTTTCTCCGAAGACTCGCTCATCAAATACACATCGCTGATTTCAAGGCTTTCCTTGCTGTTTTTGATCAAGGCGTTCAGCTGTGTCTTCCCCTTGCTGGTCTTGAGCGATATGCCGTCGCCGTCCATCCTGGCCTTCAGGACAAAGGGCGCGAACTTGTGCCTCTTAAACACGAAGTCTTCCGAAGAAAAAGACCCGTCAATCTTTAAGCCCTTCACATTGTCTATCCTGCCGTAAAAGTTCAGGCCGCCGTTGAGCATATTGCCCTTCCATGAAAAATCCTTCATGTCCGCCTTAAGCGTCGCCCTGTATATATTGTCAGCCTCAATTTCCAGCTTTGAGTCATATATTGTCAGGTATGTTTTCCTGTAATCAAAAAACATTTTTTCAACGTTCAAAACCTTGTTCTTGTAGGAATAGTTCATGTTCACGTAGTCATAAGGCATGTCAAGAAGCCTGCCGGATGACAGTATAAGGCTGCCTGAGCTCTCGGGCGATTCCAGTTTGCCTTTCAGAACTCCCTTGCCGTTGACCCTCCCCGACTCCCTGAAATCCTCGCTGAATATGCGCCCGAATTCCTGTATGTCTACATTTGTAAGCGAATAATCCAGGTTCACCCTGTAGGGCTCGTAACCGCCTGTTTTTTTTCTGAAAGCTATATCGCCGCTGGTTGCCACCGTACCCTGTTTCTGTCCCATAGACGCCGAAAGCGAAGCGCTGCCGTTAATTGCTCCCTTTATGTCAATTTTCCCGCTAACAAGCGAGTCAGGAGGCAGGCCCCTGTTCCTCAATCCGAGAAAGCCGTAAACAGGCATGAGGTCCGCGTTCTTAAATTGCGCAGTCATGGCTACGACGGGGTTTTCACCACCGGATACCGCGCCGGAAACCCAATATATCTCCCCCCATTTTGCGCTAAACTCAGGGACCGCAGAGCCCTCTGTTTTTATGGAAATGTTCAGTTCAGGATAAGCCGCATTGTTAAGCGCAACCCCGGTAAACTGTGCTTTATTTTCCGATGACGCCTTATCCTCGGCAAGCGTGACCGAAGACATTCCTGAGAATGCCGCTGAAACCCTGAGCTTGCTGTTGAGCATGAAGTTTTCCATTTTGCCGTCTACTGACGCGTTAATCTTTTCGTCATCCTGTATGGAAGCCTTTCCTACTGCCGAAAGCAAGCCTTTTTTCTGCGCAAGAAGCAGTCTGTTCAGCGTAAAATTGTTTTCAGACCCCGTTATGTCAGCCTCGGCTTTCGTGTATTCGCCCGAAGAATATGAAGCCGCGATTTTCACGCTTCCGCCATAACCTGATTTTTCCTTCTTTATGGACGCAGCCCCGCTTATTGACGAGCCCGCAAAAAGCTTGAGCCCGAACAGCTCGGCCGGCACATTGCCGTCAAACCCCTTAAAGTTCATGTTGAGGTTGAACACCTTGTTCTTCAGTGAGAACTCGGCCGAGCCTTCCGCCGTCCCGCTGAAATCCAGCTCGCTGATTTTCACCGTTCCCTTTTCATAGCCTGCCGCTAACCTCAGCGAATGGGCAGTACCGCTGACTTTCAGGGCTTCTGTCTGCGCCGAAGCTTCTATATAAGGATTTGCGGGCATGCCCTTTAACGAAGCCCTCGCGCTAAACCTGCCTTCCACTGCCCTGCCTTCAAGCTGTTTCAGGCCAAGCGCCTTTATGTCCATGCCTGAAATTACGGCCATGATGTCGGCATTTTCGGAAGACACCGTGCCTTTTACGCCGGCAAGCTCCTTTTCAGCGTCTTTCAGCGAGAAAGTCTTTATTTCAGCGGTTTTATCCCTGAACAAAACTTCGCCGTAAAGTTTCAAGCCCCTGTATGAGGCGTAATCAAAATCCGCCTTTATTGTCGCGTAATCTTTTTTGGCGAAAAGCGCCGCTTTTATTCCTGCCGCGTCAGTGCCGTTCAAATCCAGCTTGTCCGACTTCAGTTCCAGCTTCGCCGCAGGCGCTTCCATGGAGCCGGTAATCCTCAGCGACGATGATATTTTCCCCTTTATGCCTTTTTCGGGAAAGACTTCGGACGCGTTTACGCCCGTAAGCTCCACCAGGATGCCGGCCGCTTCCTTTTTACCTCTGACGGCCTTTGCCTCAAGCCTCCCCCTGCCCGAAAGATTGCCTCCGGCAGGTCTTCCGTTTATGTCAATCAGCTCAAATCCCTGGCTGTCAAGTAAAGCCCCGGCCTCAAGCCTGCCAAACCTGGCGGCGTACACTCCGGCTCCGTCCCATATAAGCTTCATCGAAAGTCTCGGCTTATCCGCTTCGCCTTTCAGCCATGCAGTCAGGTCAAGCTTTCCGGAAAGTGTTTTTGGGACAATGCGCGCGGCTTCAATTCCCGCAACCGAAATTTCAGCGTCGTATTTAGGCCGCTCAAAGATATCCCAGGCCCTTCCTTTTGCCGAGGCTTTGCCCCCCCATATCATGAACCCTGACTTTTCAAGGTTCAGCCTGCTTCCGTCAACCGACAGGTACGCGTCAAGGTTTTCCACGGGAACTCCGCCTATCACAAGCCCGCCTTTTTGGACGCTCATTAAGCCTTTCATCCTGAATTTCCCCGGAGACAGCGCGCTGCCCTCCCCGGAAAGGTCAAGGGAAAATGTGCCGGAACCGACTGAAGCATTTTTCCCGGGAAGCGCGTAAGGCAGCCACGCCGCGAGCGCCGCGTCCTTGAACGAAACCTCGGCCTTAAACATGCCCGAGTTCATGAAATACGTATAATCGAGCTTTAAGTTCCTCTGGGGGCCTGCCTGTGTCTTGCCTCCCAGAAATACGCGGACGCTGCCGCTCTTATCCCTGTAGGTCACGCTGCCTTTTAAGTCGGTCACCGCAGCCTTAAATTGCCTGTCGACATCCTCGTAAGTTACCCTGCCGTTTTCTATCATGACCCTGTTTACAGGCAGGGCTATCCTTAAGCCCTCGGACCCGGCCTCTTCCGTCCTGAACGTAAAACTCTTCACGAAATCCTCTATGTTAAACCTGCCCGCCTCGCGCCTTACGTGGACATCGGGGGAATCCACAATGACATGAGAGAGCGTATTGTCCACGCTTTTGCGGGCTAGCAGCATGTCAAGTATGTTGAACCTGAATATTATCCGCTCAACGTCTATGAACTCGCCTTCCGAAAGGTCCCGCTTTATAGGTATGGAAACCTTCCTTATTGTCACATGGTTTATGATACCCAGTTCAATTTTTTCAATGTCTATCTCCTTGCCGGTAAGCTTCATTATCTCGGACTTGGCAAAATCCTTCACCTTCACGGTAAATAAACCTGTCTTAAGAAGGCCGTAAGCTATCCCTCCGAATGCGGCAACTGTAATCACTATCCCCAGCAGGACTTTCCTTAAAACTCTCATTTTATTACCCGCGCATCCTCTGTTGTATTTCCCCCGCCAAACATGACTCCCGCTCGTCCGGCGTTTTTCCTGATTTTCAAAGCCGGTTCATTTACCCTGAGCGAGAAATCCTTTTCAGAAACCGAGCTAACTACGGCGACGGGTTTTCCTTTCCTTAAAATTACCACAGGCCCGTTTTTTTCGGTCATTTTCAGCACCCTGTTCGTTTCCAGTTTCAATTCCCTGATGTTCGCGAACTTCATTACGCGCCTCCTTTTTTGTATTACAATTGTAATACAATTATTATAAACCCCTTTTAAATAATGTCAATATGACAAACCCCTGCGGCATCATTTCCTTCCGTGATTTAAAAGGCCTGACAGGTTTTTATAATATTTTTGTATTAATTTGACGTTTTTTTGCGTGATAAAGTTTATGCTTTAAAAGCGGAATTTTCATAAATATGTGATTAAGCTTCAGCTCGGATGAATATTTTTAGTTAAAAACCAGCCCGTCATTTCCGGCGTTCACTTCAACCTTCTTGCCATGGCTGACCGTCCCTGCCAGTATTTTTTCGGCAAGTGGGTCCTCAAGCATCCTTTGTATGGCGCGGCGCAAAGGCCGCGCTCCGTACACGGGGTCAAAACCCTTCTCAATAATCAAATCCTTCGCGCCGTCATCCAGTTTAATTGATATGTTTTTTTCATTCAGCCTTTTGACAAGGTCAGCCAGCATTATGTCTATTATCTGGCGCAGGTGCTCCTTGGCCAGGGGATGGAAAACTATTATATCGTCTATCCTGTTCAGGAATTCCGGGTTCATGGCCTTTTTCAGGTCCTCAAGCACCTTGTCCTTCATCTGGCCGTAGCTTATCTCGTCATTGTCCTTCGTGAACCCGACTGCTTTTGACTTTCCTATATTCTTTGAGCCTATGTTTGAAGTTATGATTATTACCGTGTTCTTGAAGTCAACTACCCTTCCCACATTGTCCGTCAAGCGCCCGTTTTCCAGTACCTGGAGCAATATGTTGAAGACTTCCGGATGCGCCTTTTCTATCTCGTCAAAAAGAACGACAGAGTACGGCCTGCGCCTTACCTTTTCCGAAAGCTGGCCGCCCTCCTCGTAACCTACATATCCCGGAGGCGCGCCCACAAGCCTTGACACCGCGAATTTTTCCATGTATTCCGACATGTCCATCCTGATAAGTGCTTCCCTGTCCTCAAAAAGTATTTCAGCGAGCGTCCTTGCAACCTCGGTCTTACCGACGCCGGTAGGCCCCAGGAATATGAATGAACCTATCGGCTTGTTCGGGTCAGCCATGCCTGAGCGCGAGCGCCTGATCGATTTTGCTATCGCGCGTATGGCCTCGTCCTGGCCGATAACACGTTTATGAAGCTCTTCCTCAAGCTTTAGCAGCTTTTCCGATTCCTTTTCCTCAAGCTTGTAAATCGGTATGCCGGTCTGCTTGGATATGACATACGCGATGTCCTCGGCCTTTACCACGGGCGTCGCCTTGCTCTTTGAATTCTCAAATTTCCTGCGCATCTCATCCCTTCTCCTGCGCAGCTCGTTTATCTTGTCCCTCAGCCCTGCCGCCTTTTCAAACTCCTGCGACTTAACCGACGATTCCTTTTCCTTCGTGACCTGCTCCACTTCCTTGTCAAGCTCGCGAATCTCGTCAGGAAGCGTGGTGGCGTAAAGCCTCGCCCTCGCGCCGGCCTCGTCGATGACGTCAATAGCCTTGTCAGGCAGGAACCGCTCCGTAAGGTAGCGGTTTGAAAGCGTGGCCGCGGCCTCTATGGCCTCGTCCGATATTTTCACCTTGTGATGCGCCTCGTACTTGTCGCGCAGGCCCTTTATTATCTCTATTGTCTGTTCCACCGAAGGGGCCTTTACGTGTATGGACTGGAACCTGCGCTCAAGCGCGCCGTCCTTTTCTATGTGCTTCCTGTATTCATTGAGCGTGGAAGCGCCTATGCACTGGAACTCGCCGCGTGAAAGAGCCGGCTTTAGCATGTTTGACGCGTCTATGGCGCCTTCAGCTGCGCCTGCCCCGACAAGCGTGTGAAGCTCGTCTATGAAGAGTATGACCGTGTTCCCCGCGTGCCTTACCTCGTTTATAATGGTCTTAAGCCTTTCCTCAAATTCACCGCGGTATTTGGTGCCCGCGACTACGGCCGCAAGGTCAAGGGTCACTACGCGCCTGTTCAGCAGGAGTTCCGGCACCTCGCCCTTTACTATCTGCTGCGCAAGTCCCTCAACTATGGCTGTTTTGCCTACTCCCGGCTCGCCTATCAGGACCGGATTGTTCTTTGTCCTGCGCGAGAGTATCTGCACCACGCGCTCAATCTCGTCAGCCCTGCCGATCACAGGGTCAAGCCTGCCGTCCCGCGCCAGTGATGTAAGGTCCCTGCCGAAATTGTCAAGCGTCGGGGTATTTGTCTTGGCCCCGGCCGGCTGGCCGGAATACCTGGGCGGAGCGCTGGTGCCGAGTATGTTTATGGTGGTTTCCTTGGCTTTCCTGTAGGTCACTCCCATTTCAAGAAGGACGCGCGCAGCCACGCCCTCGCCTTCCTTTAAAAGCCCCAAGAGCAGGTGCTCTGTTCCTATATAATTGTGGCCGAGCGACTGGGATTCCTCGGCCGCCAGTTCAAACACCTTTTTTGCCTGCGGCAGGAAAGGTATTTCCCCGGCTATCATGGTCCCGCCCTGGCTCTCCATTACGCGGTCCTCAATGTCAACCTTCAGCTTTTCCAGGTCAACGGACAGCGTCTCAAGCACTGCCGCGGCAATGCCGCCGCCGTCCTTTATTATGCCGAGCAGGACATGCTCTGTGCCGATGTATTCGTGCCCTATCCGCTGGGCTTCCTCTTTCGCGAAAGCTATCACCTTCCGCGCCCTGTCCGTAAACTTGTCGTACATTTTCAGTCAATCCCCTTTGTCTTGTCCCGCGCCCGGCAGGTCCATACGCGAGTTCTGCCGCGGCGCAAAAACCAGGACCGCTTTATCTTACCTTTACTCCCACTTTCTTTGTCACTGTCCTGAATTTCGCTGTCAGCTTTTTGGTTATGGGCCCGGGCGTCCCGCCGTTTATTTCCCTGTTGTCTATCCTTACAACCGGTATTATCTCGGCCGCTGTACCTGTCAGGAAGCACTCGTCAGCGGTATAAAGGTCATACCGTGTCATCACGCACTCCTTTACTTTCATTTTCATGGAGCGCGCAATTTCCATGACAGTCTCGCGCGTTATGCCGTCAAGGCAGCCCGAAGACAGGTCAGGTGTCCTAAGCTCGCCGCGACGCAGGATAAACACATTGTCGCCTGTCGCTTCAGCCACAAAACCCTGCTGGTTGATCATTATGGCCTCTATTGACCCGTGGTTTATCGCCTCTATCTTGGCGAGAATGTTGTTCAGGTAATTCAGCGACTTTATCTTGGGGTCCAGCGCCTCAGCCACGTTGCGCCTGGCCGCGACCGTGGTTATGCTCAAGCCCTTCTCATAGTGTTCCGCGGGATACAGCGTTATGCCGTCCGCTATTATGAAATAAAAAGAACCCTGTTTGCATTTCCTCGGGTCAAGCCCCAAATCGCCCTCGCCGCGCGTGACCACTGTCCTTATGTAGCCGTCCTTTAACCTGTTCGCCTTGACCGTGCGCACATGTTCCCTTATCATCTGTTCCTTGGTCAATTCTATCTTCATCATTATGGCCTTTGCCGAATCATAGAGCCTGTCTATATGCTCCTTCAGCTTGAAAATATTGCCGCTGTAAATCCTGATCCCCTCAAACACTCCGTCCCCGTAGAGAAGGCCGTGATCAAACACGGATATTCTGGCTTCTTCCTTTGGAACCATCCTGCCGTTCATGTTTATAAGCATTTCTAATACCTCCGTTAGCGGACCGTAAACTCCCGGCCTATAAGGTCACTTGCATCGACTTTAAACACTCAACCTGCTGTTTTTGCCTCGCCATTCACTTTCTTACTTCCCTTATGTTGCCGTCCTCTATTGACACAACCCTGTTGCCGAAAGAGGTCAGGTGCTCGTTGTGTGTCACTATCACAAAAGTCTGCCTGAAGCTCTTGTTAAAATCAAGTATAATCTTGTGTATTATCTCCGCGTTCTGCCGGTCCAGGTTGCCCGTCGGCTCATCCGCGAATACAATGTCAGGGTCGTTTATGAGCGCCCTTGAAATGGCCACCCTCTGCTGCTCGCCGCCCGAAAGCTCGGACGGCCTGTGCGCCAGCCTGCCGCCAAGCCCTATTGATATGAGGAGTTTTTTTGCCTTTTCCGAAGCTTCTTCCCTGGAGACGCCGGCCATCAGCGCCGGAATAATCACATTCTCAAGGGCAGTAAACTCCGGAAGCAGGTGGTGGAACTGGAAAACAAAGCCCATTTTCCTGTTCCTTAAAGCGGCCAGCCTGTCATCGCCGAGCGAATACATGTCAGTGTCATTGAACAAAACCCTGCCCTGGCTCGGCCTTGACAATCCCCCGAGTATGGTGAGCAGCGTGCTTTTGCCCGAACCCGAAGGCCCGATCAGCATCAGCAACTCTCCCTTGCTGACTTCAAGGTTCAGGTTCTTTAGGACATTCAGCTGGCTGGTGCCGGTCATGAATGTCTTCCTTATGTCCCTTGCCGTAAGTATCGCCGCCATTTGTTCCTTCCTGTATGATTTACTGTCCCGCAAACCGTATTCCTTCATTATTAATTAGTAATTTTTCTTATTCGTACCTTATTGACTCCACGGGGTCCAGCTTTGACGCGTGCGCAGCCGGGTAAAGCGCCGCGAAAAACGATATTACAATCGCGGTCACCGGTATCACCCACACCTCCGACCAGTTAACCGCCACGGCCAGCTTGTCTATGTAATAAACGCTTCCGCCGCCCGGCATGGATATCGGGAAAGCCTTTAAATACCAGCATATACCCAGGCCCGCGGCGAACCCTATGACCGAGCCTATTGTGCCTGTGGCCACGCCCTGTATTATGAATATGTTCAGTATGTCCCTGTTGGTCGCGCCCATAGATTTCAATATGCCTATGTCCTTTGTCTTCCTCATCACCACCATTATAAGCGTGCTCGCTATGTTAAACGCGGCCACAAGCACTATAAGCACAAGTATGACGAACATGGCCAGCTTTTCAATCTTTAAGGCGGAGAAAAGGTTCCGGTTCATTGACATCCAGTCCCTGGCCCACAGGTCCTTGTATTTCCTGTGTATTTCAGTGGCCACCAGCCCGGCGTTCTCTATCTTGTCCGTCTTTATCGCTATTCCCGATATCACGTCATCCTTGCCGAAAAGTTCCTGGGCTGTCCTTATGGAAACATAGGCGAACGAGCTGTCGTAATCGTGCATGCCCGCCTCAAAGACTCCCACTATCCTCATCTTGCTCATTTTCGGCATGAGGCCGGACGGCGTCTTCTGGAACACAGGCGAGATAAGTATGACCTCGTCCCCCATTTCCGCGCCTACGGCCCTTATCAGCTCCTTGCCCAGTATGATGCCCTGGCTGCCGCCGGGCATTGTCTTCATAATCGACTCCACGTCGCCCTTTATCATGTTGTCCTTAAGCTTGTTGACTTTTGATATGCTCTCCGGGATGACGCCCCAAAGCACAAGGCCCT
>CAYNMZ010000046.1:0-13492 GCA_964398505.1 uncultured Spirochaetia bacterium
TGATGGAAGTGGAACTGATGGCGCCGATAGCGATGGAGAAGGAAGTCAGGTTCGCAATCCGCGAGGGCGGAAGGACCGTAGGTTCCGGCATAGTGACTGAGATAAAGGAATAAGCGCAAATCAAGAGGGCCAAAGGCCCGGAAAAAACGAAATTCCGGAGCTTAAGGGATAAAGCTTGAGGTTTGATACTAAAATTAAAGAAGGTTTAAAATGAGAGAGATAATAACATTGGCTTGTTCCGGATGTAAAAGAAGGAACTATACCCAGACCAGGAATAAGAAAACGAAAACCGCAAAACTTGAAGTGAAAAAATACTGCAAGTTTTGCAAAAAACATACGATGCACAAGGAGACGAAGTAACCGTTGAATGTTTAAAGTGAGAAGTTGAAGTTTGTTGAACATTCAACGTCCGACTTTAAACTCAAAACTTGATAACCGTAGGCCAGTAGCTCCAATTGGCTAGAGCGGCGGTCTCCAAAACCGCATGTTGTAGGTTCGAGTCCTACCTGGCCTGCCAGATATAAAGAGAAGGAAGAAGTGAAAACGACAGGCAAGAACATAGAAAAGGCAAATTACGGCAAGGGAAAGCGGGACTTGAAACGAGCGAACGCCGAGCGAAGGGAGGAAAAGCGAGGCGTAGCCGAGCGTCAGTGAGCGAGGAGAGGCTACGCAGGCCGCGAAAGGCAAAGCCGAGCGGCCGAAGTAGCCGAGTCCTACCTGGCCTGCCGGACTTATTTGAAAGAATAAGAAATGAAAGACTTAAAATAAGAAAAGTTAAATGAATGTAAGATCTTCTGCAACACGGTATATAATATAGAGGAGAGAAAATGAAAAAATTGATAGAGTTCCTGAAGGCTGCCTGGGTTGAGCTTAAAAAGGTCTCCTGGCCATCAAGAAAGGAAGTAATAGCTTCCACTGTGGTTGTTGTCCTGGTATCTTTGCTGCTTATGATTTACATAGGCGCCGTTGATTTCCTCCTTTCAAAACTTGTAAGAATAATATTCGGTTAAGGAGATATATTAAATGGCAAGAAAATGGTACGTTATAAGTACTTACGCAGGCCAGGAAAACAGTGTCAAGGAAAACCTGGAACAAAGGGTGCAGACATATAAGCTTTCTGATAAGGTTTTCAATATCCTTATACCTTCGGAGAATGTCACGGAGATAAAGAAAAAGAAAAAAGTTATAAGGAACAAGAAATTTTTCCCGGGCTATATAATGGTTGAGATGGATATTGACATAGATAAGGAAGAAGACAAAGAAGTACTTTACGTGTTACGGCATACACCGAAGGTTACGGGTTTTGTTGGCACAAAGACAAGGCCTGTGCCCCTGTCGGAGCCTGAAGTTAACGATATAATGTCCCTTATGGAAGACAGAAAGAAAAAACCAAGGATGGCTTCTTATTTTGAGGTTGGTGAGCATGTAAAGATAGTTGACGGGCCTTTTATGAATTTCAACGGCGTAGTGGAGGAAGTTTCGCCTGAAAAAGGAAAGATGAAGGTTGAAGTGACAATATTCGGCAGGGCCACGCCTGTAGAGCTTGAATTTGACCAGGTTGAAAAAATAGTATAAAAGGAGCAAAGAAATGGCAAAGAAACTCTTGACACAGATTAAATTGCAGATAGCGGCCGGAAAGGCAAATCCGGCTCCGCCGGTCGGGCCTGCGCTCGGACAGCACGGCGTAAATATAATGGATTTCTGTAAGCAGTACAATGCCAGGACTGCGGATAAGGGTGATACGATATTGCCCGTAGTAATCAATGTATATGAGGACAGGTCATTTACTTTTATTACAAAAACACCTCCTGTTCCGGTGCTTCTTAAAAAGTCAGCCAATATAATAAAGGGATCGGGAGAGCCTCAAAAAAATAAAGTTGCCAAGATTACAAAAAAACAGGTGGAAGAAATAGCAAAATTGAAAATGCCTGACTTGAACTGCACAAAGCTTGAATCGGCAATGAAAATGGTTGAGGGTACGGCGAGGCAGATGGGAATAATCGTGGAATGACAATGCGTTTTGCCGGTCATATTTAAGGCGGACGCATATAAATAATACCAAATTAAGGAGTTTAATTCACATGAAGGTATCCAGTAAAAGGCACAGAGAAGCCGTAAAGCTTGTAGAGAAAGGCAAAATATACGAACTTGAGGAAGCTGTGAAAATATTAAAGCAGGCGCCCAAGGCAAAGTTTGACGAGAGCGTAGACATGGCTGTGGCTTTGGCGAAAAAACCTGAACAGCCTGAGCAGCAGATAAGGACCACAATATCACTGCCGAAAGGGACCGGAAAAAAGGTGAGAATACTGGTCCTTGCAAAGGGAGAAAAAGAAAAGGAAGCGGCTGATGCGGGAGCTGATTATGTCGGAAATGAGGAAATGATAGAGAAAATAAAGGGCGGTTGGCTTGAATTTGACATTGTAATAGCAACACCCGATATGATGAAGGATGTAGGAAAGCTGGGTAAAGTACTGGGGACGAAGGGGCTGATGCCTAACCCGAAGTCAGGCACGGTCACTTTTGATATAGCGCAGGCGGTTAAGGAATTTAAAGCCGGTAAAGTGGAGTTCCGCAGCAACAAGGAAGGCGTGGTGCACCTTTCCCTGGGGAAACTGTCTTTCTCCGAGGAGGACCTAGTTGAAAACGCGGCCCATTTTATCAAGACATTCCTTAAACTTCCGGCACTGGGCACCAAGGGGCAGTATGTCCGTTCTATGTATCTGTCCACAACAATGGGTCCGGGCGTTCCAGTAAATTTCAAGAAGTTCATTTAAAGAGGTGCTGTGAATGGCTCAAAAACGAGTTCAAAAGACATTGATTGTGAAAGAAGCTGTCTCAAAGATCAGGGAGTCGGCGGGAATTATCGTGACTAGCTACCAGGGTCTTACAGCCAGCCAGGTAAATAAGTTAAGAAGGGAGCTTGAAAAAGTCGGCGCTCAGTACAAGGTTTTAAAGAATACCCTTACAAAAAGGGCGCTTGATGAGCTGCAAATAAACAGCAATTTTAAGTCCCTTTTTACTGGTGTGACAGGACTTGTGTTTTCCACTGATTATGTATCGGCAGTCAAGGTGCTTGCTTCTTTTGAAAAGGAAAATGAGGCTTTCAAGATAAAGGGCGGCTATATAGATCAGAAGTCCTGTTCCGAAGCGGACATAAGGGAGATTTCAAAACTCTCCTCAAAAGGCGAGCTTATCGGCAAACTGGTGAACATTATTAACAGCCCTATTCAGAGGCTGGTTAATGTGTTGAACGGCCCGCAACGTAATCTTGTATGTGTGCTTTCAGCTGTAGAAAAAACAAAAAAATAAAAAACTGAAAAACAACAAATTAAGGAGGAAAAGAAACATGGCTATGTCAAAAGAGGATTTGATCAAGGAAATAGAAGGGATGAGCGTACTTGAACTGAACGCGCTTGTCAAGGCGCTTGAGGAAAAGTTCGGCGTATCGGCGGCTGCGCCCGTTATGATGGCAGGCGCTCCTGCAGGAGCCGCGGCAGGAGCGGCGGCAGGAGCTGCTGAGGAAAAGACGTCTTTTGACGTTATCCTTTCCAGCGCGGGAGATAAAAAAATCCAGGTTATCAAAGTCATCCGTGAGCTTACTAATCTGGGATTAAAGGAAGCCAAGGATATCGCTGACGGCGCGCCAAAAACAGTTAAAACAGGCGTGACAAAAGACGAAGCCGCGAACATGAAGGCTAAACTCGAGGAAGCCGGAGCCACCGTAGAAGTAAAGTAAATTTTTTAAGCTTTATCTTTTAAGCGTCCCCGTAATATGAAAGCGGGTGTATGTTGGAAAATTTACAGGAAGGGGCTTATATGGCGAGGATTAAACAAAAGGCTAACGTTGACGAGGTCCTTGAAATACCGGACCTGATGGAAATCCAGAAAAAATCCTACAAGGAATTTCTTATGCTGGATGTGCCTGCGGACAAGAGGAAGAATCAGGGACTGCAGGAAGTTTTCAGCAGTGTTTTTCCCATAACGGATTTTAACGGATTTTACGAGCTCCAGTTCGTTGGATATGAGTTTTCGATGCCAAAGCACCAGGTTGACGAGTGCATTGAGCGCGGGGAGTCATACGCCGCGTCATTGAGGGGTATTTTCCGTCTTGTTATAAAGGAAAAGGACGAGAAAACACAGGAAATGACAATCAAGGAAGCGCCGGAACAGGCCGTTCACATTTGTGATGTGCCTTTGATGACCGAAAGGGGAACTTTCGTTATAAACGGTGCGGAGCGTGTCATAGTAAGCCAGCTTCACCGATCGCCGGGCGCCAGCTTTGAACAGGAAGAGGAAAGCGAGGAGCTTTTCGCCACGCCCACATATGTCGGCAGGATAGTCCCTTACAGGGGAACTTGGCTTGAAATTGAGTACGACACAAATGACATAGTATACGCTAAGCTTGACAGGAAAAAGAAGTTCCCTGTAACTACTGTCCTACGCGCGATGGGCTATTCCGGCACGGACGACATACTGAAGTTGTTCTTTGAAAAAGAAACTATCAATGCTTCAGACAAGTCCTCGGTGCACAGAGTGCTTTTTAAAGATGTCATAAACAAGAATGGCGAGATAATTGCCGAGGCTGCAAGCCTAATAACGAAGGAACTGGCTGAAAAAATGGCAAAGGAAGAAATCGGCAAGATTGAAGTCGTCGTTCTTAATGATGACAACCCGTACGCCAATATTATAAAGACGCTGAAAAAAGATAATATGCGCTCTGAACAGGAAGCGCTGATAGAAATATACAGGAAAATGAGGCCCGGAGAACCGGCAACGGTATCTGGGGCAAAAACGCTTTTCAAAAATCTGTTTTTTGACAATAAACGATATAACTTGGGCGTAGTGGGAAGGTACAAGCTGAATAAGATGATGGGTATTCCGCAAGACAAAAACCTTTCAACAGTACTGACCAAAGAGGATATCGTTGCTGTTATTAAGAGGTTCTTTGAGGTGAACGCAGGGCTTGTGGAGAAAAGCGACATAGACCACCTGGGCAACAGGCGTGTAAGGGCAGTGGGCGAACTTGTTGAAAACCAGTTCAGGGCGGGGCTCGTAAGGGTTGAGAAGATGATACGTGAGAGGATGACGATTATAGACATGAAAAGCGCTATCCCTGCGAATCTAATCAATCCTAAGCCGCTTATTGCCGCTATAAAGGAATTTTTCGGTTCATCGCAGCTTTCCCAGTTTATGGACCAGGTTAATCCGCTTGCCGAGCTTACGCACAAGAGAAGGATTTCTGCGCTCGGGCCAGGAGGACTTAACAGGGAGAGGGCCGGATTTGAAGTCAGGGACGTTCATTACACACATTACGGAAGGCTTTGTCCCATAGAAACTCCTGAAGGACAGAACATCGGACTTATTACTTCTTTGGCCACATACGCCAGGGTGAATGATTTCGGGTTCATAGAGACTCCTTACAGGAAGGTAAGAAAGGGAGTAGTCACGGATGAAATAGAATATCTGACAGCTGACAAGGAGGATCAGTTCAGGATAGGGCCTTCAGACGTGGCGCTTGATCCTAAGGGAAAGATAATTCAGGAAACAATTCTTGTTAGGTACAAGGGTGACTTCCCTCTGGCTTCTCCTGAAGAAGTGGATTACATAGAAGTGTCGCCAAAGCAGGTTGTTTCAGTCGCGGCTTCATTGATACCGTTCCTTGAGCATGATGATGCGAACAGGGCGCTTATGGGATCTAACATGCAACGGCAGGCAGTGCCGCTGCTTGTGACAGAAGCGCCTTATGTGGGCACGGGAATGGAAAAGAAAGCGGCAGTTGATTCCGGAAGGGCGATAGTCGCAAGGAACTCGGGACGGGTGGCTTTCGCAGATTCAGGCGTAGTGCTTGTTCTGAAGGATTCAAATAAGGACGGTAGTTTCAGGGACAGGGTTGATGTCTATGACCTTCGTAAATTCAGGCGCACGAACCAGGATACCACAATAAATGAAAAACCCAGGGTAAAGCGCGGCGATATTGTCAAGAAAGGCGATATAATAGCTGACGGACCTGCCATGGATAAAGGTGAACTTGCGCTTGGCAAAAATGTCATAGTGGCTTTCATGCCATGGCACGGATACAATTATGAGGACGCTATTGTCATAAATGAAAACCTGCTTAAAAATGATATTTTTACATCAGTACACATAGAGGAATACGAGATTGAAGCCAGGGACACCAAGCTCGGCCCTGAGGAAATAACCCGCGACATACCGAACGTCAGCGAAGACACACTTAAAAATCTTGACGCTGACGGCATAGTGAGGATAGGAGCCAAGGTAAAACCGGGGGACATACTTGTTGGAAAAGTTACTCCCATATCCGGAAGCAACCTGACTCCGGAGGAAAAACTTCTTAAGGCCATATTCGGATCAAAAGCGGATAATGTGAAAGACACATCGTTAAGGGTCCCTCCGGGTATAGAGGGAATAATAACGGACATTCGGGTGTTCGCGAGGAAGGAACGCGGAAAACGTAAGGACAAGGAAGAAGAAAAATTATCAAAGCTTAAGAAAGAAAAAGACAGCATACTGGCTGAGCTTGAAGCCCAGGTTAAAGCCGCAAAAAAAGCAATAGATGAAGGCCCGGGAGGAAAAGAAGAGAAAGAAAGACTCAAGGAATTTGAGGATATATACCTTGAATTCAGGAGAATGCGTCTTGAAGAGGATTTCAAGGAAGCGAAACAGACAAAAGGTGATGATCTTCCGCCGGGCGTAATTAAGCTTGTAAAAGTTCTTATTGCCAAGAAAAGGAAGATTTCTGTAGGTGACAAGTTGTCAGGAAGGCACGGCAACAAGGGCGTAATTTCAAGGGTGCTTCCGGTTGAAGATATGCCGTATTTATCTGACGGGACGCCCGTTGACGTTATTTTAAATCCGCTCGGTGTACCTTCACGTATGAATGTGGGTCAGCTTCTTGAGACTCAGCTTGGCTGGGCCGCCAGGAAATTGAAGCAAAAATTTGAAACACCTGTCTTTAACGGTATGAAGGAAGAAGAAGTTAGGGAATACATGAAACAGACGGGCGCCCACGACGACGGCAAGGCGCAGCTTTTTGACGGCAGGACCGGTAATGCTTTTGCAAGCAGGGTCACTGTGGGCGTAATGTATATGATGAAACTTATTCATATGGTTGACGACAAGATACATGCAAGGTCAATAGGGCCGTATTCGCTTATAACACAGCAACCTCTTGGCGGTAAGGCGCAGTTTGGAGGC
This sequence comes from uncultured Spirochaetia bacterium, assembly GCA_964398505.1. Lineage (GTDB taxonomy): Bacteria > Oederibacteriota > PGYV01 > PGYV01 > CAYNMZ01 > CAYNMZ01. The sequence continues at coordinate 7,216 of CAYNMZ010000046.1, forward strand.
CAGAGGTTCGGCGAGATGGAAGTATGGGCTCTTGAAGCTTATGGTGCGGCTTATACCTTGCAGGAAATGCTTACAGTTAAATCCGACGATGTTGAAGGCAGGAAAAAACTTTATGAGGCCATAGTACGCGGTAAGAATATACCCGAGCCGGGCATCCCTGAATCCTTTAACGTGCTCGTAAAGGAACTCCAGGGCCTGGGGCTTAATATAGAACTCGTAAAGAAAAAGTCTGGAAAAAAGGAAGCGTAAGCATTTAAAAAGGGTTTTTAAGCCCCTTCTTAAAAAAAATAAGGAGAGAGTTAATGGCCAAAGATAAAAATAAAAAGGAAAATAAAAAAGAGGCTGAAATAACCGAGAAACCTGCGCCACTTAACCTGGCCGAACTTTTAAAAGGAAAGGAAGAAACTGCGGTAAAGGCAAAGGAAATAGATTTTAACGCCATTAAGATATCAGTAGCTTCGCCGGAGTTAATCAGGCAGTGGTCTTTCGGCGAGGTAAAAAAGCCCGAAACCATTAATTACAGGACTTTCAAACCGGAGTTTGACGGCCTTTTTTGCGAAAAAATATTCGGGCCGACCAAGGATTACGAGTGCGCTTGCGGAAAATACAAGAAGCAGCGTTATAAGGGAGTCACCTGCGACAAGTGCGGAGTTGAAGTTACGGAATCAAAGGTACGCAGGGAACGTATGGGACATATAGAGCTTGCGGTGCCTGTAGTTCACATATGGTATTTAAAGGGAATACCTTCAAAACTTGCATACCTGCTTAACATATCCGCAAGAAACCTGGAAAGGGTGATTTATTATGAAAATTACATTGTGATTGATCCCAAAAAGGCTTCTGAAGAAGTTAAAAAATACGAACTTTTAAATGAGGATGATTATATAAAGTTCAAGGAAAAATACGGTGAGGATTTTGAGGTTAAGATAGGCGCAGACGCAATAAAGGCGCTGTTAAGAGAAAAGTACATAGACAAGCTTGCGAAGGACCTGAGGAAAGACCTGCAGAAGACAGTATCTCTGCAAAAGAAAAAGGATATAATAAAAAGGTTAAAGGTTGTTGAGGCTTTCAGAAAATCCGGTAATAAACCGGAATGGATGGTTTTGGACGTTATTCCGGTAATACCGCCTGAATTAAGGCCGCTTGTGCAGCTTGACGGCGGCAGGTTTGTCACGTCTGACCTGAACGATCTGTACCGCAGAATAATAAACAGGAACAACCGTTTAAAGAAATTGATATCCATAAATTCGCCTGAACTAATCATAAAGAACGAAAAGCGTATGATACAGGAGGCTGTTGACGCGTTGTTTGACAACGGCAGGCGAGGACATCCTGTGCGCGGAGCGAGAAACAGACCGCTTAAGTCGCTTTCGGATATGCTGAAGGGCAAACAGGGCAGATTCAGGCAGAACCTGCTCGGAAAGCGCGTTGACTACTCAGGCCGTTCAGTAGTTGTTGTCGGGCCGACACTGAAACTTTATCAGTGCGGGCTTCCCAAGAAAATAGCCTTGGAATTGTTTAAGCCATTTATAATTAACAAAGTGCAGGAAATGGGGTACACGATAAAAAGCGCAAAGAAAATGGTTGAAAATGTCCGCGCTGAAGTGTGGGATATATTGGAAGAAATACTTGAAGACCACCTTGTCCTGTTAAACCGCGCGCCAACGCTTCACAGGCATTCAATACAGGCTTTTGAGCCTATACTTGTGGAAGGAAACGCGATAACCCTTCATCCGCTTGTTTGCGGAGGTTTCAACGCCGATTTTGACGGTGACCAGCTCGCCGTACACGTACCTCTTTCCTATGAGGCACAGATGGAGGCGAAACTTCTCATGCTGGCGCCGCTTAACATACTGTCTCCTGCCAGCGGTAAGCCCATAATAGTGCCAAACCAGGACATAGTGCTCGGGCTTTATTATCTGACAAAGGAAAGCGCCAAAATACCTGAAAAGAAAAAGATGTTTTATTCCCAGGAAGAAGCTTTGATAGCATGGGATCACGGCGCGGTTGACATACATGAGATAATCGTTGTTAAAATGAAGTCCAAGAAGGTGGAGACAACGGTAGGAAGGATAATATTCAATAAGATATTGCCGCCTGATATGGAATTTGTAAATGACAAGATGGACAAAAAACAGATAATAAAGCTTGTAGGAATTGTTTTCGAAAAGTATGGAGCGAAGGAAGCGGCTGAAGTGCTTGACAAATTAAAAGAACTTGGTTTTAGGCACGCGACACTTGCCGGATTTACAATAGGCGTGACGGATTTAAAAATACCCGAAAGCAAATACGGACTTGTGGAAAGCGCGGACCAGGAAGCCCGCTCCATAAGAAAACAGTTTGAGAAAGGCATAATAACTGACGCCGAAAGGTATAACAAGATTATAGATGTATGGACAAAGGTTACTGACAGGGTCGCGACTGAGATGAAAAAAGAGCTTGAAAAGGACCAGGGCGGTTTTAATCCTGTTTTTATGATGGTTGACTCGGGCGCGAGAGGTTCCACACTGCAGATTAGGCAGCTGGCAGGCATGAGGGGGCTAATGGCCAAGCCGCAGAAAAAAATGACAGGCGGTATAGGCGAAATCATAGAAACGCCTATACGCTCAAATTTCAGGGAAGGCCTGTCTGTGCTGGAGTATTTTATCTCAACACACGGAGCCAGGAAGGGCCTTGCTGACACGGCGTTAAAGACAGCCGAAGCCGGCTATCTCACAAGAAGGCTCATTGACGTGGCCCAGGACGTGATAATCACCGAGAACGACTGCGACACCATAAACGGCGTTAACATGATGGCCATAAAGGAAGGCAACGAGGTAATAGAGCCCCTGCGCGACAGGATAATGTGGAGGGTTGCGCTTGACAACGTCGTGGACCTGGTTACAGACGAAGTGGTTGTAAAGGCAAACGAGCTTATAACCCCTGAAATAGCCAAAAAGATAGAGGAAGCCGGTTATGAACGCATAAGAGTCAGGTCTGTACTTACCTGTGAGGCAAAGAACGGGATATGTTCAAAGTGCTATGGCGCGGACCTGACAACCGGGGCGCTTGTGGAGCTCGGCGAGGCGGTTGGAATAATAGCGGCGCAGTCAATCGGCGAGCCGGGAACGCAGCTTACTCTGCGTACCTTCCACGTCGGCGGTACTGCTTCGCGTGTTGTTGAACAGTCCGAGCTCAAAGCAAAACACGACGGCGTTATTAATTTCTCCAATCTTAAGTTCGTTGAGAGCAAGGAAGGCAACATGATAGTGACGAACAGGAACGGAGAAATAAGCATACTTGATGAGAACAAGGTTGAAAGGGAACTGCACCACCTGGCTTATGGAACAATATTAAAGGTTAAAGACGGTCAGAATGTAAAGGCCGGGGACATAATTGGGCTCTGGGATCTTTATAACATACCTATATTCACCGAAAAAGAAGGCTTCGCGAAGTTTGACGATATCATAGAAGATGTTACCATGATAGAGCAGACGGACGCGACAACCGGACAGTATGGAAAGTTTATAATAGAGTCCAAGGAACGCAAATATCCACATATAAATATTACTGATTCAAAAGGTGAAATTATTGCATCCTATTCAATACCCGCCGGCGCCAGGCTGGATATTGAAGATGGGGCCAAGGTTTACGCGGGCCAGATTCTGGCTAAGTTCCCAAGGGAAATAACCAAGACCAGGGATATAACCGGCGGCTTGCCCAGAGTTGCTGAGCTGTTTGAGGCCAGGAAACCTAAAAACCTGGCCATTATCGCTGATATTGAAGGACAGGTAAGGTTTGAGGAAACTTCCTCCGGCATAAGGAAAATAATAATAAAAAACGATAATGGCACGGAACGCGAGTATCAGACGCCGCACGGAAAGTATGTTAATGTCAGGGAAGGCGACTATGTGGAAGCGGGAGAACAGCTCATAGACGGAAATATAAACCCGCATGACATACTCGCGGTTCAGGGCGAGAACGCTGTCCAGGAATACCTGCTTAACAAGGTCCAGGAAGTTTACAGACTGCAGGGTGTCACTATACACGACAAGCATATAGAAGTCATGGTAAGGCAGATGATGAAAAAGGTCAGGATAGAGGACCCGGGAGACACAAAATTCCTTATTGATCAGCAGGTTGACAGGCTGGATTTCAAGATGGAAAACGAGAAAATGGAGAAGGAAAAAAAGAACCCGGCAAAGGCAAAACCGCTCCTTTTGGGTATAACAAAAGCGGCGCTTTCGACGGAAAGCTGGATATCCGCGGCTTCGTTCCAGGAGACCACCAGGATACTTATAGACGCGGCTGTAAACGGCAAGAGCGATATGCTTAAAGGTCTCAAGGAAAACGTGATAATCGGCCACCTTATATCCGCAGGTACAGGAGTTGCCGAGTTCGCGAAATTTAAGAAAGTCGAAAGAATAAAGCCCAAGCGGAGCAGAAAAGAAGACGCTGAGGAAGCTGCTGTTGAGGAAAACACCGAAAAACCTGCCGGGACGCATGAAGAACCAACGCCCGGCGAAAACGCCTGATTAAAAGGGAGCAAAAAAACCCCTTCTTGCCGTTCGGCAAGAAGGGGTTTTTGTTTAAGAAACAGAATATGGTTTATATTGTAATGGGCGTGATTGGAGCTGGAAAAACAACCATTGGGCGGCTTTTGGCAAAGCGGCTTGGCATAGAGTTTAGGGACGCAGATGATTATCATACTGAATGCAACATAAAAAAAATGCGCGATGGCATACCGCTTACTGATGAGGATCGTAAACCGTGGATATTCGCGATAAGGTCCGTAATTGACGCACAACTGGCTTTGGGAAAAGATTGTGTCATTGCGTGCTCGGCTTTGAAGGATAAATACAGGAAGACGCTTATACAGGAAAGAAAGGAAATAATACTTGTATATCTTAAAGGTGACATCGATATTATAAGGGAACGAATAAAGTCAAGAACCGGACATTTTGCAAGTACGGCTCTGCTTGAAAACCAATTTGAAGTTCTTGAAGAACCTGAAAATGCGTTAGTAGTTGACATAAGAAAAACGCCTGATGAGATAGTTGATGAAATTTTAAAAATAACAGAATGACAACATTAAATTAAGGCGGATATCAGTAGATTAATAATCTACTTAAAAAGCCGGTTGCCTATGATGAAACCTAAATTATTATTTTTTTTACGAATACCCCCAAAAAACCCTTAAAAATATGGGTAAAAAAATAAAAAAAAATAAAAAAAAATATTGACAACTTTCAGGATTTTCTATATATTGTTTAAGCTTTTAAAACAGCTCTTTTCAGCTATAAAATTTTTATAAGTTGCAATAAAAGGCGGAAAAGAGACTGATTTCCGCTTTTTTTATTTTGCGGAAAAAGAAACAAAATTATGAAGGAGGAACTGATTTGCCTACAATTAATCAGCTTGCGGCAAAAAGAAGGAAAAAGATAAATGCAAAGACAGGCGCTCCGGCGCTCAAGGCATGCCCACAGAAAAGGGGCGTGTGCACCAGGGTGTACACTGTGACGCCGAAAAAGCCTAACTCGGCATTAAGAAAAGTCGCCAGGGTCAGGCTGTCAAATAAGATGGAAGTCACATGTTATATACCGGGCGTGGGCCATAACCTCCAGGAGCATTCCATAGTAATGATAAGGGGCGGCAGGGTCAAGGACCTACCGGGAGTAAGGTATCATATAATAAGAGGCACGCTTGACACACAGGGTGTGGCTGACAGGCGCAGGGGAAGGTCAAAATACGGCGCAAAGGCCCCTAAAAAAGAGGCGCCAAAGAAATAACCGCAATGTGTATAAGTGCCAAAACCGTAAACGTTAAAAATATACAAACGAAATAAAAAGGAGCATTAAGTTATGCCAAGAAGAAAAAGGGTTGTCAAAAGGGAAGTTGTGGCTGACTCCAAATACAACAGCCAGCTCATAACAAGGATTATGAACTGCGTGATGCAGCAGGGAAGAAAGTCAACTGCGGAGCAGATAGTGTACGGCGCGATGGCATTTATAGAAAAGCAGGGCAAGGACCCGCTTGCTGTTTTAAAGCAGGCTGTTGAAAACGTAAAACCCCTGCTGGAGCTGAAGACAAGAAGGATTGGCGGCGCCAATTACCAGATACCGGTTGAAGTGAGCGCTGAAAGGCGCCAGTCGCTGGCCATAAGGTGGATAATTAACGCGGCCCGGGAAAGAAAAGAAAAGACAACCCTTGAGAAGCTGGCTCAGGAGCTTCTGGCTGCAAACGCGAACCAGGGCGGGGCGATAAAGAAAAAGGAAGATACGCACAAGATGGCTGACGC
>CAYNMZ010000047.1:0-13307 GCA_964398505.1 uncultured Spirochaetia bacterium
ACGCATCAAAATCCCGGGTCCCCCGTTTCCTCCGTTTAGGGACGGATCGTTTTGATAAATAGCCGCCCTTACCCTGCCGCCTGAGCCGTTGTTCCTGACATAAACATTTATACCGTTCACATCAGAAGCCGAGGCCAGCGGATACCTGCTAGCTTCCAGGACCAGCACGGACTGAGACGAACCCGGATCGTTCTTGCCGAAAACAAAATCGCAGCCCGGCGCGTTGTCCGGCAAAAGCCTGAAATTAAGGTCCCTGTTTGTCCTTAAAGTCTCCGTGGCGCCGCCGTTTGCCGAGTAATAAAGCAAACGCGAAGATCCTCCGTAGGTAAGGTCGTCATAAAGCGGAAGTATTATTTTATCGTCCGATATCGTGGTTTCATAATAATTGTTCGTACCGTCGCTTCCCTGGTTGCCGTCAATGCCGCGGCAGTGAAGGAAAAGCCTGTACATCCCGCCCGGCAAAAGCGTGCATGCCGTAAAAGTCACGCTTTTCCACTGCAACGCGCCTGTAAGCTCGCCTGATGAGGCCACTACACCGGCCGCCAGGCTCACTTTGTTCGGCACATCATAAAGGACATACCTTAACGGTTCCGTGGGCGAGCCGTATTTTCTCACGTAAAAATCCGCGCCTTTTACAGTCAACGCCGCAGCAGGCCCGGGGAACTGCTCACCAACATATCTGTCATCCGTGATTGCCGTTGAACCGTTTCCGTGTATCGCGTAAAGGTCAGTTGAGCAGTTTGGATTGCCGAAATGATTGCCGCCCTCGTCCTCAAGCACAAATACAGGCATGCCGTCCGCAGGCGCCCACAAGCCGCTGTACACCAGCGTGTCAGCTGACGGGTACTGTTTCAGCTGATTAAGCGGGAAAATATGATGGTTTGGCCTTGAATAAACAAATGAGGCGTAGCCGCCGCTTAAGCTCCATGGCTGAATCACGATATGGTAAGAGCTGCCTGCTACAAGCGCCGTATCAGCTATGTCAAACGTGCTCCAGTTCGCATCCAAGGGAATACCTGACACGCTGTTTGAGCCGATATAAACGCCTGAAGGAACTCCGGCATTGTCTTCCTGTATGCCGACCTCATAATAAGGTGACCCGGAAACAACAGCCGCGTACAACCTTATCGTTCTTACTGTCATCGCGTAAGGAGCAGTGAACCTGTAACTCATTTTCTGCGTCACTGACGAGATGGAGTAGAAATCAACCGGCGGCGGGTTCATGACACTTTCGTTTGAGAGCGGCGTTGCCGCAAACATGCCGCCTGCCAAAAACAGGCCTGTTAAGTTTGCCATAATAAAATAAAAAGCCGCCCGCGCCGCAGCGCGCGAAATTTTCAATCCGTATCTTTTCATGCCTTGTTTCTCAATCCGGCAATACCTCCCGCGTTATTTTAAGACCACCACTTTTCTCATCTCCTGCCACTTGCCAAGCCTGACCGATATGAAATATATACCGCGGCCGGCTGTCCTGCCGTCCTCATTTCGCCCGTCCCACTCAACAGAGTCGCTTGTCGCGGCCGTGTATTCCTTTTTGAACTGCCTTATCTTCTCACCGCTCAGGTTGTATACGGTTATTTCTAGCGTGCCCGCGGAAGGAACCTTGAAATAAACCGTAAATTTTTCACCCTTGCCAGGATTGGCATAATTTCTGTCAACATACACCGTGTCCAATGGCGTTGCGCTTGGCGCGGGTGTCGGTATTTTCACAGTAACGGTGCATGTCGCTGTCGGGTAAACCAAAATCTCGGTAGCGGTCGGGGTTGCGGTGGCGGTTTGTTCTGTTACTGTCATCGTCCCGGTCGGATAAGGCATACCTGCAGTCACCGTATGCGTAGCTTCAAGAGTTAGCGTTAACGTGATTTCAGGAGTATTTGTGGATGTCATTGTGGGTGTTCTTGAAGCAGTCGGAAAAACATACACTGACACGGGATTTGAAGCAGAAACATAAGAGCTGATGTCAAATCCGTTTTCCTTGGCTGTCGCATTTCCGGTAAAATAAATCACGCCCTGCGTATTGGCCGAATAAACCCATGTAAAGATGACGGAAGAACCTTCGGCAAGCGATGAATAATAAGCAGGGTTCGGCCCTGAAACATTTGAACACGTACCTGTTCCCGCCGCACTAAGCGGCTGGCCCGGCATTACCATAATGGCAGGAGCATTTCCCGAATTGCTGACCGTCATAAAAACAGTAAAATGCTGCCCCTGATTTACCGTGGCCGGAACCGCTTCAATCACGCTTGATATGACAGGCCCCTGCGTTTCCACACTCACGTTTGCTTCTTCGTAATAATTATTGTTATACATGTCATTTGCCTTGGCGTAAGCGGTATTTTGCAGCGTATTGCCGGCCTTCCTTATTCCGGGCTGCACCTGGCAGTACAGGGCTATCACATTTCCCGAAACAGCTCCCAAATTGGCCGGAGCCCAGGCTATGAAACGGCCCGACTGTACCGACGGCAAAAGGCTTGTGCCTGTTATGGCAAGCCCTTCGGGCACCGTATCCCACAAACTCACCTCGGAAAGCGTATGAACCGTATTTATGTTGTTTACGGCTATAGTATAAGTTATTGTCATGCCGGCAAAAACCGTCGAAACATCAGCTGTTTTTGAGAGGGTCATGTCAGTTACCTTGACGTAAAGCCCGGGGGGAAGCTGTTCATAGGAACTTCCCGAAGGCGCCTCGTTAAGCTTGAACTGATACTTGCCCGGCAAAGCCGGCCCGGTTATACCGTAAGCTCCTGCGCCCGTGTCAACATAGCCGTATTTGATGTCAACATAATCGTTTGGCGACAGGCTCAGGGCGCTTATGGTAACCCTTCTGCCGTAAACCTGGATATTGGAAGCGCTTACCTGCTCGGGCACAGCGGCATTGCGCATAATGACAGCCGAGACGCTTCCTGACTGGTTTTCAGCGGACACGGGCTCGGGATAAAAGCCTTCCGGTATTTCCAGGCTTAAGCTCCCGTTCACCCAGCTGTCGCCTGCGTACGGCATGTAAGTTATTGTAAAGACCTGCGACTGCGCGCTTCTCGGTATAAGCGCCGGGTTTATTGTAGCAGTGCCGCTGGCAAAAACGCATGTCACGGTCATGAGCATCATGAAAACAAAAACCGCTTTTCTCTTCATTTTATTCCTCCGCCTTTTTTAGGGTCTCTTCAAAAATTCTTTTCCTGAAAAAGTCCGCTGTCGCTTTTTTAAATCCAGGCTCCATAACTTTCAGCCTTTTCGAAAGCGCCGACTTGATCGAGGCATACACGTCAGCGCCAAGCCCTGTTTTGACCGCCTTTAGCCTGGCGGCAAGGACAGCCTTCAGGGACTCGGCTGTTTCACTATCCGCGTCCCTGATAATTTCCGAATACAGTTCCATGTTCTTTATGAACCTGTCGGCGTTCACGGTCCCGTCGGGCACCAGGTTGCCTTCGCTGTCCCAGCCCGCGCTTTTTAAATAAGGGAAATTTGCCGCCTGCTTCTAAAGAGTCTTTAGGAGCATTTTGTCAATTAACTTCTTGTCTTTTTTGCCCGCGAGAATTGCAGCAAGCGTTTCCCGTAAGCATTTAAATCCCCTGACAACTTCAGCAACTTTACAACCAACGCTTTCCGCCGCATATGGGTTTTTTTTGTTTCTTCGCTTTTTCCGGCTTTGTTTCAACAATTGCTCCAGCTAACCTCGCCCTGTCCATTATCAGGCCGGGATTTTCGGACTTCGCAGGAATATCCGGGAGTTTTTTTATTTCTTCATCCTGCGGAAAAATCCCGCTTAAGTCCTCACCTGAGATGTAACTCCCTTCCTTTTCCATCATAAAACCCCTTTACTGCTTTTTTCCCTGACCAGCGCGTCTATTATAAAACCTTCAATGTTCCACGCCAGGTATTGGGAAAAATCCCCCGTGCCGTCCCAATTGTTTACGGCATATATAAGGCCCAAGTTTCCGTTCCTTATCAGGTTCGCGAAAGTGAGGCCAAAACCCCTGTATCCCGCAGCCGTATATATAACAGTACGCAGGTTTTTCTCAATCAACAGTTTCTTTTTGCCTTCCTTTTGGACGCAGTCTTCCCCTTTGAGTTTTTCAACAGCTCCAGCCATTTCTTCATCAGAAAGCGCTGTTATTTTTCCGCAGGCAACCAGGTAATCCTTGAGCTGTTTTTCCCCGGGACCGGCCGTTTTCATTTTCATGATATCCGCCCCTTGTATCCTGAAATACTTTCCAGCGTTATTATTTCATCTATCTTTTCCACGTTGACAAACATTCCTTCCACTGCTTTTTTGTGGGTTTTTAGAAATTTCCTGATTGTCGGAACAGAGACTTTAAAAATCCTCGCTGCTTCGGCTTTCCTGATGTATTTTTTCATCCGGTCGCCACCTTCCGTTTCAGGAATTCCGATATCATATATGCATATTTTGTGCCGTTAAATATGCCAAAAATAAGGGTTTTTCCGGGTGCGGTTTCACTATGCGATATCAGGGTATGCGTTTTTTTGACGCTTTTGACCTAATTGTTGACAGTGTAAAAAAGACCGCTATTCAAGAAGCTTTCATAAAAGCTGATATTCTTTCCTTTTCCTTTTCAAGTTTTGCCTTAAGCTTTTTTAATTCAGCTATCTTAATCTCCGTGTCCGCGAAAGATGATACGTCAAGCCCGGCCTTTTTCGCCGCGTTTATCACTCCCTTTGCCTCTGAAAGCAGGTATATGCGCTGTTCTGCCTGCACTATTTTTTTCTGTATGTATTCTGCCGCGTCAGAAGCAGCCCTTGGGCTGTGATTCCTGATAATGCCGAATGACGACATGTCTATCCTGAGGAAATCCGCGTACTTTTCCGCGGCCGCGGCCGCGGCCGCCCACTTGCCGAAAAGCGCCGCTTCCTCGCCGCATTTTTTCTCGCAGCAGCTCTTCAGCCTCGCGCCGTACAGTTCGGAAAGCACGGAAATATAGGTAAAATGCTCTTCTTTAAGCTCCCTTATACCTGCCTCAAGCCTGTATATTTTGTAACCAAGACTGTTCCCCTTGTTCAAATAATATTTAAGCCTTAAACTGTCAAAGAAAGAAGGCTTTCCGCCGGCTTTTATTGCAGCTACGTTTTTCTCTGCAATGTCATATTCCTTTTGAATTTTTCTCAGGTTTGCTTCACTTGACTGAATGTCCTTCTCTGCAATTGCCGCTTTTTTCTCAAATGCCTCAAAAGGCGATTCCTTCGGAGCCGCAAAAACAAGTCCAAAAACCGTAGCAGCAAAAGCAAGGACGAATAAAAATTTTTTCACGCAGTGACCACCTCTCTCCCTGCTTTTTGTGTTTTAAAACGCCATGGCAAAAGACAGGAAAGGGCCTCCAAGGTCTATATTGCCGCTGCCGAGCGTGCCTGCCTTGTATGTGGCAGGGCAGAAAATCCAGCCTACCGCGACCGCAGGCGCGATACCCAGCGCAATCCTGTATTCCAGGGTGTCAATGTCAAGCGGCTGGCCGTAAAGCGATGCATTCCAGAGCACATTGCTCTTTTTTGCGCCGACCCTGAAATCCAGGTACACAAGCGTTTCCCCGTCATTATAGGGTATCCATCTTACTATCCAGCCGGCCCTTACAAAACTCAGGTATCCGACTGCGGCGGCGTCCATAAAGTCTTCTGTATTGTACATTTCCGTGAATATGGGCAGGTCAAATCCCAGGTACGGTCCCGTGGCAAAGCCGTCAAGCGGCCACAGCATCATTGCCAGGCCCACAGTGCAAGTTGTCAGAAAACCGCTTTTTATGCCGTGCTCGGACTTGAACTCGTCGCCGAGCGATAGGAAGTCAAAAGACGCTATGTCAATGTGCCACATTATCAGGCTGTCTCCTGTTTTTGCCAGGTAATCTCTCTCAATTTTCCTTTCACCGGACTCCAGCACCTTATATGCTTGTTGCTCTGTGCTTATTTCCTCCGCCTTTTTTGTCGCTGTTATAGGGGCGGTGCCGCTCTTTTCCTGTGTTAAAATACCGCTTCCCTCTCCTGCCTCAAAAACTTTTTTTATTTTGGATCTGTAAACCGTCTCAGCCTTGTCGTCTGCAGTCTTTATATAATACGCTTCCTCGTCAGAGCCGATAAGCTCCCCTGTTTTCAAAGTTCCGTCCTTCATTATTATGTTTACCCGGCCGGCGAAACAGGCTGTCGCAAAAAGCAGGGCGGCAAGCAGAACAATTATGTGTTTTTTCATCTTGTCACCTCTCCACCGGCCTGATACTTACAAGCCGCTTTTCCCATTTTATAGTCTCATTGCCCGCCTTTTCCCAGTGAAATACCTTGAGTTCTATTGTCCTGCTTGTGCCGTTCGCCCTGAATGCCTCGACAAGGTCTTTTGACGAGGCAACCGGCCTTCCCGCAGCCTCGTATATGACGTCAGCGGGCTTAAGCCCCGCCTTTTCAGCCGGCCCGTTCGCGTACACCACCTCTGCCACAGCGCCCTTAATTCCCGCTTCCTTTGCCTGGTCGTCATTTATATCGGAGAAAGAAAACCCGTATGAGGCGCCGAGCTTTCCGCCTGTATTCTTCAACATTGAATAAAAGGCGTCCCCGAACTTCTGGGCGTCAGCGTAAGACGCGCACACTATCACGGACATGTTGCCCGCAGATATGTAAAGGACCCTGCCGTTTATGGTTATATCGGTAATGTCACGGAAATTAATGCTTATGTTGTTTTCCTTGTTGAGCGTTGTAGTATTGGTCTGGTATGAGCCGCTGTATGTGGGCACATAATTCCAGCCGATGAAAAAACCCCCGAAACTCGGCACATATTCGGTGTTCTCGTATGTTTCCTGCCATTTCTGGCCGGCCCTGAGCGTAAACTTGTCCACATCCACGGTTGATATCGGCCTGCCGTTTATTGAAGCGCCGGCTATAAGCCCCTTTAATACCGATGACGCCTCCTCAGGCGAATAAATATAGGCGGGCTTGTACCACAGCGGCTGTCCGCCTGTTTCCGGCCACCTTACGTTTTTTACCGTGAATGAGCATCCCGAAAAAGCGGCTAAAACAAGTATCGCGATCATCTTTTTCAATTCCCCGACCTCCTTGTGTTTTTGTAACCGCGCGCAGGGCCTTTTTTACAATCCGTATTTTTTTATCTTCGCGAGCAAAGCGGTCCTTCCGACCTTTAAGGCCTTCGCTGCCCTGGCCCTGTTTCCGCCCGCTTCCTCAAGCGCCTTCATTATCATTTTCTTCTCGTACTCGTCCTTTTTTCCCTGAAGGCCTTCCCTTGTTTTCGCCGCTTTTTTCTCCGCCTGTATTTCATAAGGAAGGTCTTCTGCCGTTATCTCAGGGCCGCGCGAAAGCACCATGACCCTCTGTATGACATTCTCAAGCTCCCTTATATTGCCCGGAAAATCATAGCCGGCCAGGGCTTCAAGCGCCTGTTTTGTTATTCCTTTTATTCTGAAACCGCCGTACTCGGCGTATTTCTTCATGAAATATTCCGCAAGAACGGGTATGTCTCCCTTTCTCTCCCGAAGCGGCGGCACGCTTATCTCCACCACGTTGAACCTGTAAAACAGGTCCTCCCTGAATTTGCCCTGTTTCACGGCTTCCCTTAAATCCTTGTTCGTGGCCGCTATTACACGGACGTCTGACTTGATCGTCTTTTCGCCGCCGACACGCTCAAATGTCTTTTCCTGCACGACACGCAGCAGCTTTACCTGAAGGTTGAGCGGCAGGTCGGCTATCTCGTCCAGGAATATGGTGCCGCCGTCAGCCAGCTCAAACCTGCCCTTTTTCGCGTTAAGCGCGTCAGTGAAAGCGCCCTTTTCGTGGCCGAAAAGCTCGGACTCAAGCACCCCGGGCGCGAGCGCGGCGCAGTTGACCTTTACAAGGCTCTTTTTTGCCCTCGGGCTCCTGTAATGTATTTCCTCGGCTATGAGTTCCTTGCCCGTTCCTGACTCGCCCGTTATCAGCACATTGGCGTCGCTGGCAGCAGCCTTTTCCGCAAGCCCGAGCGCTTCTTTCAGCCCGGCGCTGTTTCCTATTATTTCATGCCTGAGAGACATTTTAAGCGCCGCGTTCTCGTCCCTTAACTTTTTGGAGGCAAGGACCCTCGCGGCCTGCAGCCTTATATGGTCAAGCGAGAACGGTTTTGTTATAAAGTCAGAGGCGCCTTTTTTCATCGCTGACACAGCGGCGTCCACGTTTCCGTGCGCGGTTATAACAATGAACTCGGTCCCGGGCCTTTCGCTTTTTGCCTGTTCCATGAATGTTATGCCGTCAATTCCCGGAAGTTTTAAGTCTGTTATTACAAGGTCATAGCCGGATTCTTTTAATTTGACAAGCGCGTCCTCGGCATTGCCGCAGTCAGTGACATTGTAATCACCGCCTGCAAGCGCCTCCTTCAGTATCTCGCGCAGGCTCTCGTTGTCCTCTATTATCAGTACGTCGTGCATTTTTCTCCTCTTGTTTGTCACTGCCTGTATTTAACCAATTATACTACATTCAAACCGGGCTTTCAATTATTGTATTCTGCCTTTAAAATTTGACATTTTCCATGTTTGGTATTACTATAATTACCGCTTTATCATCCTTTATTTCCAATCATAAAACATTAATTTAAAAAGGTGCTTAATGGACAGGCGTAAACTTGAACTTTATAAGGGAGAGGCTGAGACAGAGCTGGTTTCAAACATACTTGACTTCTGGATGAGGTATGTCCTTGATTTTGAATCTGAAGGGTTCAACGGCAGGGTTTCTTCGGACGGCACGCCTGACCCGAAAGCTGACAAGGGCGTCCTGATGGCCGCAAGGTCGCTCTGGACATTTTCACGCGCTTACAATGCGCTAAAGGACCCGGAGTACCTTAAGTCAGCAGGGCTTCTTTATGATTACATTGAAAAACACTTCATAGACCGCGAAAATGGCGGCGTTTACTGGCTGCTGGACAGCGAAGGCAGGCCGAAAGACACGGAAAAGAAGATATACGGCCAGGCCTTCGCGATTTACGGCATGGCCGAGTACGCGAAAGCCTCGGGAACAAAAGGCCCCCTCAATAAAGCGCTTGAGATTTTTGAGCTTTGCGAAAAGCACGGCAGGGACCTTGAATACGGCGGCTACATTGAAAGCCGCCTGGCTGACTGGTCGCCGAACCCTGTAATGAAGCTCTCCTCGCGCGAGCCCGAGGCGCCCAAGAGCATGAATACCAACCTGCATGTCATGGAGGCGCTCGCCTGCCTGTATCATCATTTTCCCTCCGAAAAGCTCAAAGAAGCCTTGCTGTCTGAAATTAAGGTATTCAGGGACAAAATAGCGCTTTCAAGCGGCCACCTCGGCATGTTCTTTTCAATGGACTGGAGACTGCTATCGGACCACATTTCATACGGCCATGACATTGAGGCAAGCTGGCTTTTGGACGAGGCTGCCGGAATCTCAGGGGACGCGGCCCTTTCGGCTGATTGCGGCAAGTCCGCCCTGCTGCTTGCCGAAACCGCGCTTAAGGAGGCTTTTGACAGTGACGGCGGCATAATCTGCGAAGGTAACGCGAATGGGCCCATATTGCCCCATTTCAAGGAATGGTGGGCCCAGCCCGAGGGAATGGTCGGCTTTTTGAACGCGTATCAGAAAACCGGAAATGAGATATTCCTTGAAAAATCCCTGTCGCTTTGGGAATACAGCAAAAAAATGCTCATAAGGCCCGAAGGCGGCTGGTATTTTTACGTAGGCGCAGACGGAAAAACCGACAAAGCCAAGGAAATAGCGGGCGAGTGGATATGCCCGTATCATAACGGAAGGGCGTGCATTGAGATTTCGGAAAGGATAAATAAATTATCAATTAATAATTATTAATAATTGCCTTCCGCATGCTTCATTATTATCACTGCCGAGTCCTGCGGCTTGTTTACATCAACTTTTAAGCCCGTCTTCATGAGTTTGATTCCCCTGCTTTTCATCTTCTTTCCCTCAATTTCAACTTCGTAAATTGTGCCCGGCCTTAAACCCGCAAGCCTGATTTTATCCTTTAAGGGGTTTTTTCCGGATTCCGCGATCCTGCCTGCGCCTTCAAAGTGCCCTATATGGCATATGGACTTTGGCGTATTAAAAGCTCCCTTGCCATTATTATAGGCGAACAGGACAGCGCTTGCCTTGTCCTTTGAAACGTACATAAAGGATACCCTCTCCCCGGCATACGGATTTTCAAGGCGGTACAAGTCGCCCCTGTAAATAATGTCCCTTATTGACTTGTAAACCGAGATATTTTCCTTGAGCACGGATAAATCCTTCCTGTTCCACTCAAGAAGGTTCGCCTCTGTCCCGAAATTCCCGGCCATGGCAGTCCGTATTCTGTACTCCGCCTTTGAGGCCCTGCCTGTCAGGTTGTAAGGGCTGTCAGCCACGTGACAGCACATCACCTGCGCCGGATAAAACAGCGATGTCCCGTACTGTATGTATTGCCTCATAAAAGGGTCATTGTTGTCGCTGGCCCACATCTGGTCAACGTGCGCAAGGTAGCCGCCGGACATCCTGCCGCCTCCGCCCGCGCAGCCTTCAAGTATAAGTCCGGGTTTTAGGCTTTTCAGGTAATCCATGAGCTCACAGGCTGCGTTAACGTGCTCAACATAGGGCGATTCATCCTTCGTTCCCGGCCCGGTTTCGGAAATATACCTGTTCATGTCCCATTTCACATAATCAGGGTCGTATTCTGTTATTACCCGCTTTATCGTTTTTTTCAGGTACTCAACCACTTCTTTTTTACGGAGATCAAGAACCAGGGTGTTCCTCATCTGATACCGCGGCCTGCCGGGAAAATGATAGACCCAGTCAGGGTGCTTCCTGTATATTTCGCTGTCAGTATTGACGCATTCGGGCTCCAGCCATATGCCGAATTTTAGGCCCTTTGCCTTGACCTGCTTGCCGAACCACTTCATGCCGTGCGGGAATTTTTCCCTTACAGGGAACCAGTCGCCGAGGGAATTTCTGTCATTGTCCTTGCGCCTGAACCAGCCGTCGTCCACGACCAGTATCTCGGCTCCGGCTTCCTTTGCCCTGTCAGCGAGCTTTAAAAGCTTTTCCTCATTTATAGAGAAGTAAAACGCTTCCCAACTGTTTACAAGCACGCGGTTGTGGTCGTTTATATTGTCTTTCGGGATAACATTGTCCCTGTAAAAATCGTGCATCTGCCGCGACATTTTTCCCGTGCCCCTGTCAGAATAACCAAGTAGGAAGCCCGGCGTCTCATACGCGCAGCCCGGCCTTAATGTGATCGCGGCGTCAAAGCTGTTTACCCCGGCTGTTATCACGGTTACATCGTAAAACCGCCTCTCAAAGCTTATCTTGTGGCCGCCGCCCCAGAGAAGCTGGCCGTAAAAATACTCTCCTTTTTCTTCCAGGATACCGTCCTCCCGCGTGAGAAAAAATGACGGATTGAATATATGCGAGGACTGGCCGGTCCTGCTTTCTATGATTTTTTTCTCGGCCTTAAGCGGGCCAAAGGACATGGTCATTTCCTTTATCCATCCTCCGTAAAAGGTCGCAAGGTTGTAATTGCCCGCCGGCAGCGTAATGCTGCCCGAATTGTAATCCTCAAGCTTAACCGCAATTTTTTTCCCGTCATTCCTGTAAATGACGCTCTTTTCCAGCATATTGTAATTGTAATGTATCCTGTATTTTAGAACAGCTGAAAACCTGTATTTCCTGTCCTTTAGAACGACTTCAAGGGTGTCCTTATACGCCTTGTGCCCGGAATAAACAAGGTCCAGCGACCTTACCCCGTCAGAAAAAGAGGCCTTTACCACGTTCTCAAAAATATTATAACCGTCAAAAAAACTGAATTCGGGCTGAAAATTCGCCTGCTTATTGTCCGAGCCGTGATAGCCTATCCATCGGAACTTTGGCTCTCCTATGGCCGCGAGTTTTTTGGCTGTCAGCCTTTTGCCGTAATAGGCGTGGTAGAGCCCGCCTTCCCTGTTAACGCCGAACACATACGCGGAATCGCGCGTTAAAAGCGTGAAAATTTTTCTCTTCCTGTCAAATTCAATCATATTGCCGCCTTCTTTGTCATATAAACGCGTAAATAAGGTTTGATTTGATTATAATACAGATTTTCCCTTCTTTCCCCAACATTTTTAAGGCTTCTAAAGGCAATATTAGGGTTCATTTAAGCGCTGTAAGCGCTCCTGAAAGAAATGGTGTCGCCCCGCAAGGCCGTATCACACAGGCTGCCGCGGCAAAAAGCTCCCGGAAGAAAATCCCGCGCCGCTCAGTTTTTTTACCCCGTCCAATTCCCCCCTCCCATGCTCAAAGACTTTTATAAGTCCGGATTTGTTTTCTTAATTTCATCAATGTAACGTTTTATCAGGAGTTCATTACTCGAACCACATTTTATGGCTTTTTCGAACATTGTTAATGACATGACGTAATTTGCTTCATTATAGTATATTTTTCCGGCGGTTTCAAAAGCAACGCAAGGCGCAGTATCTGATCGAACAGCTGTTTTTATGTATTTGCCCGCTTCATCCGATCTTCCCGATATATTATAAAGAATCGAGAGATTATAATACATAGCTCCCCTGTCGCCTACAAATGGCATTTTCAACGCCTTTTCGCTCAATGCAATAGCCCGGTCATATAGTCCTGCTTCATGCAGATCCATCGACATTTCCACCATACCACGCGGATAATTTGACACTAATATTTTTTCAAAGCTTGTTTCTGCCGAATAAATGCCGCGATAAGAATATGTGTCAAATATGGTCCACGGTACGATATCATACTTTTCCGTAATTTTTGACAACAACCCCCATGTTTTAATATCACGATTTCCGACCATTCCTTTTATTCTTTCTTTATGGTACTGAACAAAGAAGTCCGTGCCTTTTGAAAATTTTTTAATTATCTCAAATACGTTTTTCGCCGGATTTTGGGGATTTAACCCCATCTTTCCAAATTCGCTTTCAAACCGTTCTATTCCCCACGCATATTGCAGATGAAACATATATATAAAATTAACCGTTGATACTTTTTTTTCCACGTTTCGCACGTATGAAAAAGGCAGAGTGTAAAAATCACCCTCAGCCATGTAAAATGAATTTTTAGTCAATGTTTTAAGGATATTTTTTGTAAAATCATACATCAGGAAGTTCCTGTTGTTATTATTCTCCTTCCATCCGGCTGCGGCAAGCAAGACAATTCCGGCTAAAATAGCTAAAAATATTAAATTCCTTAGCCTTATATTTGCCACTACATCTAAAACATATAGTATTCCGCAATTTATGAAAATTGCCACAATGTAAAGTGCCGGCAGCATAATATAATGGCTTAGTTTTTTCGGACACATTTTAGCACATTTTAAGGTGGATTTC
>CAYNMZ010000048.1:0-13307 GCA_964398505.1 uncultured Spirochaetia bacterium
TTCCTTATTATACAAAAGACACATCTCAATTTCAATTCATAAAAATTTCACCTTTCCTTCATGCGCGGACAAGCTCAGTCTCTATGGTGTCTTTAGCATTATGACACTGTTTCACAAGAGTGGCTTAAAAACATCCCCACAATAGCGAAGGGCCCTCCTTGCGGAGGGCCCTTCTTAGGGAAACAACTCAAAGATCCCTTGCCTTAGGCTTTCGCCGCAGGCTAATACGGTATTTTAACACACCGTATTGTTTTGGACACCCGTATTTTACGAAAGTTGCGAAAATTCCCTTTATTGTATATTATGGGCACATGATTTATGGATATCAGTTTACAGCACATAACTTCACATAACTTCGCCCTTGCCCTTCAACACCATAAATTATATAATATTTTCATGAAAATAATCACAAAACACATAGTAAAAGAAGCGCTTTTTTCAAGCAGTATAGGTTTTTTTGTCTTCACCTTCCTGCTTATAATGAACACACTGTTTGTGCTGTCCGACCTTGTCATAAAATACGGTGTCGGGCTTTTCAATGTCATAAAAATGCTGCTTCTCCTCCTGCCATCTACGGCCGCTGTCACTGTTCCTATGGCCGTCCTGGTCGGCGTCCTCATGACATACTCAAGGCTGGTCCAAGACAATGAGTATTCCGGCATGCAGGCCTGCGGCATATCAATAAAAAGCATATCCGTCCCAGCCATAGCAATGGCTTTATTTGTAACTGTTTTCATGCTTGCGTTCAACAATTACGTGCTGCCATGGGCCAACCTGTCGTACAAGAAACTGTATTATGAGATCATAAAGAAGCGCTCCAGTATGCTCATACAACAGCACCAGTTCATCAAGGACTTTGACAATTACATCTTCTACATAGGCGAGCGCGACAACAAGAACGATTCGCTCAAGAATATAGCTGTTTTTGTCAAGCCGCAGAACCAGAAGCTGGAACAGGCAAGGGTCATTGTCGCCAGAACCGGGAAACTGCTGTCTGACGAGGACAGCCTGCGCACGGCCTTAAAGCTTGAAAACGGAATAATACAAAGCTACTCCTTTGACGAGCCGTCAAGGATGAGCCACATATATTTCGGCACAAATTACATTGACCTGAATGTGCGCGGCGTTTTCCGGGAAAAAAACGAACCCGGCAATTACAAGGGAACTCGCGAAATGACGGTTTCAGAACTTATAACCGAAGCCAAGCTTGGCCAGTCAAGCACTCACGACCGGAATTGGGTCTGGGTGGAGCTTCACAAAAAATTTTCAATACCTTTCGCGGTCCTCGCATTTACTTTAATAGGAATACCTCTTGGACTAATGACCAAAAAAGGAGGCAGGCTGGCCGCCATAAGCTTTTCAATAGTGCTTATATTCATATATTATGTGCTTCTGACAGTCGGGCAAACATACGGTTACAGGGGAAAATGGGACTATTTTATCGCAGTATGGCTTCCCAACATTTTCCTTGCCGCACTTGGCCTTGTCCTTTACACAATAATGCTGCTGCCCGCCATTAAAAGGTTTTTTTCCGGCAAAGGGAGCGCGTCCCGATGAAGACAATACAAAAGTATATAATCAGGGAAATACTCGGGGTCTTTTTCATCATACTTTTGGCCATAGCTATTTTCATACTTATCTCAAACCTGCTGGACAGGATGCCAATGATAATGCAGCACAAGCCGCCCGTACACCTGATTGCCGCCTATTTTCTCTGCGGCATGCCTTTCCTGATAGCCGAATCAATGCCCTTTGCCATGCTGCTTTCAATATTGTTCGTTTTTGCCCAGTTCAACAGGCACAATGAGCTGGTCGCCATGGAATCCGCGGGCATAAGCTTTTACAGCATAGCAGGTCCTGTCCTTGGCCTTGCCTTTACCGTAAGCGTGGCAGGCATACTCATGAACGAGACCCTTGTCTCAGCCTCATACGAAAAGGCCAACTACATAAAGGAAACCCTGATTGAGAAGAAAACATCCGGCTCAAAGGAGATACGTTACGACCTGGCCAAGCTCGGCACAGGCGGACGGATTTTTTACATACAAAAATTTGACGGTTTTGTCGGGATGATGACAGGTGTCTGCATACTCACCCTGGACAAGGATTTCAACCTGCTTGAGAGGCTCGACGCGAAGGAAGGCTTCTGGGCAAAGGATAAATGGAGCCTTAGAAAGGGCGCAAAACGTGTTTTTACCGGCAACGAGGAAACTTCATTTGAGGAATTTTCCGAATACAGCCTTTTCGTAAGCGACACTCCGGATGACTTCGTTGTAGCCAGGAGGTCAACTGAGGACACGCTGGCCGTAAACGCCTTCAGGCTGGCAAAACTCATAAATCTGTTAAAGGACAGCGGCTTCCAGTATCAGGAGGAAGCCACCAATTTCCACTTAAAGTTCGCCTTCCCGTTCGCCACTTTCATCCTCGCTCTTTTGGGCGTCTCCATACCCTTTCTTTTCGGCCGCCAAAAGTCCACAGTAAACGCGGCGCTCGGATTTGTACTGACAATAATAGCTTCTTTTTTCTACATGGGATTTGTAACAATCGGGCTTTCAACCGGCAAGGTAGGAGCGCTGCCTCCAATGGCAGCCGCATGGCTCGGTAACATAATGTTCGGGATTATAGGCCTTTTTATACTTTCAAAAGTAAGGAAATAAAACTACCTCCTTCTCAGGTATTTAAGCGGGTCAACAGGCACGGCCTTTTTCCTGATTTCCAGGTAAAGTTCGTATCCAAACAGGGATTCGGTTTCACCAACCTCGCCTATTTTCTGGCGGATATCCACCTTTTCCCCGGGCCTGACTATGAGTTTTGACATATGTCCGTATATTGAGTAATAATTGCCGCCATGGTGTATTATTACCATCTTGCCGAACCCGTCAAACCAGTCCGCGTATTTCACATCCCCCTTGAATATGGAATACACGTTCACGCCTGGTTTTTCCGATATGTGCAGTCCCCTGTTTTCAACCATTGAACCGAACTGCGGATGTTTAAACTTGCCGAACTTCACAATTACATAACCACCGTCCACGGGCCACGGGAACTTTCCCGCGAAGTTCCTGAAAGCTGATTCCGCTCCCGCGTCCTCAAGGCCGGCCCTTGCCTCCATCTGCTCCATGAAGGCGCCGAGCTTTCTCGCGCTCTGCTCCAGCTCCGATATGAGCGCCTTTCTCTTTTCAATATCACTTTTTATCTTGCTGAGGTAAAGATGCTTGTTTGCGCGCTCATTTTTAAACCGCTTAAACTGCTCCTGCTTTTCCTTTTTAAGGCCTTCAATTTCATTCTTATATTCAATAAGCGCCTGCTTGTCCGCTTCCAGTCTTTCAAGCGCATCCGCGTATTCGTTGACAACTTTCATGTTCTTCTTGCCTATTATCTTCACGAACTTGTACCTTGTTATAAATTCTGAAAAGCTGCGCGAGTTCATAAGCAATGAGGCCATTTTCATGTCCTTTTTTTTGTAATGCCCGCGTAAAAGCGCCTCAACGGCCTTTTTGCGCGCGGAAATCTCATTTTTCGTCGACTCAATCCGCCTGTTGATTTCCGCCATGTCGCTTTCCATGACCCTTATATTATTGTTGAAAACATCCAGTTCCTTCCTGGTCATATCCAGCTCACGCTCAAGTTTCCTTATGTAAACGGCCGTCTGCTTCTCTTCTTTTTTCTCTTTCTGTATTCTCTGCCGCTCAAGGTTTATCTGCTCCCTGACCTGCTTTAAATCCGTCTTTGTCTTCTCAAGGCTGGCGCGGTAATCCCGGCTTTCCCCTGCTCGCAGGGAAAAAGACAGAATCATCAGGATTGCAGGGACATATAAGGCAGTTTTTCTTGGAATTCTAATGTATGGGACCAACTTAAGCTCCTTTTGCGGATTTCATGCTTTTATTTAAAGCTCCTGCCCTGTGACAACAGGCTTCCTAAAAAGCCAAGCATGCTGCCGGCCGCGGCGCAGGCAGCCAGCATCTTATAAAAAAGGAATTCAGGCCGCAACAGGTGGAAAAACGAGAGATCAACGCCTGTTTCTTTCCTTATCTCTATGACGAGGACATTTATAACGGAATACAGCACCGCCCATCCTCCTATTCCTCCTATAAATCCGTGTATTAATCCTTCTACGATAAACGGCATCCTTATGTAAGTTTCAGTCGCGCCCACCATCCTGAACACATAAATATCCTGCCTGCGCGCGTATATAGTGAGCTTTATTATGTTTGACACCACAAGCAAGGACGCCACAGTGAATATTATGCCCGCTATCCCGGCTATAAGCTTCACCAGGCTTACAATATTAAGCAGGTTTTCAATGTCCTCTCCGCCGTACTGGATCTCCTCAACTTCGGGCCTGGCGTTGAAAAATGCCGTTACCGCCGATATGGCCTGCCTTGAATGGCTGTTCAGCTTAAGAATAAGCGAATCCGGAAGCGGGTTGCCGCCGTAACTGTCAAGCACAGCCTTCATTTCCCTGTCCTTTGCAAATTCCTGGTAAGCGTCACCCTTTGAGACGTATGAGGCCTCAGCCACCTCGGTGAGCGCCTTCGCGTCCGCTATTAACCCGTCTATGGCGGCCTTTTCCGTGTCATCGCGCAGGAAAACCACCACCTCAACCTTGTTTGAAAGCCTGTCCATAAAATGGTCAAGAGCCTCGCGCATAAGGTAATAACCGCCAAGCATTGTAATGGTTATTACTATGGTCCCAATGGATATCAGGCTCATAAAACCGCTTCTTTTAAAGTTTAGAAAAACCTCCTTTATCCACCTCATTGGGACACCACGCAACCCTTGTCCAGTCTTATTATCCTGCCTCCAAGCTTGGACATTATTTCCTTATTATGTGTGGCGACAATTATAGTGGCACCTTTTGAACTTGCCTCTGTGAACATTGACATTATTTCCCAGGAGGAAAAATCATCAAGGTTTCCTGTAGGCTCGTCCGCCATTATTATCGCGGGACACGTTATAAGCGCACGCGCTATGGCAACTTTCTGTTTTTCCCCGCCGGACAGATGCCAAGGATTCAGTTTCTGCCTTTCCAGAAGACCGATCTTGTCAAGCTGTTCCTCGACCAGCCGCCTTATAAATTCCCTGTTTTCTCCCGCTATCTCAAGCGGGAGCGCGACATTGTCAAACACGCTCCTGTCAAAAAGGAGTTTAAAATCCTGAAACACAAAACCTATATTTCTTCTGTACAGCGGAACTTTTGAGTTACTAAGATGTGTCAAGTCTATGTCATTTACAATGACTGAACCCATGGTCGCGGTCTCTTCCCTGTAAAGCAGATTTAATACCGTACTTTTCCCGGCTCCGGATGGTCCTGACAGGAAAACGAATTCGCCTTTTTTGACGGAAAATGTCACATCAGTGAGCGCCGCAATATCCCTCTCAAATATCTTATATACGTGGTTGAACTTTATCATTATATTCCGCTTTTTTTGTCAATATACGGTTCATATTATTTCCTCGTATCCCTGTTCCGGGTTATACACATGCCTTATACCCTGCTCAGCAAGTTTTTGCATCATTTCCTCCTGTTCTTTTGGCTCGCCGTGGACAAGAAAAATTTTCTTAAGCCTCCCGTCCTCATTTGCCCGTTTTATAAAGTTAATAAGGGCCTTGCTTCCGGCGTGTCCGGAAAACTCATTTATAACCTTTACCTGAGCGTTAACTGTATGCGGTTCTCCAAATATTGACACGACTTTCTCACCGTCAACAAGCCTGCGGCCCAACGTATTCTGTGCCTGGTATCCCACTATCATTATCGTGCAGTTAGGGTCGCCGATATTATTCTTTAAGTGATGCAATATTCGCCCAGCTTCGCACATTCCGGTAGCAGAAAGTATTATGCATGGTTTCTTATAGTCGTTTATGGCCTTTGACTCTTCCACACTCGCCGTGTACTGGACCAACTCAAGGTAAAAGGGGTTGTTGTTGCTGGCCATAAGCTCAAGCATTTCAGCGTCAAAGCATTCGCCGTGCTTTTTGAAAACCTCGGTCACATTAGTCGCCAGCGGGCTGTCCACAAAAACAGGCATCGGCGGTATCCTGGATTCTAGAAACAGCTTGTTAAGCACATAAAGTATCTCCTGCGCCCGTTCAACGGCAAACACGGGTATTATTACTTTTCCGCCTTTATCGTGAGTTGACTGTATAATTTCCGTAACTTTGTCCAACGCCGTTGATATCGGCTTATGATCCCTGTTTCCGTATGTGCTCTCGCATATAAGATAGTCTATATTATAAATGTAGTCCGGGTCATTTAGCATAGGCAATTGTTTCCTTCCCAAATCACCGGTAAATCCGACTTTTACTTCCCTGTCCCCGTCCTTTACCTTTACTATAAGCATGGCAGAGCCCAGTATATGGCCGGCGTTAAGGAACACGGCTTTCATAGACCCTTGGTTTACTTCAAAATATTCGCCAAGGTTTTTTGGCACGAACGATGACAAACTCTTTTCAGCGTCCTCCACGGAATACAGCGGTTCAAACGGCATCTTGCCCTGCTTTATCCTTTTCTTGTTCACATATTCTAAGTCTTTCATCTGAACGTAAGCCGAATCAGGAAGCATAAGGGAACAAAGGTCCTTTGTGGCGTAGGTGCAGTACACTTTGCCCTTAAACCCCCTGTTTATCAGGGTCGGTATGTTACCCGTATGGTCTATATGCGCGTGAGTCACGATGAGCGCGTTAACCGATGACGCCTGGAAAGGCAAATTCCTGTTCTTCTCAAATGACTCCTTCCTTTTTCCCTGCTGCATGCCGCATTCAAGCAGGAGGTTGAAATTGTCCTTTGTAATCATGTGCATTGAGCCCGTTACCTGCCTTGCAGCGCCATAAAATTTTATTTTTACCAAGCCGCCTCCATGTGATTCATCAGTATTCCTTCCGTATTCAACGACGTTTTATCGCTTCTGCCGCGGGCGTTTAACGGCTTAAATTGAAAAAACATCGTTCATTTTGTAAGCAGCCACATCTATCTTCCTCTCTTTTCCTATTACATCCTTCATGTCATGAAGGACATACCTGTTGCCAAGCAGTCCGGCCATAACGCTCCTGCCTTTTTTCAACTTAAGCAGGGCTGAGGAAGCCATATATCCGAAAGAAAGTCCCAGGTACCGGCTCATCGCAGTCGGCCTCCCGCCGCGCTGTATGTAGCCAAGTACGGTGTATCTTGTCTCAATGCCCGTGGCTTTTTCAATTTTTCTCGCTATTTTTTCCGACATGCCCACGCCTTCCGCCATAACTATTATACTGCTGTTTTTTCCCCTTTTCATGCCCTGCTTGAGCTTTGTGCATATTGCAGGCACGCTTATTTTATCCTTCAACTCCGGGAGCAGTATGACCTCCGCCCCGCCGGTCAGCCCTATTTCAAGTGCCAGGAAACCGTGCTCGCGTCCCATAACTTCAACTATGAAAATACGTTCATGAGAGGCTGCCGTGTCTCTTATCCTGTCTATGGCCTCAAGCGCGGTGTTTACCGCGGTGTCAAAACCTATGGTGTAATCCGTGCCGTATACGTCATTGTCTATTGAGCCGGGCACAAAAGCCGTAGGAATGCCCGATTCCTTTGTGATAAGATACGCGCCCATCCTTGACCCGTCGCCGCCTATCACCACCAGGCCCTCAATGCCTGATTTTTTCAGGTTGGCGTACGCTATCTGGCGGAATTTTTTGTCATGAAAATCTTTTGACCTCTTTGTCTGTAATATTGTGCCTCCGGTATTTATTATCCCTCCTACGCTTTGTGATGACATTGAAAAAATCTTATTTTTTAAAAGCCCGTTGTAACCCTCCTCAATGCCGCAAACTTCCGCTCCCTTTGATATCGCGGTCCTCACCGCAGCCCTTATAGCAGCGTTCATTCCTGAAGCGTCACCGCCTGTTGTCATTACGCCGATTTTTTTCATATTTCCTCCGGATATAGTATTACCAAAAAATCAATTTTTTTCTTAAAAAAGGCAATATGAACGGACTTTTTGCCCGCACCAAAGGGTTAACATCATGAAATCACATTATGACGCTTATGCCGACCATAAAATCAATAATTTGTTATTGTTTTCTCCGGCCTTGACGCCTTCCACATCCTGACTTTCAGTTCTTCCTCGTCCCTGTTATCCCAATAAAACGAATTGTCAATGACTTCAAGGTCTTTTATGTAGGTTTTCTTAAGGTAATCCAATATCTTAACTACTTTCTTATGCTTTTCAGCGTCTATGGTATAAAGCTTGAGGTAAGGATAATATAGGAATTCGTATTTTTTGACAGTAAGCTTTTTGTTAAGGCCTACAGTGTCTGTCGTACAGAAAGATATCGCCGCAAGCTTGCCTTTCTTGTCAAAAGTAAGCCTTAAAGGGTCCATGCCGCTGTCAATGCCGAGTATTATGCCTTCAAGGAACACATCCGCGCTGTTAAGCGTCAGAATGTCTTCCTCATCAAGTCCTATGTCATTTTCCGGGCAGTCAAATGATCTCCAGGAAGCACGTGTTAGTGTGTTAAAATTTTCATTTACTATCTCATATTTCCAGCCGCTAATCCTGGCTATGTCAGAAAACTCATCCACCAGTTTCCTGATGGAAAATTTATTCTCCGCGGTACCGCTGTATTTTAAGTATATCATTTGCCGTCCTCTCAGCTTTTTATAACAAATACAATCCTGTAATTCTTTGGCACGCTCGTGTCCTTTATGCCCTTTACTGAATATGAATTCTTGGGTATTTTCAACGACTTGTCAAAAATCATCATAAGAGATTCCGCCTGATCCTTTGCAAGCCCCGCGTCCTCCGAATAAATGTATATTTCAACAGGATACTTATTGCTCATTTTTATGTAATCTTCCACTTCTTTTATAATCTCTTTGCCCTTGTCCGTAAACCTGTCCTTCCTTTCCTTTTCAAAAAGCACGTTTGCCGACGCTTCTATGTACAGCTTACCGTCCCTGTAATACTTTATCGCCTGCACTATCTTAGGCTTTGAACTGCGCACAGAGCCAGGGTTCCCGGCCTTATCCATATAGGTAAGAGTGTACATGTAAGGCGCGTTAAGCTTGAGCACCTGGCCGTTTGAGTCAAGCCCGTCCCAAACAAGTTTTTGCGGCAGGTTGCCTGTACCCTTGTCGGCCTTCACCACATTTCCGGTAGGGTCAGTAATCTTAAAATTCCATTTTTCCATCTCTATATTTTTATCCATCTTTGGCATAAGATTGAAAATAGGCGGCGTTTCAAGATTTGAAAGGTATGCCCGATACTGCGGCCGCTCCTCTGTTATGGTCTCAGGAAGCCCGAATTTTACGTCCTTAATGTCCTCAGGAGCCAGTGACATGAAGTTCTCTTCTGTTTTAACTACAGATTCAGCCACTTCATTCGGGTCGGTGGTTACGGGTATCTCAGGCTTCGCCGACTCAATCTTTATCTTCAGCTGGCCCTTGACAACAACTTCCTGGGAGCTGTCCTGCTGGCCATCCTCGGCGAACGAGTAAGATATAGCGATAATTATTGAAAGAAAGACTGCTGCAAACCTTTTCATGCTCTCACCTCTTATGATTTACTTCCCTTTATCAGGCTCACCTTTCAAGCATATATCTGAAAGTCGCGTATCCTGTCTGATCGTCGTTTATTGACAACGCTTCAAATTTAAACTGCAACAGGGCCTGTTTGGCCAGCTCGTCAAGCTCGGAATAATTGGACGACCTCTCAACTATCACATTGTCCTTTACCGTCCCGTCAGGACGGACAGTAAAGAAAAGCGTCACAGACGCCTCAATGCCCTGGTCCTGGGCCCAGCGCGGGTATGAGGGCTTTTTCGCCACTTCAATCCTCCTGCCGGCTATGTCACCCTGTATAAGCAGGGCCTGTTTTTTTGGTATGTTCAGGTTCTCATCAGCAAGGCTTTTGACCTTGGTTTCGGGCGTAGGCTGGCCAAGCTTGATAGCCGATTGTTTTAGGACGCCCTGCTGGGACCTGCTCGCGTCAGCGGATATTACCGGCTTTCCTGCCATCGGCAGGAAGCTGTTTTTCGGCGCCGCGCCCGATAAGTCCAGTTTTGTCTGCGGCGCCTGCGCAAGCTGTTGCTGTTTTTGCAGCGCGAGCTGCGCTTGCATCTGCGCCGGGCTTATGGCCTTTTTGCCTATTTCATTGTCAAGGTCCAGCGCCTTCATGGCCGGTTTCATGTCAAGTTTTTCCTTGTCAAGCGCCAGGGCCTGGGGCTTTGACATCTCCATTTTCGGCTTATCAAGCTTGATATCCTGTGGCTTGGAAAGCTCTATGGATGCCTTTTGTTTTATGGGTATTATTTGTTTTAAAAAATCAAAAGTTTTTTTTGGCGGTTCTATCTGGACTTTTTTCACCTCGTCAGGTATCTGCTCTATCATAGTAATTTCGGTAAGCGTATAATCAGCCAGCGACTTCTTTTTTGCCTGCTGATAAGATAATACCAATAAAGCGATCAGGATGTGTAATATAACGGAAAAAGTATATGAACCCGCAACGCCTTTCTTGTCGTAATCATTGGCGAACATTCAAATCACTCCTTTTATTTTAGGCTGCCGCATACCGCGGTTTTTCTGTTCAACTGCATGACACCGCGCGGCCTAAAAAGTTCCCTGCTAATCCTTTTTTTGCTGTGTCGCGAAATATATCTTCTTTGGCTTGACTTTCTTGGCAGTATCCATGGCGTCTATGACGGTGCCATGGTCAATGTCAAGGTCAGCCTTTATTATTACCGTATTGTCCTTTGTAGCTGCCAATTTCCTTGCCAGCACCGCCTCAAGTTCTTTCGGCGTAAAAACCTGTTTTTCATTTACCGAAATATCGCCTTTCTTGTCTATGGTAATTGTCACATACTCCTCGTTTTTCGCCTCGTCTGTCGCGGCTTTCGGCAGGGTCACCGTCAGCTTTGACTGCGTCATAAATGGCGTGGTCACCATGAATATGATAACCAAGACCAGCGAGACGTCAACCAGCGGAGTCACGTTAATGGCTGTTATCGGTTCTTCATCTTTTCCTGCTGCCTGCATATTGTCTACCTTCCTTCAGTTTTTCTTCTCTTCCCTCATTATGGCTATGCTTTTCGCGCCCATCATTTTTGACACGTCAAGGACGTTTACCAGCCTGCCGTGAGCCACATCCCTGTCACACGTAATCATTACCACCTTTTTTTTGTTCGCGTCAAGCATGGCTTTAACCGCTGACGGGAACTTATCCGAATCAACCTTTTTATTGTTCAAAAATATGCTGTTTTTAGTTATTTTTACCTGTACTGACTCTTCCTGCGAGCTCTTGCCGTGCGAGGCGGTTACAGTTGACGAATTTACAACAATACCGGACTGCACCACCATCGGCGCGGTCACCATAAATATGATGACCAAAACCAGCGATATGTCAACCAGCGGAGTTACATTTATGTCTGTTATTCCCGCTTCATCATCACCGCTACTTCCGCCTTGCATGCGCGCCCTCCCCGTAGTTTGCCAGGATCACAAGCACCTTTTTTGCCACAGTATCCATTTCAACACAGATATTCTTGACCCTGTCCATGTAATAGTTGAAGATAATAACCGCAGGTATGGCGACCGCAAGGCCCGCGGCTGTCGCTATGAGCGCCTCAGCTATGCCGACCATGACAACCTCAGGCCCGCCGCCGGCTGAGCCGGCAAGGTCCCTAAACGCCTTGATAATACCTAAAACCGTTCCGAGCAGCCCTATGAAAGGCGCTGTGTTGCCGAGCGTTCCTAAAATATTCAGGTAGCGCTGCAGGTTTACTTTCTGCTCTGCCTGGGAGGCTTCCATAAGTTTCGCTACCTCGTCACGCGGCAGGCTTCGTTCCTCAAGGCCTTCCCTTATGACAATCGGGATTGTGCCTTTTGACTGCTTGCAGAAATTGATGGCGTCATTGTACTTGCCGTCAATTACATACGCCTTTATTTTTTCCAGGAACTTGTCAGAATCAAGTTTTGTCCTTGCAAAATAAAACCATCTCTCTATCGTTACGGCAAGAACCACTACTGAAAGCACAAGCATCAGAATAATTACCCAGCTGCTTCTTAACACTTGCATCGCGTCAATTTGATATGCGCTGTGTTCCATCCTCTTCCTCCTTCATGATATGCGGGATTTACCCGTTTTTATTACTTTTTCTCCTCTTTTTTCGCTTCAGTCTTTGCTGCCGGCTCAGCCGGCTTGAAAAGGTCGGGATATACCCTCTTTATCTCAGTCATGCGTCCCTTCGCGCCTTCCACATAGTTCTTGTCCCCGCCACTTGCTGCGATAAGCCCGTATATTTCAACCGCATTTACCCATTGCTGCTTTTCCTCATATAGGGTGGCGAGATTCACAAGTCCCGTCACTCTGTAAACGCTTTCCTTGGGCTTCATGTCCACAAGCTTCCTGAACATCGCGATCGCGTTTTCATTGTCTTCCTGTGTGTTATAAATATCTCCTGCCCTGTAAATCGCCTCCAGCTTTCCCGTATCAGTGGTCTTCGGGTCATTTGCTATAGCCAAATACTCCGTCACAGCTTCCTTATACCTTTTCTGCTCAAGGTACATGCCAGCGATCATGAGCGGCAGGTCCTTTGATTTCGGGTCAGCGGGATATTCCTTCAGGAAACGCCTGTAAGCGGCTATCGCGTCATCCGGCTTGTTAAGCTCGCTATAAACAATGCATACATTGTACATGGCGTTCTGGGCGTATTCGGAGCCTTGGTATTTCTCAATTATCCTCTCATAGTAGAAAGCCGCGTCCTCATAACTCTTTGCGGTGTAGGCTGCTGTGGCAAGCCTGAACATGACATCAGAAGCAAGTTCATGCTTCGGGTAATTCTTCAGGAAAGCCTTGTAGGCCTGCATTGCCTCGCCCATTTTCTGCTGCGCCTCATAACATGCGCCTATGTAATAATGGGCATTTGTGGAAAGCGAGTCATTTGGGTACTGCTCTATCAGTCTGTTAAAAACAGGTATTGCCTTGTCAGGCTTATTCGTCTGGTAATACAACTCAGCTGCCTTGTACAACGCCATTGATACGAGATTTGATTGCGGATTCTTATCCGCGAATTCAAGCAGCATTGCAGGATCGCCTTTTTTCTCGGCCTTCCTGTAGGCCGCCCTTTGCTTTCCTTCCTCGACATTTGAAATTTTCTTTGAATCAGGGTACTTTTTCAGGAAATCCTCATAGGTCTTCTCCGCTTTTGCCTCCTGCTCTGAACTGTAATACACTTCAGCCATGCCAAGCATCCCGTCCTCTGCCACCGGTTCCTTTGGCCACCTGTCAAGTATTTCCTTGAAACCCTGAAGGAGAATACACACTTTGAATGATTACCTGATT
>CAYNMZ010000049.1:0-13178 GCA_964398505.1 uncultured Spirochaetia bacterium
GATAGGTTCGGCATACGGCGGCGGTATTGCCACAACAGGAAAGATATGCGGCGCGGTTAACGGCGCTTTAATGGCCATTGGATTAAGGTGTGGTTATAAAAGCGGGGGAGAAACGGAGAGAAAAAAGAAAACTTATAACCTGGCGCGCAGGTTTATGGAAGAATTTACAAGGAAAAACGGCTCTATAATATGCAACGAGCTCCTTGGGTTCGACATTTCCGATGAGGCGCTGAACAGGAAAGCCGCGGAAGACTGCGTTTACAGGACCCTTTGCCCGAAGCTGGTGGCTGACGCGGTTGAAATAGTTGAAAAAATAAGCTGAAATTACCTGCTGAATTTTTTCAGCATTATAAGCAGCACGTTTACGTCAGCAGGTGTTATGCCTTCAATTCGCGAGGCCTGGCCCACTGTTTTGGGACGCAGTTCTGACAGTTTTTGATGAGCTTCTTTTGAGAAGCCCTTTATTTTCCTGTAGTCAAAATCAGGCGGGATCTGCTTGTTTTCAAGCTTTTTGAACTGCTCTATTTCAAGCACGTGCTTTTTTATATAACCCTCATAATGTATTTCGGCGTCAAGGTAGTCAATGAAGTGGCCGGGGGCATTTTCATCTATTGCGGTAAAGGCGCGCAAGTCCGTGTATGAAACTTCTGGCCGTTTCAGTATGTTCAGGAGGGAGGACTCTTTTCTGAGCGCGGAAGTGCCTATTTTCTTAAGCTTTGCGTCAGTTTCTACGGATGGGTGTATATGAGTATTTCCAAGCCTTTTTATCTCGTCCTGCAAGAATGTCTTTTTTGCGGCCATAATACCATACTGTTTTTCGCTGATTAGCCCGAATTTTTTTCCGTATTCCATAAGCCTTATGTCGGCATTGTCGTTCCTCAGGACAAGCCTGTATTCGGCCCTTGAAGAAAAAAGCCTGTATGGCTCCTTTATTTCCCTTGTAGTGAGGTCGTCTATCATCACTCCGATGTAACTTTCGGATCTGTCCGTAACAAAGGCAGGTTTATTTAGTATTTTTAGGGCTGCGTTTATGCCCGCGATTAGTCCCTGCGCGGCAGCTTCCTCATAACCGGATGTTCCGTTAACCTGACCGGCAAAATAAAGCCCAGGAACAATCCTGCTTTCAAGGGTGTTAAGCGTCTGAAGCGGGGGTATGAAGTCATACTCTATACCATACCCGGGTTTTAGAATTTTTACGTTTTTAAAGCCGGGTATTGTCTTTAAGTATTCATACTGCACTTCAATTGGCAGGGAAGTTGAAAGCCCGTTTAAGTACATCTCGTCCGAATGCCGCTCCTGCGGCTCAATGAATACCTGGTGTGACTTTTTTTCCGGGAATTTGACTATCTTGTCCTCGATGGAAGGGCAATAGCGCGGACCAATGCCGAAAATCTTTCTGCCTGTGCTGCTGTAAAGCGGCGACTTGTCAAGGTTGTCAGTAATTGCTTTTGCTGTCAATTCGTTTGTATTTACAAGCCAGCAAAGTTCCTGCCTGGTTCTTATTTTGTCCGTTGAAAATGAAAACGGCACAGGTTCATTGTCTCCGGGCTGTTCTGTGAAAAATGAAAAATCCAGAGATTTCCTGTCAACCCTGGGGCAGGTGCCGGTTTTCAGTCGTCCAAGGGAAATTCCAAGTCGTTTAAGCGAAGCGGAAAGACCGACTGCAGGAGGGTCGCCAAGCCTGCCTCCGGGCCTTGACTCCATGCCGAAGTGCATAAGCCCGTTTAAGAAAGTACCTGCTGTCACGATAACTGATTTTGCGCCGTATTTCCTGCCTCCTGCCATAACGCCTTCAACACGGCTGTCAGAGGTCAAGATTTCCTCAACAGCGGCTTCTATTATATAAAGATTTTCCGTTCTTTCGCAGGTGTTTTTCATATAAATTGAATACTGCCTCATGTCAGCCTGGCCGCGCAGTCCGCGCACAGCAGGGCCCTTTCCGGAATTCAGGACCTTGAACTGTATGCATGTGGCGTCAGCTGCCTTCGCCATCTCGCCGCCGAGCGCGTCTATCTCACGTACGAGCTGTCCCTTGGCAAGGCCGCCGATGGCCGGATTGCACGACATAAAGCCTATTTTATCCCTGTTAATTGTGAACAGCCCGGTTTTCATGCCCATACGCGCGGCTGCCAGCGAAGCCTCTATGCCGGCGTGGCCGGCACCTATAACTATAATTTCAAAATTATTTTTCATATGATATAATTATAGAACATCGGTTTTTGGAAATCAAAGGGAGATTGAATGCACAACTTGAGGGAATTTACGCTTGCGGAACTTTCTGCGGCGGTAAAAGGCCTTGGCTTCCCGGAATACCGCGCGAGGCAGGCCTATGACTGGCTTTACAAGAGCAGGGTTGAGTCGGTCAATGACATGAAAAACCTTCCTGCGGAGCTTAAGGATAAGATTGCGGCAGATTATGACTGCAAACTTCCTGAGCTTAAGGCCGAAGCGGTTTCGGATATCGACAACACCGTTAAATACCTGTTTGGCTTTGAAGATGGCGCGTCTGTTGAAAGTGTTTTAATGTACGAGGACGACCGGGTGACACTCTGCGCTTCTACACAGGCAGGCTGCGCGTGCGGCTGCAGGTTCTGCGCCACGGGCAGCCTGGGTTATAAGCGTAACCTGACGGTATCGGAAATCATAGGGCAGTTTATTGCAGCGGAGAAGCTTTCTTCCGTTAAGATAACAAATATTGTTTTTATGGGTATGGGCGAGCCGCTATTGAACTGGGAAAACCTGAAAAAGGCGGTCCTGATATTATCTGACAATAAAGGCATCAATTTTTCCCAGACACGAATTACAGTATCTACTGTGGGGATAACGCCCGTTATAAGGGAGATTGCTGAGGCAAAATATAAGTTTAACCTTGCGGTATCGCTGATATCGGCTGACAACGAAATACGCTCGGATTTGATGCCGTTTAACCGGAAATACCCGTTAAAGGACATTGTAAACGCTGTAAAATATTATAACATGGAAACCGGCAGGGAAGTGATGTTTGAATATATATTATTTGAGGGGATAAATGACTCTGAGGAGGATGCGGAAAAACTTATCAGGCTTTTAAGGCAGGTTAATTATAAAGTAAACCTGATTCCTTATAATAGTGTTGAGAACAGCGGTTTTACCAGGCCTTCCAGGGAGAAGATTTTGCGTTTCCAGAAGATAATAATGTCAGAAGGGAAAAAAGTTTTTATTCGCAGGGAAAAGGGGGCGGACATTGCGGCTGCCTGCGGGCAGCTGGCGGGAAAGTTTGTTAAAAAAGGCCGGACCTGACAGGAAGGGGGTGTATGCATGAAAAAGTCTTGACTTTATGCCTTAAACGGGTAAAATAATAAAGTATTTTATGAAATAAATTATTCATTACATACAGGAGGGAAAGAATGAAAAAGTACTTGGGTCTGGCGGTAATGCTGGTTGTTTCAGCGTTTTTTTTCATAAGCTGCGGCAGCGGAGTCTCAAAGAAAAAAGCTGATTTGAGGTTCATGTATTGGGGGGACGTTTCCGAGATT
Source organism: uncultured Spirochaetia bacterium (assembly GCA_964398505.1). Taxonomy (GTDB): domain Bacteria; phylum Oederibacteriota; class PGYV01; order PGYV01; family CAYNMZ01; genus CAYNMZ01. The sequence goes on from CAYNMZ010000049.1 coordinate 3,516, forward strand.
CAGATAATAAAGGAAATGGTAGCGAAGTTTGAGAAGGACACAGGGCTTACGGTAAGCGCGGAGCGCGCTCCTTCAGGCCCGCCTTACATGGAAAAAGTGCTTACCCAGTTCGCCGGCGGATCCGCTCCTGATGTTCTTTTTGTTGAAGTCAACAATTTCAAGGAGTTCGCCCAGAAAGGCGTGCTTGAGGACCTGACACCTTTCCTTGAAGCGGACAAGACCCTTAAAAAATCGGATTTCTATCCCCAGATTATCGACAGGTTTACTGTCGGAAAAAGTCTTTATGTTCTTCCAAGGGACATAGCGCCGATATGCACGGTGTATTATAACAAAAAGGCTTTTGACGAGGCCGGAGTGAAATACCCGAAGGACGACTGGACATGGAACGACCTCGTGACAATAGGCAAGAGGCTGGTAAAGAAAGACGCGAACGGAATGGTTACAAGGTTCGGTTATGTTGATGACTGGCCTATATGGGAGGCTTTTGTATATTCAAACGGCGGCAAGCTTGTTGACAATGTAAAGAACCCCACAAAATGCGTCATGGACAAAAAAGAAGTCATAGAAGCCGTGCAGTTCAGGGCTGACCTGATTCACAAGCACGGAATCACACCATCGCCGTCGCAGATGACGGCAATGGGAGGCATGGGAACATCGGATATGTTCATTTCAGAAAGGGTTGCGATGTTCTTTTCCGGAATATGGAAGACTCCCAGCTTTAGGACAATCAAGAATTTTGAATGGGATGTCGTGATGTTCCCGAAAGGTCCTACTGGAATAAGGGGCTTCTCTACAGGAGGCTCAGGCTATGCTGTCGTAAAATCAACCAAGAACAAGGAAGCTGCATGGAAACTTGTGACATACCTCGCGGGCAAGGAAGGCCAGAAAAAGCTCGCGCAGACCGGTTTGGCTCAGCCTGCCATAAAGGAAATAGCCGAGTCAAAGGCTTTCCTGGACGGCCAGGCGCCAAGGCACAAGGATGTTGTCCTAAAAGCGGTCCAATATGTTACTTTCGCTCCGCTGATGCCTGAATGGGAACAGATAAACGTAAGCATGATTGCCCCGGCATTTGACAAAATATGGACAGGAAAAGAAAAAGCTTCAAAAGTCATAAAGGAAATGGTTCCTGAGATAAATTCAAATTATTTTGAATAACAGCAACAATACAAAAGTCCGGAGGTAATGATGGAAAATGTAAAAAAAAGGAAGATAAGCGCTTCCGCGCAGGAGGCTATTTGGGGATATGTGTTCCTGCTGCCATGGATACTGGGTATGATACTCTTTGTAGGCGGCCCTATAATAGCTTCTCTTATACTTGCTTTTTGCGATTGGGATTTGATACAGGCTCCGAAATTTGTCGGGCTGGATAACTTTGTCAAAATGTTTACAACGGACAAACGTTTCTGGACGAGCCTGGGCAATACTTTTTATTACACCGTGTTTGCTGTGCCTCTCGGTATTATTGGCTCGGTAATAGTTGCCCTGCTGATGAACCAAAAATGGAAGACAGTAAGGCTTTTAAGGACAATATATTACCTGCCTTCTGTGACAGCAGGCGTCGCCTCGTCAATAATCTGGATGTGGCTCTTAAATCCGGATTTTGGCCTTATAAACTATGCCCTTGGCATGATTGGGATAAAAGGACCGCAATGGATGGCTGACACGGCGTGGTCAAAGCCGGCGCTTATTATAATGAGTCTTTGGGGCGTCGGTGGCAACATGATTATTTACCTTGCGGGGCTTCAGGGAATACCAAGACAGTTGTATGAAGCCGCTGAAATAGACGGCGCCGGTATGTTTCATAAGCTCCGTTATGTAACTCTTCCCATGTTAACGCCTGTTATATTCTTTAACCTCATTATGAGCATAGTATGGTCGTTTCAGGTTTTCACTCAGGTTTATGTTATGACCGGCGGGCAGGGAGGCCCGGCTGACTCTACGCTAGTGCTGGTTCTTTACATATATCAGCATGCATTCAAGTTTCACAACATGGGTTACGCGTCCGCGCTCGCATGGGTTCTTTTTGTTATAATAATGATTTTTACGCTTCTGCAATTCAAGTTTGCGGGCGGATGGGTACACTACGAAGGCGAACTGAAAAAATAGAAAGTTTGATTCCGGATTCCGGTCAGCGGATTCCGGACTTAATTAACCGGAGGTTATTGAAAATATGCCTACAAACAAAGAACTGAGTTTTTGGGCCAGTAAAAAAAGGCAGGAAAGCCTTATGAACTGGCTTTTGTACCTGGTAGCCTTGGCAGGCGCTACGGTATTCGTAATACCGCTTGTATGGATGATTGTAACATCGCTTAAAACGCCTGACGACATATTCACCATACCGCCCAAATGGATACCCGTATCGGAGATACGGCTGAACTATGAGCCGGTAATTAAGTCCCAGAGATCAGGAAAACTTAAAATAACAAAGGGTGAGGACGGCAACACTATACTGACTGTTGAAAATTTTTCGCATATTGTGCCGGCTGTGGCTAAGATTAATGTTAAGGACAAGCAGGAAATATCAAAAGGCGATGTTCTCGCTGAATTGCCAAAAGAGGGAATAGTGGCCATGTCAAAGCCCGCTTATTCCAAGGACAAGTCGCTGAAAATAAGCATTATTGACAAAAAAAGCGGCCTGCCGATAAAGTCTTACAATGCTCCTGAAAACGCCAAGTTTCTTGTAAAGGAAGGCGATACGGTAAGGCCGGGCCAGAAGCTGGCGCATATAGGCCCACAGTGGATAAATTACGCCAAAGCATGGGCGCCTGAAGCGCTTGATGAAACTTTCAACAGGTATCTCTTGAATACTGTGATAATAACAGTTCTCGGTATTGTGGGAGTGCTTTTGTCATCCACTTTTGTGGCCTACGGTTTCGCGAGGTTTAAGTTTCCGGGAAGGGACTTACTGTTCCTGCTTATGGTTTCAACAATGATGATACCTGTACAGGTAACGATGATACCGACTTTCATACTTTTCAAGTACGCGGGCTGGATAGACACTTTTGCGCCGCTAATCATACCGACATTCTTTGGAGGCGGGGCTTTCAACATATTTTTAATGCGCCAGTTTTTTATGACCATACCGGTTGAGCTTGATGAGGCCGCGAAAATAGACGGGTGCAACTATTTTCAGATATTCTGGATAATACTTGTTCCCCTTGTAAAGCCGGCTCTGGCGACTATCGCGATATTCGGTTTTGTGTATAACTGGAACGATTTCCTGAATCCGCTTATATACCTGAACAGCACTTCAAACTATACACTGGCCCTCGGCCTGCAGACTTTTACAACCATGTACGGCACTGATTACAATTTGATGATGGCGGCCTCCACAATAGTGCTGCTTCCCATACTTATCACGTTCTTCTTCGGGCAGCGGTACTTCATAGAGGGCGTCGCGACAAGCGGTCTTAAAGGTTAATAAAATACAGGAAGAAAAGCTTGCATGAAAGGGCGGAGAGCATAGGCTCCCGCCCTTTCATATTTTAACGGGCGCCTTATGGCGACGGAGGAAATTTGGGTACATACGTATTAAGAAGGATTTTGGTAATGATACCGGCGCTTATCGGGGTTACTGTCATTACATTCGCCATAATACACCTGACGCCCGGAGGGTTTACTAAGGCAAATATGCAGATGGACCCGCGCATATCACCCGATTCAATAGCAAGGCTTAAATCCCTTTACGGACTTGACTTGCCGCTTCATGAGCAGTATTTGAACTGGCTGAAAAGGATGGCGCGCCTTGATTTTGGCAGTTCTTTCATAGACAACAGGCCTGTGCTTGAAAAAATCGTCGAAAGACTTCCTGCCACATTGCTGCTTAACGTATGCGCCATGGCTCTTATAATCTTTTTTGGCATTGTCATAGGAGCCACCTCGGCTGCGTCACGAAACAGCTTGTATGACCATTTTATGACATTGTTCACATTCGCGGGATATTCAATGCCATCGTTCTGGCTGGCGCTTTTATTGATGATGATTTTCGGCGTACAGCTTGGCTGGCTGCCGGTTTCCGGCATGCGGTCGCTTAACTATGACGGCCTGGGATTTTTTGAAAAAATGTTGGACATAGCGTCCCATATGATACTTCCTGTTTTTGTGACTGCTTTTGGCGGCATTGCCTATATTTCGCGTTATATAAAAAACAGCATGATTGAAACGATGTCGCAGCAGTATATAAGGGCGGCTTATGCCAAAGGGCTTCCTGAAAGAACGGTTATTTACAGGAGCGCGCTTAAAAACAGCTTGCTCCCGATGATAACAATACTTGGCCTTTCTGTCCCGGGGTTAATAGGGGGAAGCTTTATTTTTGAGACTATTTTTTCGTGGCCGGGCATGGGCAGGCTGGCTTATGAATCGGCAATGGCGTTTGATTATCCTGTAATTATGGGTGTTGTCACAATCGGGGCATTGCTTACAATGGCAGGCAACCTCTGCGCGGATGTGGCCTATGCCGCGGTTGACCCGAGGATCAGGTACAGATAAGGCTTTTTAAAATTAAGGCAGCTGAAAAGGAGATGTATTCCCATGAACAAGATGATGATTACGGGCGCAGTTATTACGGGTTTTATGGCTATCGTGGCGCTGGCATCACCTTTCCTGGCGCCTTATGATTACAAGGAACAAAACATGAAAGAACGGCTTTTGCCGCCATCATCATCTCACATCATGGGTACTGATGAGGTCGGCCGCGATGTGTTCTCGCGTATGCTGGCCGGCGCAAGGGTATCAATGAGCGTAGGCATAATAGCTGTTATCATAGCCGCGTTGGTTGGCGTGGCATTAGGAGCGGTTTCGGGTTATTTTGGCGGAATGACCGACGCTTTCATTATGCGCCTGGTGGATATAATACTGACCATACCGACACTTTTCCTGATACTTATGCTGATAGTCTTCCTGGGACCTTCCCTGGTCAACATAATGGTCATAATAGGGCTTACTTCATGGACAGATATAGCCAGGATTATCAGGGCTGAGGTCATGAGCATAAAAAAAGCAGCTTATGTGGACGCGGCAAAACTAATAGGATTGCGGAAGAGCGAAATAATAATAAAACATATACTTCCGAACGCCATGGCTCCTGTATTTGTATACATGACATTCGGCATATCGGGCGCTATACTGACAGAATCAGGATTGTCTTTTCTCGGCCTCGGAGTGCAGCCTCCTGTGCCAAGCTGGGGAAATATACTGACAGCAGGCAAGGATTATATACATTCTGCCTGGTGGCTTATCGCTTTTCCGGGCATTGCCATATTTCTCACGGTTTTCGGGTACAATATGCTTGGTGAGGGTTTAAGGGACGCGCTTAATCCGAGACTAAAACAGGAATGACTGTTTATGAATGACAGAGAGGCAAAATGATTAAGGCGGGAAAAACTGCGGCTACAGGAGAAAGAATGGCGGTTGAAACGGTTTCACTGTCCGTCAGCTATGCTTTAAAACAGGGCGGAAAGGTTTATGCCCTAAGGAAAGCGGATTTTCGCCTTCCTGAGGCGGGCAGCGTGGCTATAGTGGGCGAATCAGGCTGCGGCAAGTCAACGCTTGCCTTAAGCTTGTTAAGTCTATTGCCTGATAACGCCGATTACAGCGGCGAGGCATTGATTTTCGGGAAAAAAACACTTGGCGCTTCAGGTGAAGAATTGAGGCGCGTGCGCGGGATAAAGGCGGGCATAATATTCCAGGACCCATGCGCTTCTTTGAATCCTGTATTTACAATAAAACAGCAGATAGAGGAAACCATTCTTGCGCACATGCCGGGCACTGACAAAAAAGAATTGAGAGAGATAGGATTGTCGTTGCTTGAGGAAACCGGGATACAGGACCCGGAGAGAGTGTATATGTCATACCCGCACCAGCTCTCAGGAGGACAGCAGCAGAGGGTTATGACATCCATCGCGTTGTCATGCGGACCCGGCCTGCTTATAGCTGATGAGCCCACAACCGCGCTTGATGTGACTGTCCAGGCGCAGATAGTGGCGCTCTTGAAAAAACTCCGCAAAAAAAGGCGGCTGGCACTGATGCTGATAACGCACGACCTTCATCTCGCATTGGAACTTTCGGACCGGATTGTTGTAATGTACGCCGGAGAGATAGTTGAGGACTCCCTGATACGTGGAGTAAAGGATGCCAGGCATCCATATACAAGGCTGTTATTTGAAGTGATACCTGATATAAATTCTCGTAAAAAGAAGTTCAAGGTTATACCGGGCAGCCTGCCGGACCTCAGGGTTTTAAGCCCTGGCTGTTACTTTAAGGACAGGTGCCCCAGGGCAAAGGCCAGGTGCGGACATGAGAGGCCTGAACTTACGGGTAAGGCCGGGCATGTGTGCAGGTGTTTTTATCCTTTGGATTGAAAAATTGAATTATTATAGAAACTTAGAAAGGCCCATAAATTGAAAAACATATTTGAGGCCAGGAGTATTACAAAGGATTTTCATATAGAGGGATTGTTTGGCGGAAAAAAACGCGTTGTTAGGGCGCTGGACAATGTGTCTGTCTGTATGGAAGCTGGCAGTGTCATGGCTGTAGTCGGTGAGTCAGGCTCAGGCAAGACCACGTTCGGCCGTTGCGCGGCAGGGCTTGAAATCCAGGATTCGGGTATTATTTTATTTGAGGGAAAACCTGTGGATTTCAAAGACAGGGAAACCAGAAGGAAAATCCAGTACATATTCCAGGACACGTACGGTTCCTTGAATCCCAGGATTAGGGCCGGTGCGGCAGTTATGGAGGCGATTTCACATTGTTTTGGAATTTCCGGAAAAGAACTGGAGGCAGAAGCGTTTAAGTGCCTTTTTGACGTGGGCCTATCGGAAAGGGAATTCTACAAGTACCCACACGAGCTTTCGGGCGGCCAGAGGCAGAGGATTGTTATAGCAAGGGCACTGGCTGTTAAGCCCGAGCTGCTTATCGCCGATGAACCTGTATCATCTCTGGACGTTTCAGTTCAGGCGCAGATATTAAGCCTGTTCCTTGGCCTGAACCGCAAGGGAATAAGTATTATATTCATAACTCATGATTTGAGGATTGTAAGGGCGCTTGCTGACAACGTTACGGTATTTAAGAACGGAAAGATTGTAGAAAGCGGCCCTGTCGCGAGCGTGTACAACAGGCCAAAGGACCCTTATTCGGCGCTTTTGATATCATCTGTTCCGGGCACAGGAAAGAAGCGTTAAAATCCGGGGCCTCCGGGTATTCCGGGAAATCCCGGAAAGGGGCCGCGTCTTCTTTTACCCATCTGTTTCATGAGTTTCTTGGCCTGGTTGAACTGCTTCAGCATTCTGCTAACCTTTTCAGGTGTGGTGCCGCTGCCTTTAGCTATCCTTCTCCTGCGGCGTTCATCAATGATTTCAGGATGATTCCTCTCCCTGGGTGTCATGGAAAGGATCATGGCTTCGGTATGTTTGAGCTGCTTTGGATCAAGTTGAATGTTGTTTAAACCCATTTTTGATGCGCCCGGAAGCATTTTGAATATATCCTCAATAGGCCCCAAATTCTGCATTGAGCGGAGCTGTTCCAAAAAATCATCAAAGTTGAAAGTGGCCTTTCTTATTTTTTCTTCGGCCTTTTTTGCCTGTTCCGCGCTAATGTTCTTTTGAACTTTCTCAACGAGTGTTACCACATCTCCCATTCCGAGTATCCTGGATGCCATCCTGTCAGGGTGGAACCTCTCAAGTTTTTCAAGCTTTTCGCCGGTTCCTGTGAATTTTATAGCAACATTTGCCGCGTATTTCATTGAAAGCGCGGCTCCGCCGCGGGCATCGCCGTCTGTCTTCGTCAATATAAGGCCGGTTATGCCGAGCGCTTCGTTAAAGCCTTTGGCGATGTTCACGGATTCCTGTCCGAGCATTGAGTCAGCTACCAGCAGTATTTCGCTGAATTCGGCAAGTGATTTTATGTTTTTCAGCTCACCGAGCATGGCCTCGTCCATGTGAAGCCTGCCTGCTGTGTCAAAAATTGCGGCATCAAAATACTCGTTTTCAAGCTTCTCAATAGCGGACCTGCATATCCTTACTGCGTCATTGTGTTGTTCCGTGAAAAAAACCGAGCCAGAAGCCGCGGCAAGTTTCTGCAGCTGTTCTTTTGCCGCCGGCCTGTACGTGTCCGCGGCCACAAGAAGGACTTTTTGAAGCCCTTTTTCCTTGATGAGATATCGGGCAAGTTTGCCTGCTGTGGTTGTCTTCCCCGAACCCTGCAGGCCTGCAAGCAGTATCAAGGAAGGTTTCTTTGCGAGATTAAGCGGTGCCTCGGATGACCCGAGAAAGTCTGTAAGTTCAGCGTGCATTATCTTTACGAATTGCTGTCCCGGAGACAGGGATTTTAGGACTTCGGAGCCTATGGCTTTTTGCCTGACTTTTTCAGTAAATTCCTTAACTACCCTGTAATTGACATCGGCCTCAAGAAGTGACATCCTTATTTCCTTCAGGGAATCCTCAAGGTTTTTCTCGCTCATTATTCCTGAGCCTGTTATCTTTCTCGCGATGGATTCCAGTTTTGATGATATGGATTCAAACAAGGTAAGGGACCCTCAATTTTTATTTTTTGATGCCTGGCGCGGCAATGCGCATCTTTTTACGACAGCATGAAGCTCTTTGATGGCTTTTTGCGGGTTTTTTGAGCCGAATATGGCGCTGCCGGCGACAAAAATGTCTATGCCCGCCTCGCAGGCAAGCGATACGTTTGAGGCGTTTACGCCGCCGTCTATCTCAATCAGGCAATTATATCCGCGCGAGTCTATGAGCTTCCTGAGTTCCCTGACCTTTGACAGGGAACCTTCCATGAACTTCTGGCCGCCAAAGCCGGGCTCAACGCTCATGACAAGGACAAGGTCAAGGGCCGGCAAATGTTTTAGAATGCTTGAAACCGGCGTCCCGGGCTTGATTGAAAGTCCGGCTTTCCTGCCAGCTGAATGCAGATTTTTTATTATTTCACCTGTTTTTCTTGTTGCTTCGCTATGTACGGTTACTATATCACATCCGGCGTCAATAAATGTGTTTATGTACCGTTCCGGCCTGTTAATCATAAGGTGTGTGTCAAAAATAAGGCTTGTAAGCGGACGGAGCTGTTTTATCAGCTTGGCTCCGAAAGTAAGATTCGGGACAAAGTTGCCGTCCATTACGTCAAAATGTATGTATTCAATTCCGTTTTTTTCCAGCATTTTCAGGGTTGCCCCGATCCTTGTAAAATCAGAGTCAAGAACCGAAGGAGATATTTTTACTTTCAATACACACCTGCCTTGAATTCCATTTCTTTATCTATTTTTGTCGCCACAAAGACCTGAACAAGAGCGTCGCCGCATACGGTGGCGGATTCATTAATTACCCGGCCGGGACTCGTAACTTCGTTATATACGGTCTCGCTGCCGTTTAAGCTTAATACCTGTATCTTTACGAGCGAGGGCGACACGGCATTTTCAAGCTTATAAGAGAACTTGATAAGCCTCTGCCGCAAACTGGAATCCCCGGGCCTCCGGCTTACAGTAAAAGATATTGGTGTTTCTTTGTTGATTCTGATGCCGGGAAGGGGAGACTGGCTTATAATTGAACCGGATTCCAGGTCCTTGTTCTCTTCAACGTTCAGGGAGGAAATGGACAGATTATATTTGCGGATGGCGTTGTATATTTCTGAGATGCTTGTTGCGGAAAAATCCGGCATTAAAAA
>CAYNMZ010000050.1:0-13069 GCA_964398505.1 uncultured Spirochaetia bacterium
CTTCGCCACGAACCATAAGGGCATGCCCATCTTCGGGCCGGACGAGACGCCCGATGTGGTCTTTACCTTGTTGCGGTTGGGCCTAAGGCGCGAGAACGAGAAACCTGTGCCGCCGCCCGACTTGTGTATCAGCGCCGCGTTTTTTATGGCCTCAAATATACCCTCAATGGAGTCCTCTACAGGCAGCACGAAGCAGGCCGCAAGCTGCTGCAGGTCCCTGCCCGCGTTCATAAGCGTCGGCGAGTTAGGAAGGAAGTCAAGTGAGGCCATAAGGTCATAGAATTCCGACGCTGTCTTTTTTATGTCAGCGGACTTGTCGTACAGGAGGTCAGCCTGCGCTATGTTATCCGCCACGCGGGTAAAAAGCTCTTCGGGCGTTTCCACAGGTTCGCCCTTGTCGTTTTTCCTGAAATAGCGCTTCTTGAGGACCGTGAGCGCGTTGTCGCTTAAAGCCGGTGAGGCGTGCTTTTTGTTTTCCATGATCAATCTCCGCCAGGTTTTTGATTTTTTGTTCCCGAGAATCACATGTCGGGGAAACAATTATACAACTTGGACGGAGTAAGTCAAACACTTCTTTTAAAACGCGACAAGAAAAGCCCGGCGCGTCTTGCGGGGATTTTGCAGCGCATGGCTAATGCCCCGGGCCGGACAGGCCTCACACGGCCTTTTTTTTGAATTATATTGACTTTTTTTCCTTTTGATTCTATATTTATGCAAAATTATAAAGTATGAGTCTGCCAAGGAGACTTCATGAAAAGAACAATCATCATAATCACATTAATGCTGGCGGGCGCATGCATTTTTGCGTCTGACAGCGAAAATATCCCGCTATCGGCCACAAAACCGGCGTCGGACAGCGGCAAATGGTGGCCGGAATTGTCTTTCGGTTTCAACGCAGGTCTTTGTTCAGAGGAAGAATTCGCGAACAGGACCACGCTTTTCGCTTTTTATGACAATTCGCTTGATTCTTCCGAAGTTCCGCAAGGTTATTTCATAGGAATGACGCTATTTTACCGTCCCGAAGCGTTCTTTGACATCTTCGCCGACGCTTCATACCACAAGACAGAATACATGGTGGGCTCGTCAGGAAGCTCGCTCAGGGGCTCATGGGTATTTAATGAAAGCGGCGGCAGCAGCGTTTCACCGGTTTTAACAAATGACGTCTATTATACATGTAAAACCTCATACGCGCGGCTTGGCGTAAGGGGCATATATTCCATAAACAGGAATTTTGAGTTATGGCTGGGCGCTGCGGCCGGTGCCGCGGTATGGTCAGCAGCTTTCTCAGATGAAGGCCAGTCGCATTTTTATTCGTCCCTGGTTACAGGCGTTGATTTCGGTTTAAGCTGCCTCGCAGGCGTTGACATAAACTTCTTTGACGAAAAAGACTCGTTTTTCACGCGCTTAAGCCTTTATTTTGACGGCGCCAGAATAATACCGTCAGACGGCATGAGTTTTGAAAATGTAATCTGGAACGGCTGGGAACTGACAAGCACGCAGGCGCCTGTTATCCTTCCAATGCGAATCGGCCTGGCGCTTTTTTTCAAGCTGTAATTTTAACGCCTTACGGCAAACGATTCCCCGCCCAAAATACGCAAAAAGATTTTTCGCGTTCCGTTTGCGCCATCTTACCGCCTGACTTTAAAGTCAGCAGGGGCCGGCAAAGCATAATACAACTTTAGTTTGTTCTTTTCTCGGCAGCTAATGCGGGCTAAGTTTATCGCCCATTTTAACCTCCAAATTTTATATTTTGTTTCCAGTCTACAGCGCCGTTGCCACCGCGAAGATGCCCGCGCACAAGGCTATTAAAAGCCCGATTGCCGCAACGACGCACCCTATCGGCGTCCAGCCGGACAAAGGTTCGCCGTTTGAGTCGCGGAACATGCCAAGCCCTATCCTTATCAGGTCAACAAACGCGCCAATCATCAGCAGGCCGCCTGTCAGCAAATACAGCACTCCCGTGCCTGCCTTGCCCACATAGAACCTGTGAACACCAAGCGCGCCGAAAAACGCGCACAGCAGGAAAGCCACTGTCCTTGATTTTGGCTTGATTTCTTCCACTCTTGCCCTCCCAAAGCCGGCTTACACGCCTTCCTTCGCCGGTTTTCTCTTCATGTGAACCACCCCGCCTTTATCGTCATAAGAATGAATCTCATTGCAGTTATCGCAGTAAAAGGCGCGGGAATGGCTGAAACCGCAGACTTCGCAAGGCAGAGAGTCCTTTACAAGCGTTGTCCTGTCTATTACGCGCGGCGCCCCGCAGCAGCAGGTAAAAACCCCGGTTTCTTTGTTAAACTTTGCCTTGCCGCATTTGCCGTTTTCCTCATAATACATCAGGGAACAAACCGGGATCTTTGCCGGCGTCTCATCCTTTTTGTTTTTTCTCGCCTCTTCTTCGGCAGCTTTTCTGGCTTCAGGATTTTCCTTGAAATGGACAAGCGCGGCTGCCGTGTCAGGGTCAAGGTTTGACTTGCCGCAGGAAGGGCAATACCATGTGTTGCTGGCGAACCAGTCTTCAGCCCTGTCATAACCGCAAAAAGGGCATACGGAGTATTTAAACCTGGTATTTTCCGGCTTTGGCCCGGGCGCTTGATGTTTCCTCTTGGCCCGCGCTTTAACGGGTTTCACGGCCTTTTTTCTCTTTTTCCCCATGAAATCCTCCCGGTAAGAAAGATTTATAATGACTGCCCGCAATATGATTTTATATCCGCCTTGCGGACAAGTCAATTCAAAAATGGCTCTTCAAAACGGCTCTTCAAAAATGGCTCTTGACGCCTTTAAACCCCTTGCCTTTTACGTTTCCATAATATATTATAGAAACAGCAGAAAACTTTACGGAGGGATTGATGCCCCAGGTTTCAATAATAATACCCGCTTACAACGAGGAAAACCGCCTGCCGGCAACGATAAAGCGGGTAAGAAAATTCATTTCTTCCGGGCGTATCAGCGCGGAAATCATAGTAGTTGACGACGGCTCCTCCGACAATACCGTTAAGGCAGCCGCGGCGCCCGGCGTAAGGCTCGTAAAAAACCGGGCAAACAGGGGCAAGGGTTTCTCCGTCGCCGCAGGCATGCGCGCGGCAAGGGGCAAAATACTGCTTTTCACCGACGCCGACCTTTCCACGCCGATAAAGTTCTTAAAACCCTTCATAAAAAGCCATAAAGACGGGGCCGACATAGTGGTGGCCTCACGTGACATAAAGGGCGCGAAGGTCAAGGTTCCGCAGAACTTCCTGCGCGAGACCGGCGGCAAGATTTTCAACCTTTTTGTCCGGCTCATAACGGGACTTCCCATACACGACACGCAATGCGGGTTCAAGAGCTTTACCCGGCAAGCCGCAAAGTCGGTCTTTTCAAGGGTCACAATAGACGGCTTCGGTTTTGACGTTGAGGCGCTTTACATAGCGAAAAAACACGGCCTGAAAATAGAGGAAAAGCCCGTTGAATGGTTCAACTCGCCAGCCACAAAGGTGAATTTCCTTCGCGACTCAACTCGCATGTTCGCCGAGCTTTTCAAGATACGGCTCAATGACCTGAAAGGGATGTACAGATGATTTTCACGGCCAATGCCGCGCCCGCCGCATTGCTGTTTTTTTTCGCCGTCACAAAACATGAAACCCTTAACACGGGACAAAGAAAATGACTTCACTTCTGGTCATAGCCGTCCTGGCAGTATCAATAATTTTCAGCATGCTCGGCCTCGGCGGCGGCGTGCTGTACGTGCCTATCCTGATGTCAGCGGGCATAACTTTCCACCAGGCAGTGGCCACTTCCCTGCTCATAATGCTCGTGATGAGCCTTACGGCCTCTGTAGTTTACCACATGGAAAAGCTCGTGGACTGGAAGCTGCTGCTTTTGCTTGAGCCGTTTTCAGTCACGGGCGCGATAATCGGGAGCTACAACTCAAACATTTTCCCGGAAAAAGCCCTACTGCTGGTTTTCGCGGCCGCGATGACGGGCTCAGCCGCGCTGACGTTCTTTTCTCCGGCCCGCAAAAAAACCGATGATGCCCCGTCATATTTTCCGGGCATACTGCGCCGTGAAAGCGGCGGCCATAGCTATTCAATAAACCTGTGGGTCGGCATACCCGTGGCTTTTGCAGCGGGGTTTATTTCCAGCCTCATAGGAATAGGGGGCGGGTTCGCGAAAATGCCGCTCATGACGCTCGCTTTCGGCATGCCCGTAAACGCGGCAATCGCCACGTCCTCTGTCGGCATTGTAATCACCTGTCTTGCGGGCTTTGCCGGGCATGGCGCCGCAGGCAACGTGGATTTAAGGCTGGCAGCCCTGCTCGGAGCCGTGGTCCTTGCGGGAGGCATAATCGGCTCAAAGATTTCCATAAAATCCGACAAGCGCTTTTTAAGCCTGATGTTCGCCTGCCTTCAGGTGATTATTTCCGTATGGATGGTATATAAGGCCGTTCACTGATTTTTCCCCGGGATTTTGGGCAGCGCGACCTTCCTGACGGGAACAAGGTGGGAAAGCACAAACAATAATATCCCCCAGAAAAGGTAAGGCCCGTAATTTTCCTCGTACTGCACCTGTTTTTTCACCTTTGCCTTGTTTTCCTCCATACGCCTTATGTCGGCGTTTATGGAGGAAAAAGCGTTCTTATCGGTGACGCGGAAATACTTGCCGTCCGTAATTCCCGCGACCTGCCTTAACACCGCGTCCTCAAGCCTGGAAACCACTACCTGGCCCTGGTATGTCTTAAAATACACGCGGCCAAAAACATCCTGGCCTTCGGGGATGCGGCCGCCCTGCTCGGTGCCTACGCCTATCGCATAAATCCTGATTCCCTTTTCCTTCGCCTTTCTTGCCGCGTCCAGCGGGTTTTTGCCTATGGTGCCCTCGCCGTCGGTTATCAGCATCATTATCCTGGACTTTTCCGCCTTTTCCTCCATACGCTCAACTGCCGAATAAATGACGTCACCGAGCGCAGTGCCTTCCTTTGGCAGCATTCCGGGGGTGAGCGAGTCCAGTATCATCTCAACCGCCTCATAGTCGTTAGTCAGCGGGCATTGCACAAAGTCGGTGCCCGCGAAAACTATCATGCCAACCCTGTCTCCCGACAGCCGGGACAGAAATTCCCTCATGCCATTCCTTACAACCTCCATCCTGTTCGGCTGCAGGTCAATTGCGAACATGGAATAGGAGACGTCAAGCACCAGCATTATGTCTATGCCGGACAGCCGCTGTTCCTGCTCTATGGGCTTGCCAAGAGGCCTCGCGGCAGCGACAAGTATAAGGAAAAGCGACAAAATCAAAAGCCCGTATTTTACAAAAGCCTGGGCGCGCGACACAGGATACATGACCTTTTCAGCGGTCTTTTTATCAAGGAATTTGCCCAGGTTTATGAATATTACGGCAAGCCTGTACACAAAGTACAGCGCCAGCGGCACTAGTACGAACAAAAGCCTGAAAACTTCCGGGTTACCGTATTTCATAGTCACGCCTCACGAAATCACCCTTAAATATTTTACGGTTTCAGCGGCGAACGCCAAAAGCACCAGCAGCGCTCCGGCCCAAAGGAACCGCTTGAACTTGTCTATGTGCCTGTTGTAAGACTTTACCTTTATGTCCTGCTTTTCCATTTTCGCGATATTGTCATATATCTGTTTTAACGCCCTGTTGTCGGTTGCCCTGAAATACTCGCCGCCCGTTGACGCCGCCATCTGCCTCAACGTGTCCTCGTCAGGTTCTTCCCAGTAAGCGGGCTGGCCCGTATAGCGGTTTATTACCTGCCTTTTTACCCCGTCATAGCCCATCTGGTACATGGGCGAGCCGCCTTTTTTGCCTATTCCTATGGTATAAATCTTTATGCCCTTATAGGCCGCTATTTGAGCCGCCTCAACAGGGTTCACGCCCCTGTTGCTTACCCCGTCAGTGGCAAGTATGAGGACTTTTGTGGGCCCTGATTTTTCAAGCCTGTTTACCGCCGTTATTATCGCGTCTCCCACGGCAGTGCCGTCTATCCGGACAGTGTTGAAGTCAACCTGGCGTATGAAGTTTTTCACTATCTCATAGTCAACGGTAAGGGGGCACTGGGAAAAACTTGTGCCCGCGAACACCACAAGGCCGGCCCTGTCACCGGCAAGCCCTGATACAAACTGGCCCAGCACTTCCTTGGCCGCTTCCAGCCTGTTTGGTTTCAAGTCATCGGCCTGCATTGACCCTGACACATCCAGCGCGAGCATTATGTCTATGCCCTTTATATTTTCCTCGGTTTCCTTCTTTATTTCCTGCGGCCTGAGCAGCGCCACGCACAGCAGCAAAACCCCGGCGGCTTTCACAATGTCCAGGACAAGCGGCATCGCGCCTCCGGCGGAAGAGTGTTTTTTAAGGTTCTCCGCGTTTGAAACGTTGATTTTCGGCCTTAAGGCATGCCTCAATATTATATAAATTATGAAGGCCGCGGCAATAACCGCGAGCTGCGGCAATAACGCCTCATTTGCCAGCCTCATCTCGCGCGCATCCTTTCCCTTTTCCTGAAGAACGCCGTTATCTCCCTCATGACCGGCCTGCCGCAGGTAAGAGTCATGTAATCAAGCCCAAGCGAAGAGAATGACTTGAACAGCCTCGTGTCGTAGGCAAGCGCCGATTTCCTGAATTTTTCCATGGCCCGCCTGTCGGACGTGTCGGTCCAGACGACCTTTCCTTCCTCAGCGTCGTAAAAAGGCGCGTAGCCTATGTCGGGTATCTCAAAATCCCTCTCATCCCTTAAGACAACAGGCACAACGTCATGCCTGTGCCTGAGCATTTTAAGCCCTTCCTCAAAGCCCCGGTTATCGTAAAAATCCGATATCACGAATACAGTGCTCCTCTTTTTCAGGATATGGCTCAAGTATTTCAGGGCAGCGGTTATGTCCGTGCCCCTGCTTTTCTGCCTGTGGTAAAGCATCTCCCTTATAATCCTTAAGACATGCTTTTTCCCTTTTTTGGGCGGTATGTATTTCTCTATTTCCGACGAGAAGCCGAGGAATCCGGCCCTGTCGTTGTTTATGCTTGCCGAGAACGCCATGGCAGCAGTGAACTCAAACATCAGCCCGCTCTTTAAGTCCTCCTTTGAGCCGAAAGCGAGCGAGGCGCTCATGTCAGCCGCGAACACGACCTGAAGTTCGCGCTCCTCTATGAAGGTCTTCACAAAGGGCGTATTCATGCGCGCTGTCACGTTCCAGTCTATGGCGCGTATGTCGTCCCCTTCCGCATATTCCCGCACCTCGTCAAACTCCATGCCCCTGCCTTTGAAAGAGGAAAGGTATTCGCCCTGCAGGACAGTGTCAACAAGCCTGCGCGTGCTTATCTCTATCCTCTTTATCTTTTTCAGGATTTCTTTTGAAATCATCAATGCCGCCGTCATTTCCTGATAATTTATATTTTATAATTATGGTATTGCGGCCTTTGGCCGCAAATTATAGTAAAACTTTCATGTCGCCTGCTTTTTATCCTTAAATTCAACTCGCAAAATCGCATGGTTTTTCCTATAATCCCGCGGCCTAAGGCCGCAATTCCTTAATTATTAAATATACACTATAAAATATAAGATTTCTTTTTAAGGTACCTTCACCTTGTTTATAATCTGCTTTATCACGTCGTCGGCGGCCACTTCCTCGGCCTCAGCCTCGTAAGAAAGTATCAGCCTGTGCCTTAAAACCTCGTAAGCCACGGCCTTTACGTCGTCAGGCGACACATAGCCCTGGCCGTTCATGAACGCCGAGGCCTTTGCCGCGGTTATCAGGCTTATTGAAGCCCTTGGCGAGCAGCCGTATTCTATCAGGTGCGCCATCTCCAGCTTGTAGTCAGCCGGTTTCCTGGTGGCGAACACTATGTCCGTCACATAAGACTTTATCTTTTCATCAACATACACGGAGTCAACAATCTGCCTCATTTCAATTATGTCCTTTGGCTTTAAAATATTTGAAACGCTTATTTCATTTCCCGCGGCCATCCTGTTTATGATTTCCACTTCCTGTTCCTTTGTGGGGTAGTCAATCACGGCCTTTAAAAGGAACCTGTCAACCTGCGCCTCGGGAAGCGGGTATGTGCCCTCGGTCTCAATGGGGTTCTGAGTAGCCAGCACGATAAAAGGCTCTTCCAGGGTAAAAGTCTTGTCCCCTATTGTCACCTGCTTTTCCTGCATGGCCTCAAGCAGGGCTGACTGGACTTTCGCCGGCGCCCTGTTTATCTCGTCAGCCAGCACGATGTTCGCGAATATGGGCCCCATGGAAACTGTGAAACCGCCTGTGCGCGCGTTATACACCCTGGTTCCCACAAGGTCAGCGGGCAGGAGGTCAGGCGTGAACTGTATCCTTGAAAATTTCGCCTGTATGGTCGACGCGAGCGTCTTTACTGACAGCGTTTTTGCCAGGCCCGGCACGCCTTCAAGCAATATGTGCCCTCGCGCCAAAAGCCCGGTTAAAAGCGCCTTTATCATGGGTTCCTGTCCGACTATGACCTTTTGGACCTCCCTTAAGGCCTCGTTTATTTTTTCCGACTTTTCCCTGTCCTTTTCCGACAGCTTAACTATCTTCGCCATTTTTCCGCTCCTTTATTATGAATTAACGCGCGGCTAAAAGCCGCGCTTCCTTAATTATAAAATATAAAATTCAATCTATAATGACCATCGTTCCTTCCATCACATAATCGCTCAGCTCCATTATATTGTCGTTCCTCATCCTGACGCATCCTGACGACGCGTAAAAGCCGAGCGAGCCGTTGTCATTTGTCCCATGAATTGCTATGCCGCTGCCCGGGCCCTTGTATTTCATGTCATCCCTTCGCGGTATCAGGCCCTCGTCCTTAGCCTCCTCGTAGCGTACAAAATCCTCAGCGTTCGGGTAGTCAAGCCGCAAAAACACCGGGCCGTAGGAATTGTAACCGAGCGACTCTCCTGTGCCGTATTTTACATGGCCGTCCTCGGCCTTAAGGAACACGGAATTCATAGCCTTTATTTTCGCCAGTCCCTTCCTGTACTTCGCCTTGAGTTTGGCGTAATATTTGACGTATGAGTCCCTGGTTTTGGATCCTTCCGGAAGCACCTTTATCTTTTCCGCGACCCGCCTCATGTACCACGGCTCATGATACTGACACACTTCACTTATAAGATAAACCCCTCCGGGAGTCCTTAAATCGTTTTCGTGCAGTTTATCCCCTTTTTTCATCCCCGTGGCCACGGTATACCTGCGCCAAATACGCAGGTTTTTGTCCACAAGATATAGCCGGTTTATTTTCTTGTCAACATATATGAAATAGGTCTTGGTGTAGCCTTCCAGGTATTTTTCAAGGTTGTCTATCTTGCGGGCCCGGGCCTGGCCGAAAAAAATCACAGTAATGAAAACTGCTATAAGCGCGGGTCTTGCCATTTTTACCGTTCAGTCAAGGAAGCCGATATTAAGGCCGGGCCTTTGCGCGACCTTGAACTCAACGCCCGCCTCCCTGAACAGCTCCTCGTATGATTTGTCCGGGTAATACTTGACGACCACGACTTTTTTTATCTTCGCGTTCACTATCATTTTCGCGCATATAATACAGGGCGAATGCGTGCAATAAAGCGTGGCGCCTTCAGTGGTCTTGCCGTGCAGCGCGGCCTGTATTATGGCGTTCTGCTCCGCGTGTATTGCCCTGCATATCTCGTGCCTTGTGCCCGAGGCAATGCCCATCTGGTCGCGCAAACAGCCCAGTTCCACGCAGTCCTTTACCCCGGCCGCGGCGCCGTTATAACCGGTGGAAACAATGTGGTTGCTTTTTACTATGACCGCTCCTACATGATGCCGCAGGCAGGTGGAGCGCTCAGCCGCGAGATATGCCATCTTCAGGAAATACTCGTCCCACGAAGGACGCTTGTAAGGCACATAGTCCAAATCATTGAGTATTTTATCCAGCTTTTTCTTTAAATCAAACAGCTCACCCGAATTGTCAACCTTTATGTCGGCCATTTCCAGGCACTTGTTGAGCTGCTGGGCCTTTTCGTCCGAGGAATTCTCCTTTTCCTCCTTTTTGACAAACTCCTCCAGCGTCTCTCCGTCTCCCTGCCTGCCGCGCTTTTTCGCGCGCTCAAAGCGCACCTTTACATCCGCGTTTATTCCTATAAGCTTGAAATCCTTAAGGCTGCGCCGCAGTTCTTCTATCTCATACGGATTCCTGATGCTGTCTATTACCGCCTGGGGCATGTTAATTATCTTCATGACAGCCAGCTTGGCCAGGACACCGGGGCCTTCCTTTGCCCTTAGCTCATTGCCTATGGCTATAAGATTGTCCCTTACGGGCTCCAAGCCGCGTTTTTTTGCCTCGTCCCTTAACACGTCCGAAAGCGAGAACGCGGTGAACTTCTTGTTTTCAACAAGATACCTGATTGCCTCGCCCTTGCCCGAAGCGTTAGGCCCCGTGAATCCCAGGAACATAAAAACCTCCGAATTTGTTGTTCTGTCCTTTTGCCTTATCGCCTACATTATATTGCAACCGCGCCATTTTTCAACGCAAAAATACGGCATCTTCAATTTGAAACTTGCGGTCTTCAATTTTTCTTTATCAGTATGCTGCCGTTTTTCAGGCCCGTGAACGCGGCAACCACGTCGCATTTTATCTTAAAAAGGAAGTATATGGGCCTTTTTTCCGCGTTCAGCGTCTCAAAATTCCCCTGGCCCTTGCTGATTATTAAGCGGCTGTTTTTGTACAGCTCAAGGAATTCCCCTGAGCAGTATTCAAGGACAATGCCCGGCGAATTGCAGCCCGTGGAGACAATTTCCGCTACCTTATCCAGTCCCGCGAAAACAGCGTCCTCGCGGGTCGCGTCGTTTATTATCGGGCCCTCCTTTACCGCGTATTTTATCCTTGAGCCGAACCGCCCGATTATTTCCTCAATTAGCACGCGGTCAAATACGGTCTCTCCCGTATTGTCGCCAAGATAAAGTATATCCCTTTCCGCGGCAAGCGATTCCTTTAAGGCCTCATAGTCAAATACGGCGAATTCCTTTGTCAGGACGTCATTGACATCGGAATCAAGCTCAAACTCAAGCTGGCTGCCGAAATCTATCACATTTCCGGCTATCGCGGTCCTGACCGCCGTAAGCAGGGGGTCCCTTGAATTTCTGACTTTTTCCTTAAGGAAAGGGTACATTGACATGGCCAGCCTGTTGTACTTGTCCTTGACCTTCCTGTAAGGATCGGGGTCATCCAGCATTTTCCTTATGATTACGTGCATATTCCTGCTTATCATGGGCGGCGAGTCGGAAAGCTTCACTGTTTTCAGGAATTCCTCAGCAGCGTCCGCGATTTTCCTCTGGCCTTCCTCGCCGGCGCCCGAAAGCCTGGCAGCCTGTATGGCTTGGCGCAGGAAACACGGCAGGCAGTCGGTGAACGTCTTCATGCCTTTCCCCTGTAAAAATCCCTATTGTCAAGTTTCAATTTCTCCGCGCGTCCCTCGCCAACAAGACCTTCAAGGATTGAGAGCGCCTCTTTCGCGCTCACAGGCAGGACAGCCGAGATATCCTCAGCGGTCACGGGCCTCAGCTTTATTATTGAAAAAGCCGCGTCGCGCACATTATTTATGGTCTGTATTTTGCCGCCGCTAAACGAGCCTATGGCTTCTGCCTTGGGCCCGAGTATTTTCACGGCCCTTGCCATTGTTTGCTCATCCACGGGGTCAGCGGTTTCCTCGGCCCGCGCCCTTACAACCGTATTGACCTGTATCTTTTCAACATTGTCAAGCGAGCCAAGGTAAGCGGCGAGTTTTTCCAGTTCTGTCTCATTGTCATTCATGCCCTTTACGAGCATCACCTCAACCCATAATCCGCCCCTGTACTCGGCGGAAAATTTCCGCAAGCCATCAAGATAATTTTCAAGGCTTATGGACGCGTGCGGCCTGTTTAGCTTTTTGAAGGTTTCCTCGCTTGCGGCGTCAACAGAAGGCAGGACCACGTCCGCGAGAGCCGCCTCTTTCCTGACCTGCGCGTCCGAGAAAAGCACCGCGTTTGTGATAAGCGCGGCCTTCCTGCCTGTCTCGCGCTTTGCCGCGGCGATCGCCTCTCCGAGGTTTTCCGCGAGCGTCGGCTCGCCCGCTCCAGAAAAAGTGACAAAATCAGCGGCCCCGCCCGAGCCGAAGTATTCATTCAGCTCCTTTAAGACGTCCGCTGTCTTGACAAACACCCTGCGCTTATCCTCGTATTTAAACGTCCTGCCGAGCTCGCAATAGACGCAGTTTAGGTTGCATGACTTGCAGTTTAAGAGGTCTACTCCGAGTGACAGGCCGAGGCGGCGCGAAGGTACCGGTCCGAATAAATACATTTTATTTTCTCCATTTTACCTGGTTTTTTGCATGATTGATTATATATTCGCGCGCCAAAGATGTCAAACACGCTTTAAATGCGCCTTGTGGCCGCCTAAAGCCCGTGGAACATGAAGCCGAAAAAGTGGCACATTGAGCCCGCGAGCACGAAAAGGTGCCATACCGGATGATGATAGGGCATTTCCCTGAACAGATAAAAGAACGTGCCCAGCGTATAACACACTCCGCCGGCCACGAGCCATTTTATGAATCCCGCAGAAGAGCCTGCCACAAGCGGCTTAAAAGCCGCGATTATAAGCCAGCCCATGGCTATGTAAACCAGGGTCCCGGCAAAATTAAACCTGCCGAGAAAGAACACCTTGAAAATTACGCCCAGGACAGCCAGTGCCCATATTATGCCGAAAATCGTCCAGCCCCAGGGCCCGCGCATGAATACAAGCGCTATCGGCGTATATGTGCCGGCGATAAGCAGGTAAACCGCGGAGAAGTCAAAAAGCTCAAAAAGCCGCTTTACATTGCCCGTGAAGGCGTGCGACAGCACGGACATCGTATAAAGCAGTATGAGCGTCGCGCCGTAAACCGAAAACGACACCACCCTCCAGGCATCTCCCTTCCTTGCGCTGAAAACCACAAGCAGCACCAGCGCTGCCACGGACAGCAGCGCGCCTATGCCGTGGGTTATGGCGTTGGCTATCTCCTCGCCCGGTGTCTGATAGTCAAAAGTTGAGTGGTTTTCCCTGTCGGACATGGTCGGTCTCCCTGGATTTTCAGCAAAAAATATGGCGG
>CAYNMZ010000051.1:0-12699 GCA_964398505.1 uncultured Spirochaetia bacterium
CCAGGTTATATGGAACGGTACGGACTCAAAATACCAGCTTCTGCCTGACGGCGAATACACCTTTATATTTGAGGCTACTGACAAGCTTGGCAGTACTTCGTCAACGCCTGTGCAGGTCGTAAAAATCTATACGCCGGTTATAGAAGGCGTAAACCCTGCTGCGCTTAACAAGCTTAAGGAACTCTTAAAGCAGATAGGCGACAGGGATTTAAAGGAAGATAACGCCGAGATGGCTGCCGCAAAAGCAGGAATTGAGGCTTTGAAATCGCGCAAGGAAAAACCAACGCCGGTACCTCCTCCGGGAGTGGCACAGGTTCCCGCAAATCCTTTCCTTACGGCCGGGACAGGCGCGGCAATGCCTGCAATGACGACAGGCACGGCAGGAGCGGTACCTTCCATAGTGGGTTTCCCGAATGTGGACGGCAGCGCCATACAGTCGGCATATATAGAAACACTGGCTGACGGCCAGAGGGTGTTCAATATGCAGTATGTAACTGAAAATACGGTCCCGCAATATGCGCTTCGTGAAATGGCGCTTATGGTAAGGAGCGTAGCTGAGAGCCTTGGGTATTCGGTCAATTCAGTCGCGGTAAACGCGCTTTACGGCGGTAGTAATTCGTTGAACCTTGTTGTGCCGACAGCGCAGGCTATGAACTACTCAAGAGGACTTATTACACCCGAGCAGATGTTAAGGGGTTCAAACATAACGCTTAACGGAGAGGCAATATATCCTAATTTTTAGGGGTAAAAAATGAAAAAAACATTAATTTCGGTTTTACTGGTTGTCGTGACTGCGGCCGCGGCATTCGCGGGTGCCTTTGACAAGGGCGGAGTGTTGGGCATAGGCGGCAGGGCGTTGGGCATGGGGCATGCTTTTACAGCCGTTGCAGATGACGGCAGCTGCATTTACTGGAACACGGCCGGCCTTATTCAGCTTGACAGGTCGGAACTTGATATATTTCTTGGGCCTTTACTTAACATGAAGGAAATATACACATACATATCTTTCGGCTCGCCGTTTTTCGCGGATACGGCGTGGCAGCTTTCTGTGATTTCGCTGATACACAATGACAAGAATATGACAAAGGAGTTTACTGTTTTAGGCAGCTTCGCTTCAACCCTGAACCTTGAAAAGACTTTTTCGGTCGGAGTTAATGTCAAATACCTGAATTACAATTCAACGGCTACATACCAGATAAACCCGCCTACGGGCCCTACGCTTCATGGCATAGCCAACGGCCTAGGCCTTGACATAGGGCTTTTGTACCAGATACCGCTGCCGGCATGGGGTAAAAAATTCAACCTGGGTCTTTTTATACAGGACATTGACACACAGCTTCAGTGGGAAGGCGGATTGACTGACGAACGCGTGCCTACTTCGTTCAGGTTCGGCGGCTCGTATTATTTGGAAGACGATCTTCTCATAACATCAGACCTGGAGTTCTTCGCCGACCTTAACATAGCGGGAAGGCCTATCTCACAGGTATTATATGATGCTGACGGAAACACGGTGTCTTCGCTGCCGCCCGAGGAATTAAGGGTGCATGTGGGCGTGGAAGGCTGGTTCTTTAAAAGGCATCTCGGCATGAGGGGCGGTTATACGGCATTCGCGACTATGCCAGGAAGGTTCACAGGCGGCGTATCATACAGGGAAGATTCGTGGCAGGTTGACTACGCTTATGTAGGGCATGCCGAACATCTTGGGGACTCGCACAGGGTGTCTGTGATATTCAAGTTTGGACAGGAGAGGAAGAACGTGCGCGCTATATCGGTTGTCAGGCCGCCGAAAAACCTCCAGTCATACCCGGCCAACAACGCCGTTAACCTCACGTGGGAGCCCAATGACGATCCCAATGTCACGGGTTACGCCGTATACATGAGCAATTCGCCGGGAACAAGGTACATACCTGTGGCAAAACGGGTAAAGGAAAATTACGTGACAGTTGACGGCTTAAAGAACGGCACGCGCTATTATTTTGTGGTGACGGCCATAAACAACACTTATCCGGCTGTTGAAAGCGCGTATTCAAACGAGACTTCGGTGTCGCCGGCGCCTGTTGTTCCTGGCACACCCGAGATATTCCCGATAGCGAAAAAACAGACAGTGGAAAAGAACGGTGCCATACCGGTAAAGTGGGGCAAGAAGCCGCCTGCGAACATGGCAGGCTATAACATATACATGTCCGACACCACGGGCAAGGGCTACCAGAAGGTAAACCCGTCGCCCGTAAATGACATAGGATACACGGTCAAGGGGCTTGAGGTGGGCAAGAAATACTACTTTGTCATGACTTCTGTGACAAAGGACGTGCCTCCTGTTGAGAGCAAATTCTCCAAGGAGTTCTCTGACATAGCCAAACCCGAGGACACTGTGGACGCCGGCCAGGCAGCGCCGGAAGCCACTAGGTAAAAGGAGACAACATGATAAGCGGACTTTACACAGCGGCGTCGGGCCTGATAGCCCAGGCGCAGCAGCAGGACGTAATAGCGAATAACCTGTCAAATGTCAATACAACGGGATACAAGAAGGATACGGCGATATATATGCCTTTCCCGACTGTTTTCCTGAACAGGATAAACGACGAGAAAAACCCCATGCCGGGCGGCGGGTTCATAGACGCAGTGACGCCCATAGGCATGACAGGCAGGGGGGTTCAGCTAATATCGGACGGCGTGGTCCCGAAAATTACCGAGGAAGGTTCGTTTATACAGACCGATAACGCGCTTGACATGGCCATAAAGGGAAACGCGATGTTCGTGGTAATGACGCCCCAGGGTATAAAATACACCAGGGACGGAAGCTTTACCCTTGACTCTGAGGGCATGCTGGTCACCAAGAACGGCTACCCTGTGATGGGCGAGAGGGGCGAGATACACATTGAAGGGAAGGACATACGTGTTGACGACAGCGGCAGGATTTACGCTGATAAAAACGAGCTGGACACGCTCAGGCTGGCCGTATTTACAAAAGAGGACGCCCTAAGGAAGCAGGGCGACAACCTTTTTTACCTGCTTGGCGGCGACGGCCTGTCCGAGGACTATGAGCCGGGCGAGGTGTCGGTGAAGCAGGGCTACCTGGAATCGTCAAATGTGAACGTGGTCAGGGAAATGGTGGACATGATAACTTCTTACAGGGCTTACGAGGCATCACAGAAGGCGATACAGGCCCACGACCAGACGCTTTCAAAAGCCGTGAATGACGTGGGACATATAACTATTTAAAAATTAATAATAAAAAATTCGGAATACAGGAGGAAAGAACATGTTAAGGTCACTTTGGACAGCGGCAACGGGAATGACAGCCCAGCAACACAACATAGATATTATTTCAAACAATCTTTCAAACGTTAATACCACGGCTTTCAAGAAGTCAAGGGCCGAATTTCAGGATCTTTTGTATCAGGTTATAAGGCCTGCGGGTGTAACCAATAACTTTGGCGCGCAGTTTCCGACGCCGATTGAGATAGGACACGGCGTAAGGCTCGCTGCAACCCAAAAATCTTTTATGCAGGGCAGCGCTGTTGAGACAAATAACCCGCTTGATGTTATGATACAGGGAGACGGTTTTATAATGGTTCAGCAGCCCAACGGACAGATGGCGTACACAAGGGATGGATCGCTCAAAGTTGACAACCAGGGAAATCTTGTGACATCAAACGGCTACATTGTGCAGCCTGAGATCACGATACCGACAGAGGCGGTGAGCGTGGTTATCAGGGAAAACGGAGACGTTATGGCGCAGATAGCAGGTTCGGCTGAAATGGAAACTGTAGGCCAGCTCAGGCTTGTAAGGTTTGCTAATAATGCCGGCCTTGAAAGTATAGGCAACAATTTGTATGTTGAAACTGAGGCGTCAGGACAGCCTGTTGAAGGCATACCCGGCTATGACGGATATGGTTCTCTGCAGGCCGGAATGCTGGAATCTTCAAATGTCAAGGTTGTTGAAGAAATGGTCAATCTTATAACCTCGCAGAGAGCATACGAAATAAACGCCAAGGCAATAACGACTTCCGACGAAATGCTCGGACTTGCCAACGACCTGAAAAGGTAATAATGGGCTTTAAGGCTTTTTTGATTTCCGCTTCGATGTTTTTGGCGGCATTTGCTTGGGCTTATGAGCCAACGGTTATTTTAAAGAAAAACGCTGTGAGCGTCTCAAAGGATAAGATATATCTGTCGGATGTCGCTGACTTTGACGGCATGTCGCGGGACCAGGCTGACACGCTCTCCACTATATACATAAAGAGGGCGGCGCTGCCGGGTTATTCGGTCAGGGTTACCAGGGAAAATGTTGAAAACCAGGTAAAAAAGGAATTCCGCTACATAAAGATAACCGGGCCGGAAACTGTAACGGTATATACCGAAAAGGCAATTGTCAAAAGAAGCGACCTGGAAAAAGCCGCTGAAAGCTACGTGCTTGCCAATATGCCGTGGAAACAGGGCCAGGCTGAAATAAAGCCGGCTGCCGGACGCGGGGACATTGAGGTCATGAGCGGCAGCGTTTCGCTCAAGGTAAGGGAAGACAACAAGTTAAGTTTCAAGGGAAATGTTGTTGTGCCTGTGGAAATAATAATTGACGGCAGGTTTTACAGGATTGAGCCTGTGTCATTGCTCGTGAAGGTTAATTCCGACTGCCTTGTATCCGAAAGGGTCATAAAGGCCGGAGAAACGCTTGACGGAAAAGTAAGGATAGAGACAAAGGATATAACATATATGCCCGGACGTATAGTACCGGGCATTGAGGCTGCGGCAGGGAAGACGGCCAAAAGGGCGATAATGCCCGGGACGATAATAACCGCTGAGATGCTTGAAAGCCCGCCGTTTTTCAGGCGCAACAGTCCGGTTGTGGTCGCTGTCAAGATGCGAGGCATAACAGTGGAAACCACGGGAACCGCGATGGCCGAAGGCAGGGAAGACAGCATTGTGAAAGTTAAGCTTGAAAACGGAAAAATTATTGAAGGCAGGGTATCGGCCGACGGCAAAGTAATAATAGAGAGATAGGCTTGGAATTATAAAATAATATCAAGGAGAATTAAAATGATTAAAAAGTTATTAATAATAATTGCGGCGTCTTTTTTGCCGCTGACGGTCGCGGGAATACATGCGGACGGAATAATCAACAATACCGATGATGTCGGGTCCATGTATTCAGACCATAAGGCATACAAAGCCGGTGACATTGTGACAATAATAGTTGTGGAAACAACCACCGGTTATCAGAGCGCCTCGCTAAAAAACCAACAAACAGTCCGGCTTAAAGGCAGGCATGGGTACAAGCTCGTGGGGTGGGGGTACAACCATACCTTTCCCTTCTGTGCCTTCGTGGGGCATGGCAGGCCAGGAATACCAGGACGGCGGCGGAAAGTCAATGAGGTCGGGAGGACTGACCGCGAAGATCTCAGCCAGGGTTGAAAAAGTGCTCACCAACGGCACGCTAAGCATAAAGGGCACAAAGGTAATACAGATAAATGACGAAAAGCAGAACCTTGTGATAAAGGGAGTAATAAGGCCTGAGGATATTTCATCGGACAATACGATACTTTCCACCTATGTGGCTGAGGCCCAGATAGAGTATGAAGGCAACGGGCCGGTAGGGGAAAAGACTTCACCGGGAATAATAACCAGGATTCTGGACTGGCTTGGCATATTCTAAAAACGCGAGGAAAAATATGAAAAAAAATATCAGGGTATTTGCGGCTCTTGCTCTTATAATGGCTGTGACTGCGTCAGCGGCTTTTGCCGTTGAACTGCGTGTCAGGAACATAGCCAAGTTCAAGGGCGTAAGGGACAATCAGCTTACGGGATTTGGGCTTGTAGTGGGACTTAAAGGCTCGGGAGACACTAAAACCACGGTTTTTACGAATCAGGCAATAGTAAATATGCTTAAAAGGTACGGCATCAATGACCCTGCAGGACAGATAAAAGTAAGGAACGTGGCTGCGGTTATGGTTACGGCCAACCTTCCGGCGTTCGCGAAAAAGGGCGACAAGATAGATGTGGTTGTGTCGTCGATGGGAGATGCTAAAAGCCTTGACGGCGGAGTTCTGCTGCAGACAGTTTTAAAGGGGCTTGATGATCAGGTGTATTCGGTAGCTCAGGGCGCAGTGTCAACGGGCGGAAGCGACGGCAATGTGACGGGAATATCATCTCTCCGCAACAGGCAGACTGTCGGAAGGGTGCCTAACGGTGGACTTGTTGAAAGGGAAGTTCCTGTGACATTTGTGGACGAGCGTAATAATATGTATCTTCAGTTACAAATACCTGACTTCACATCCGCATACAGGATAACTGATGTGATTAACAGCCAGTTTTGGGGTGAGATAGCGAGCGCTGTTGACGCGAATACCATCAAGATAAAGGTGCCCTTTGACTTTCAGAACAATTACGTGGAATTTGCGGCTGCGATTGAGGGCCTTTATGTGGAGACTGAAGAAAGGTCTGAAAAGATAGTTATCAATGAGAGAACAGGGACTGTTGTTATGGGTGAGGATGTGTCCATTGACGGATGCGCCGTGGCGCATGGCAGTTTCAATGTGAATATAAACGTAACAAAACAGGTTTCACAGCCGAATCCGTTTGTTCCGGGCGCGTCTGCAATGGTGTACGAAGAATCAAATGTCAAGGTTGAAGGAGGAGGCAATCAGGTCGTGACGCTTCCACAGGGTGCGAATGTGCAGGATCTTGTAAACGCGCTTAATGTGCTAGGCGCGTCGCCGAAGGACATAATCAGCATACTTCAGGCAATAAAGGCGGCTAACGCGCTTCACGCGGATATTGAAATCCTTTAATTTTAAATTTTAAGTCTAAACCGGAGGATTGATGGACTTTTTAGGCGGTTCCGAAATAACAGCCAGAGCAGACATGCTCAGCATGACAAACACTTTGCAACAGGCTCAGTTGCAGGCTCAAAAGGCCGAGAATAAGAAACAGGCCGGCCAGATGCAGCAGCTGGCAAAAGTTTCAAAAGATTTTGAGTCAATTTTTCTTGGTTACATGCTGAAACAGATGAGAAAGACTGTTCCTGAGGAATCACTGTTTGGAAAAAGCAACGCGCGGGAAATATTTTTTGACATGTATGACGATGCTGTATCAAAAGAACTGGCCAGCGCTGGAGGAATAGGGCTCGCTGTCATGCTTTATAAACAGTTGTCAGCGGCTGAAAAGTCGCATACCCCGGCGGTCAAGCCTTTACCTGAATCAAAGTAAACCTTTATTTTTCAGTTCAAACCAATTGAAAAAGGAATGCCATGGCAAACCTTAAAAACTGCAAAAGATGCGGAAAGGTGTTTAACGGCGCTGCTGCGGAAGAACTTTGCCCGTCTTGCCTGCTGGAAGACGCAAAGGACATAAAAAAAGTCACTGATTACCTGCGTAAGAATCCTCTTGCCAGCATTATGGAAGTGCATCTTAAAACCGGGGTGCCGCAACAGCAATTGTTAAGAATGGTAAAAGGAGGGACTTTAAAATTAAGGCAGCCAGGGGCAGGATTGAAATGCAGGTTATGCGGGAAAGATATAAAAGCAGGCGCTTATTGTGAGTCCTGCAGGGAAAAAACAGGGGAAAATTTCAACAAGTGAATTTACGCCTTTAAATCAAGGGGTTTTTATGGACACGGCGTGTCCGGCTGCTGAAAAAAACGCTAAAGGTTTTCTTTTTATATACGATATATTCCATGAAGAAAGAAATCAAAAAAGGAGGAAAAGAAAATGAGCATCATAAATTCAGGCAATATGCCCCCAATGATTCCGCAGAACAACCAGCCGGTTGCCGCAGATGTACAGCCTGTAAAAAAGCAGGAAGTTGAAACCGTTGCCCAGAAGCCGGGCCAGGCAGCCGCAAAGCCGGACACCGTGGAAATCTCGCCGCGTGCCATGGTAATAAGCAAGGCGCTAAACCAGGTTGTGAATATGGCTGATGTGAGGGAATCGGTTGTGCAGAAGGCGGTACAGGAAAGGGTGGTTGAGAATAGCCGCGTTCCTGCTCCTGAACTTGCTGCCAAACTGCTTTTGGAAGACTAAGCGATGCAGAAAAAAGAGGAATCCATTATTAATGCAATAGAAAAACAGTCCCTGTCTTACAGGAATTTAAAAAGTGTTCTTATAAGGCAGCAAGGGGCTGTAAAAACGGGCAAGGTGGCCGAAGTTGAGGCTGCTTCACGAGAATCCGAAAGAATAATCGCGGATATTGAGGCGCTTGAGGACGTCAAGGAAAAAATCCTTGCGGATTTTTCCGTTCCTGAAAGAAACGGATACAGCCTGTTGATGCGGCAGCTTGAACCGGATAACTCAAAAAAGCTTGAAGCGGCGCTTATTGGCCTGGCAAAATCCGTAAAGGAATGCCAGGCAGAGGCCGCAAAGAGCTCTTATCTTCTGAAGAACAGGGTTATGTTTCTTGATTTTGTAGCTGCGGCCAATGATAAGGAAGATGAAAAGGCGGATAAAACAGTAATTAACCGAACCATATAAATACAAAAGGAGAATAAAATGTCAATTAACATGGCTCTTGACATCGCTATGAAGTCTCTAAGGACAAATTCAACTGCAATAAACGTCACAATGCACAATATAGCCAATTCGGCGAATCCCTATTATTCCAGGCAGATAGCGAACCTGACCGCGACAGCGCCCTTAAACAATATCGGCGGAGCCGGCCAGATAGGGACTGGGTCATATGTGTCCGCGATTGAGAGGATAAGGGATGTGTTTCTTGACAGACAGATAATAACCGAGATGAGTAATACGGGCAAATGGGCGGAATTAAAGCGCAATTTTCAGCTGTTGAGCGTTATATTTCCGGAAGTTACAGGCGCACCGGGCGGCCTTCAGTCAAAAATAGACACTTTTTTTGCCGACTGGCAGGCGATTGCTGATGCTGCTGCGGCAGGCGATGCTGCTGCGGTTAACAGCGCAAAGGCCGTATTGTACAGCGACGCGACCGCTTTCGCGCAAACCATGAACACGATGTCGGGCTCGCTGAAAAACCTGCAACTGAATATAACCGCTGACATGAAAACAACCATACAGAACATAAATTATTATTCCGAACAGATATTGGCTTTTAACAGGGAAATAAAATTCGCTTTCGGATCAGGCCAGCGGCCAAATGACATACTTGACAAGCGCAACGAGGCGCTGACAAAACTTTCAGAGCTTATTAACATAGAGACCACCACAAGGGATGACGGGTCAATGGTCGTTCATGTAAACGGGCATGCGCTTGTGAACGGCACTGACGGAATAAACCGCCTTACTACAATATCCGGAGGTACGGATACACGGCTGGAAAATGTGGCGCTTGTAGAGCAGGGGAAATTGAACGATATAACATCGTATATCACGGGCGGCAAGCTTGGAGGCATGATAGAGTCAAGGGACAAGGTAATAAAACCCTACAAGGACCAGCTTGACAATCTCGCCAGCAGCCTTATAAATGTTGTGAACAAGATACACAGGGCCGGCGGAACGGAAATGACTGACTTCTTCCTGGGCTTTAAGGCTGATACGATAATGGTTAATCCGGCTCTTGAGGACCCGGCGAAGATAAACTATAGCCTTTTCGGCGCAAACGACATAGCGCTGGCCATGGCAAACCTTGGCAACAAGGTACTTAACAACTTTGTGGGCACAAGCAGCGCGGCGGCATTTAACCAGGCAACGACCATAAGGGACATACTCGGTATGGCGCCCGGAGACCCTGACGTTAACGCGACGCTTCTAATCAACGCAGTACCGGTCCAGTACAACACCTCCGAAACCCTTGAAACTCTTATTAACAAGATAAACAACAATGTCACGAATTTTTCAATAGTGTTTAACCCGCATAACAGGCAATTCTTCATGGTGGGAAGCGACCTTTTTACCATACAGGAACAGTCAACGACCGCGAACTCGCTGCTGGCCGCATTGGGCTGGACGCAGCAGCAGGTAAGCGCGGCGCCGATAAACAGCGCGCCGTCGCCCACCATAAACCAGGTAAGGATGTTTTCTGCCTGGGACGCGAATTTGCCGACTTATGTAGCCAAATACGTCCTGAATACTCCGGCTGATACGGGTTCATACCCGAACGGCATACTTACCGTGAAATACAACAACACGACATACACCATAAACTGGAACAAGGCAACTGTAGTTGCTGTGACACTCGGAAATATAAACGCCATACCCGGCATTACGGTATCAACTGATGTTAATTCGCAAAAACTTTATTTCCAGTCGTCCGTGAACCTGGCGCCGACGACTCCAGGCATAAAGGCGGAACTGCTTCCTTTCGTTTTCGGCGACAGGCAGGGAAATTTGACAGAGGTAATGAACCTTCCGGGTGCCGCAAGGTTTGGGAGCGTATACTCCACAATTGTCGGACAGCTTACCGGACAGCTTGCCTCGGGTGAATCGCTTTACGAAGGTTATAAGGCGGCGCTTGAGCAGTACCAGAACTTGCAGCACGAGATTACCAAGGTTGACTTGGAGCAGGAAATGGCACAGGCCAAGCTTTACCAGAGGGCTTACGACGCGTCGGTGAAGCTGGCGGCTGTCGTGGATGAGATGCTGAACATGCTGATAAACCATACCGCAACTCCCTCCAGCGGGTGGGATTAACATATACCGGGATATCAAGGAAAAAAACCCGCGCTTTTTAAGCGCGGGTTTTTTTTGCTTTCTTGACAAGCCCGCGTGTATGATATATCATAAAGCCTGCCTTTAAAAAACCTGTAAAAACGAGGCTTCATGAGAATAAAACACGTGTTATTATCCTGCTTGTCAGGGACAATGCTTGCTTTTTCATTCCCGAACTTTCTTGACAAATCGGTCCATCCTGCCACTTTCTTCCTTATCTGGGCGGCTTTTTCCCCGGTTTTCTATGTGGCGATGAAAGAGGACAAGCCGTCCGGTGTTTTCTGGCATTCTTATCTCTCGGCAGCTGTTTTTTACCTGATATCACTCTACTGGCTTTGTAATGTAAAACCCATGGGTTCGGGAGCCTACGGCGCATGGCTGGCGCTTTCCCTTTACCTTTCTATCCATATCGCGGCGCCCCTGGCGCTGGCCAAATTACTGCAAAAAAGGACAAATGCAGACATGTTCCTGACAGTTCCTGCTTTAATGACTGTTTTTGAATTCATAAGGGAGTGGCTTTTTTCAGGATTCCAGCTTTTAACCCCGGCCCAGAGCCAGAATGGTTTTATTGGCCTGTTACAGCTCCTGAAAATAACCGGAGTTTACGGACCGGCTTTCCTCGTGTATTTTACGAATATGCTCATAGCTTCAGCGGCTTATGAAAAAAACGTGGAACTGACAGGTTTTTCAAGGCTTTTTGCGGTTTTTACATCAATTGCTTTATGCGTTCTTGCTTTTGCCGCAAACCTTGACGCTCCGCGCAAAGCCGCTCCTGTCAAGGCCGCGATAATTCAGCCTGACATAGACCAGGGCGGGGAATGGTCCCAGGAATACAGGCTAAAAGCCTTAAAGCTTCTTGAGGAAATGATAAGGTCGATAAAAACAGAAAAACCTGATATAATAGTATGGCCTGAAACGGCGTATCCGGGCCTATTTGGATCAGACCCGGCAAGGCCGGCTATGGTGGCGGGGTGGTCGCCCGGTTCATGGAATTTTGTCGGGTCAGACAGGGCAGAGACAAGGGAGGGCGTTAATATATATTACAACACGGCCTTCCTTACTGATCCGCAGGGAAAAATAACAGGCTCGTACTCAAAATACCACCTTGTGCCTTTTGGCGAATATGTGCCATTGCAGGACAAACTGAAATTCATACGACAGGCAGTCAGGCGTTACGGCTATGTAGGCTTCACGCCGGGCGACAGGATAGAACCACTGACTATGGCCGGGCTTAAAATCGGCGCAATAATATGCTATGACGGCCTTTTCCCTGAAATAAGCAGGGAATACGCCCGAAAAGGCGCGCGCATTCTGGCGCACCTGTCTTATGAGACTTGGTACGGCAATACCCCGGCTTCGGCGCAGATATTCCAGAATACCGCGTTAAGGGCCGTTGAAAACAGCGTGCCGATAATAAGGAGCGTTGCCTCGGGCATGTCAGGTTTTGTGGACGCGAGGGGAAGGATATACAACGTAACAGGGCTTTTTGAGAAAAGGGCGGTAGTTGACGAGGTTTATCCGGCTGCTGAAGGCGCAATCACAATATACACGCGCTTCGGCGACTGGTTCGCCTATTTCTGCGTACTTATGACCGCGGCGGCAGTGGCAGCTGGAAGGCGCAACAGGCGATGAAAGCCCTCATTACCGACATAGACGGCACTTTGCTTGGCGATGATGAAGGGCTAAAGGAACTTAATTCATACCTGCTGCGCATACGAAAGTCGTTATTTCTCGTTTATGCCACGGGCAGGAGCGTTGAAGAATACGGCATGCTTGAAGGCAAGCTTATAGAGCCTGACGCGGCTGTGGTCAATACCGGCGCTGACATATATACGCATGGGAAAAGCGGGCTTATTGAACTTGTTGAATGGAAGGAAAAAACCGGATGCGACACATGGGACGCGCGCAAGGTTGAATTTGCATTAAACGGAATCAGTGAGCTTGTGAGTCAAGGGCATTTTAGCAGCAGGAAAGTATGTTATTTTTGCGAGAGGGATAAGGCGGCAGAGGCGGGGAAAAAAGCCGCAAAAGAACTGAAAAAAGCGGGAATAAAGGCAAAGGTCATAATAAGCCATGGCAAATACGT
>CAYNMZ010000052.1:0-12514 GCA_964398505.1 uncultured Spirochaetia bacterium
CGGTTCCCGATAAAAAGAAACGCCCAAAGCGGGGCGCCGCGCCGGCAGACTTTATTTGGTTTGCCGATCCGGCAATATGAAAGTATTGCTTTATGAATGAAAGGAATTTGCTGTGGGAAAATTTGACGCAATAGCAAGGAAAGGCGTTTTGAACATAAAGCCCTATGTGCCGGGCAAGCCGATAGAGGAAGTACAGCGCGAATACGGCATAAAGGACATAGTCAAGCTCGCTTCAAACGAAAACCCGCTCGGCCCTTCTAAACTGGCTGTCAGGGCCATGTCAAAAAAGATAAAGGACGTAAATCTTTACCCTGAAAGCGGCGCTTTTTACCTGCGCGCCGCGCTCGCAAAAAAACTCAAAGTCGCCCAAAACATGCTTGTGTTCGGCAACGGCTCAAACGAGATTCTGAACATGATTGCCGGCGCTTTTGTAAACCCCGGGGACGAGGTCATGTTTTCGGAATTGTCATTCGTGGTTTACCCGATAGCGACCGACATGGCCGGAGGTACCGCTGTCGTGGTGCCGCACAGGGATTTCAGGCATGACGCGGACGGGTTTATCAGCAGGCTTACCGGCAGGACAAAGCTGATCTATATATGCAATCCGAACAACCCGACAGGCACGATTATCACGAAACCCGAACTTGAAAAGCTCATGTCAGCCGTAAGGCAGGACACGATAGTGGCGCTTGACGAGGCGTATTTTGAGTTTGTCAGCGATAAAAATTTTCCTGACGGCATGGAATATCTTAAAAAATACCCCAATCTTATAGTCCTGAGGACATTCGCGAAAATTTACGGGCTTGCGGGCATTAGGATAGGATACGCGGCCGCTGACCCTGACATCGTCGGGCTTATTGAAAGGATAAGGCCGCCGTTCAACGCGAACCTGGTGGCGCAGGCAGGCGCGGAAGCGGCCCTGCGGGACAAGAGGCATGTGGCGGCCACGGTCAGGATGAACAATGCCGGAAAGAAGTACCTGTATCGCGAGCTGGCAAAACTTGGTATTGAATGCGTGCCCACCCAGGCGAATTTCATATTTGTAAAATTGAAAATGCGCGGGGGCGACCTTTTTGCGGCGCTTTTGAAAAAGGGTGTAATCATAAGGCCGCAGCACGGAAATTTCGCCAGGATAACTATCGGGACACGGGAGCAGAACGCCAGGCTGATCAAGGCCTTAAGTCAGGTATTATAAAAAATATCCGGAGGTTGTATCCAGATGATCATCGTAATGAAGGCAAAGGCTTCAAAAAAACAGATTGACCATGTGGTGAACAAGATCAGGGAATTCAAGCTCGCGCCGCATATCTCAAAGGGCAAGGAAACAACTATAATCGGCGTAATCGGCGATGAGCGCGTGCTCCAGGGCGTGCCGCTTGAGGGCTTTGACGGAGTTGAGCGCGTTATGCAGATACTAAAGCCCTACAAGCTGGCGAGCCGCGACTTTAAGAAGGAAAATACCGTGGTAAAAGCGGGCAATGTCGAGATCGGCGGCAAAAAAGTCGTCCTGATCGCGGGTCCGTGCTCTGTTGAAAGCAGGAAACAGCTGCTGGCCACGGCCAAGGCCATAAAGGACGCGGGCGCGCATATGCTGCGCGGCGGCGCTTTCAAGCCGAGGACCTCGCCTTACGCTTTCCAGGGAATGGGCGAGGAAGGATTGAAGATTCTTGCCGAGGCCAGGGAAATGTACGGGCTGCCGATTGTGACCGAGGTGCTTGACACAAGGCACGTGGCGCTGATAAACAGGTACGCTGACATGTTCCAGATAGGCGCGAGGAACATGCAGAACTTTGAGCTTTTAAAGGAAGTGGGCAAGACTCAAAAACCCGTCCTTTTAAAGCGCGGACTGATGTCGACTGTCAATGAATGGCTGATGTCCGCGGAGTATATAATGTCAAACGGAAATATGAACGTGGTCCTCTGCGAGAGGGGAATCAGAACTTTTGAGACAGCTACGAGAAACACCCTGGACTTGTCAGCTGTCCCGCTTATAAAGGGACTCACGCATCTGCCTGTAGTTGTTGATCCGTCGCACGGAACAGGAAAGAAAGCGCTTATACATCCTATGGCCATGGCGTCTGTCGCCGCCGGCACGGACGGAATCCTGATAGAAGTGCATCCTAAGCCTGATGAAGCGCTCTCTGACGGCGATCAGTCATTGGTGCCAGCCGAATACGGGAAATTGGTTGAGGATTGCGGAAAAGTGGCGAAGGCGGTAGGCAGGAGTATCTGAAGTCCGGAGTCAAAGAATTGCGGGTTTTTGATTCCGTAATCCTGGCCATGGAGCTGCGGGCAGATACAATAGGAGATCAACAATGAAAATCAAATTCAGCAAAGTCGCTATAATAGGCATGGGCTTCATGGGAGGGAGCCTGGGCAGGGACATACTGAGTCTCGGAATAAGCCGGAAAGTCACGGGTATAGGAAGGAATGAGGCCCGCTTGAGGAAGGCGCTTGCAAAAAGGGCATGTACGGATTATACAAGGAATTTTGAAACCGGAGTTAAGGACGCTGACCTGGTTGTCATAGCCCTTCCGGTACTCCTTATTCCGCCTGTTTTCTCAAGGATAAGGCCTTTCCTGGCCGGCGGCTCCGTGGTTACGGACATGGGCAGCACAAAAGCGGACATTGCGGTTAAGATAGGCGAAATGGACAAGGATTCGGTTTTTGTCGGATCGCATCCAATGGCTGGGTCAGAGAAAACAGGGATTGATAATATAAAGGGAGGACTGTATAAGGGCGCGACATGTATAATTACACCTTACAGGAATTATAAAAAGACTGCTGTAAGAACTGTTGAAACTTTGTGGAAGGCGGTAGGCATGAATACTGTGATTATGGACCCCGCGGTTCACGACAGGGCAGCTGCCAGGATATCTCATTTTCCCCATCTTGCGGCCTTTGTAATTACCAATATGGCCAGAAAAGAGATTCACGGTATGCCGCAAATAATAGGGCCGGGTTTCAGGGATATGACGCGAATTGCCGCATCAGGAGAGGAAATATGGGCTGAGATATTCATGTCGAACAAGAAAGAAATGCTGGCAAATATAGACAAGGCAATAGAGGAATTTGACGCCCTGTCCCAGATGATTTACATGAATAAACAAAAAGAGCTTGTGGCGTATATCAGGAAATCACGCCAATTGAGGGAAAGGATAAGATGAAAAGCGTTTTCATACCTCCGGCAAGCGGTTTTAACGCTGACATACGGGTCCAGGGTGATAAGTCAATATCTCACAGGGCCATCATAATAGGAAGTCTGGCAAAGGGAGTTACGAAGATAAGCAATTTTCTTGAGGCCGCAGATACCCTTGATACGGCCAAAATATACAGGCAGATGGGTGTAAGCATATCGAAGAAAGGCCGTGATTATTACGTAAAGGGCAGGGGCCTTTTTTCCCTAAAAAAACCGTCTTCTTTTCTTTACGTGGGTAATTCCGGCACTTCCATAAGGCTTAATCTCGGTGTGCTTGCCGCTCAGGATTTTGACTCGGAAATAACGGGAGACAAGCAGATTGTAAAAAGGCCGATGAGGCGCGTGCTTGATCCCCTGTCGTTGATGGGCGCTTCGTTTGAAAGCAACGGAGGATTCGCGCCGATTAAAGTAAAGGGCGCGGCGTTAAAAGGCATAGATTACACAATGCCGGTGGCCAGCGCGCAGGTAAAGTCCGCCATACTGCTTGCCGGCCTGCATGCTTCATCAAAAACTGTCATAAGAGAGAAGGAAAAATCCCGAGACCATACGGAGAGGATGCTTAGGTATTTTGGCGCAGGTATAAGCGTGAAGGGCCGCGTGATAACTTTGACTCCCGGCAGGGAACTTAAGGCCGCGCCTGTGCTGGTGCCGGCAGACATTTCTTCAGCGGCTTATTTCCTGGCCGCGGCCGCTATGATTGAAGACTCCGAAGTTGTGGTAAGGGATGTCGGTGTAAACCCGACCAGGACAGGGCTTATTGAAGTTATGAAAAGGATGGGCGCGAACGTAAAACTGACAAACAGGTGCGTGAAAAACGGGGAGCCTGTGGCCGACATAAGGGCGAAAACTTCAGGCCTGAAAGGCGTCGTCATAGGCGGTGCCGTTATACCGAAACTTATAGATGAAATACCGGTTATAGCGGTAATGGCGGCTTTCGCGTGCGGCAGGACCGTTATAAAGGACGCCGCTGAGCTTAAGGTAAAGGAAACGGACAGGATAAAGACTGTGACGGAGAACCTGCGGAAATCCGGTGTTATGGCCGTTGAAAAACCTGACGGCATGATTATATACGGCAGGGGGCCAAAAAAGTTCGGCAAAGCCGTCATAGACTCGCACGGCGACCACAGGATAGCAATGGCTTTTACTGTGGCTGCCATGGCTTCAGATGCGGGCATGAAAATAAAGGATGTTGACTGCGTTAATACCTCGTTCCCGAAATTTTTTGGCATAGTCAGCGGGCTTGGGAGGCGGTTAAAGTGAGCCTTTTTGACAGGGTGATGATATGGATAACGCAGAATTTTTGCAAAATTTTCACGCTCTTTGTGTTCAAGGTATTTTACAGGACCAAATACATAAACAGCCATAATATACCGAAAAAGGGCGGTTTTATCATGTGCCCGAACCATTCAAGCTTCTTTGACCCGCCATTGATAGGCAGCGTGACTTTTAAAAGAATATTCAGGTTTATGGCCAGGGACACGCTTTTCAAGAAGTCTTTCGGCGGCACAATGATAAAGTGGATGGGCGCATTTCCGGTAAAGCGGGGAACTGTTGACAGAAAATCATGGGATACGCTCGTGAAACTTGTGCAAAATGGCGAAGCTGTTATGCTTTTTCCCGAGGGGACACGAACCGAGAATGGTGAAATACAGGATGGAAAGCCGGGCGCAGGCATGCTTATTTACAAGGCACGCGCCAGGGTCGTGCCTGTTTACGCGCACGGAGTTTATGAGGCCTGGCCAAAAGGTCAGAAAAGGCCGTCTCTGTTCAAAAAAATATATGTGATTTACGGGGAGCCTATGGATTTTACCGAATACTTTAACATGGAAGAAAGCAAAGAGGTTTATGTAAAGATTACGGAACTTGTCATGGCGAGGATAAGGTCTTTGAAGGCCGAACTCATGGCCATGCTTGAAAAAGGCGAAAAATGAAAATAACGATAGCCGAGGGCTCGGGTTTTTGTTTTGGCGTGAAGAGGGCGGTTGAAATGGCCCATAAGAGGGTGTCATCGGACAGAAGCGGGAAAGTGTTTTCCTTGCGCGAGATAATCCACAATCCGCAGGAAGTCAAAAAACTTGAGAAGGCCGGCGCGAGGCATATTGATACTGCCGCGCAGGCGGAAAAAGGCTCAACTGTTATAGTGTCTGCGCACGGCATATCGCCGGAAGAGGAAACCGAGCTTTTGGCTAAGAAGATCGATATACTTGACACCACCTGCCCTTATGTGAAAAAAATACACATGATAGTGAAACAGCTTGTTGATGACGGGTATGAAGTGGTAATAGTCGGAGACAAGGATCATTTTGAGGTAAAGGGAATACTGGGCTATTCCAAAGGGCGCGGAATCGTGGTGAGCTGCGCTGAAGACATCGCCTCTGCCAGACTTGGAAGGAAAGTGGGTGTAGTATCCCAGACCACGCAAAACAGGGTTTTCTTCATGGAAATGGTTTGCGAAATAATGCGCAGGGTATTTGTCGTGCGGCAGGCTGAAGTGAGGGTTTTTCATACTATTTGCGACGCGACCGAGCTGAGGCAGAAGTCGGTTGAAAAATTAGCGGCCGAATCCGATGTTATGGTAGTTGTGGGCGGGAAAGAAAGCGCGAATACAAAGAGGCTTTATGAGATATCAAAAAGAATGACGAAGAATACTTACCATGTTGAGAGCGCGTCTGAACTAAAAGAAAAGTGGTTCAGGGGGAAAAAATCCGCCGGCATTGCCGGCGGGGCATCTACGCCTGATGATGTCATAATGGAAGTGGCTGAAAAAATAAGGACAATGTCGGACAGGAGAAAAAGTCGTGGATAAAAACACAGAGTTTCGCGGCTTGCGCGAAGGCACCATGCTCAAGGGAAGGGTATTAAGGAAACAGGACGGGGATGTTTTTGTTGACATTGATTACAAGTCGGAAGGAATAATACCAAGGGATGAAACATCCAAGTATTCCTATTACGAAGGCCTTGCTGAAGGTTCGACCATAGACGTTTATGTAAAGAAGACCGACGGGCCTGACGGCATGGTGCTTTTATCTAAGATAATCGCCGATAAGAAACTTATTTTTTCGGCGGTTAAAAAGGCTTTTAAGGAAGGTACTTATTGTGAGGGCAGGGTTTTAAAGGCTGTAAAGGGCGGTTTTATAATAGATTTCGGCGCTAATGTGACGGCTTTTCTGCCTATGTCCCATTCAAAGGCGTACGGCGAGGATATTACAGGAAAGTCGTTGCAGTTCAAAATAATTCAGCTTGATGAGGAAAAAAGGAATGTGGTTGTATCGTATAAGGAATATGTAGATGAAAAAATGAAAAAAAACGAGGAGTCATTTAAAAAGGCATTCCCTGCCGGGCAGAAGGTAAGGGCTGTGATAAAAGCGGTGGGTCATACGGGTCTTGAAGTGGAACGTGAGGGCGTAACGGGGATAGTTCCTCTTAATGAGATATCCTGGAAAAAAAGCGATCAAATACCGGAGTCCATGGCGCCCGGGAAAGAAATTGAGCTTATTGTGTTTACCCCGGAAAAGGGCAGGCCGATACTCAGTATCAGGCGCCTTTCTGAGAATCCTTTCCTTAGTTTTACAGTGTCGCATAAGCAGGGCGACAGGGTTAAGGCGAAAGTGGTGTCAGCGTCGCGCGAAGGCGTGACAGTTGAAATTGAGGGAGGAACAGAGGGTTTTATTCCCGCGGGTGAGATATCGTATTATCGCAGGATAAACGACGCGTCAAATGTTTTAAAGCCCGGTGAAGAGGTTGACGCCTGCGTGATAAAACTGGATGAGGAAGAGAACAAGATTGTACTCAGCATAAAAAGG
Organism: uncultured Spirochaetia bacterium; assembly: GCA_964398505.1. Lineage (GTDB taxonomy): Bacteria > Oederibacteriota > PGYV01 > PGYV01 > CAYNMZ01 > CAYNMZ01. Next base: position 7,003 of record CAYNMZ010000052.1, read on the forward strand.
CTTGAAAAGAACCCGTGGCACAGCATGGATGAACGTTATCCTGTCGGCGCCAGGGTGATTGGCTTCATAAAGGCGATAAAGGAAGGGGAAGGTGTGGAAGTTGAGCTTGATGAAAATTTTGATGCTTTTGTACAGATTGAAAACATCTCGTGGTCGCCTGTGGAAAAGTTGGAAACTCTTATAAAACCCGGAGAAAAGAGGGAATTCAGGATATTGGGCATTGACAAGAATAAGTACCGCATAATGCTCGGACTGAAACAGCTTCAGCTCTCGCCATGGGCTGTATTTATTGCAAAACACAAGGAAGGAAGCTCAATGGATGCTAAGGTGGCCGACGTTGAGGACTCGGCGGTAGTGTGCCTGTTAGGTGACGGCATATTGGGCAGGATACCAATAAAGAATAAGGCCAAGATTTCCTGCAAGAAGGGTGATATAATTAATGTCAAGATAGTAAAGATAGACAAGGACGCAAAAAAAATCACGCTGAGCGGCAAGGATATAGAATTGACCGAGGCGAAAAAACAGATAGACGAATATATGAAAACTCACGAGCACTCTTTCAAGCTTGACGATATAGCGAATTTTGGAAATGTGGAAAAAGAGGAGGGCAAATGACAAAAAAGATACCTGCCCCGACGGTTAACAGGCTTTCAATATACCTTAAATGCTTCTCCGAACTTATGGATTCCAATGTGGATTATGTTTCGTCAGAACAGGTTGCAAAATTGATAGGGTTGAACCCGGCGCAGGTAAGGAAGGACCTTGCTTATTTCGGGAAATTTGGACGCCGCGGCTTTGGCTATCATGTGGCGCAGCTCAAGGATAATATATCGCGCATTCTGGGCACGCACAAAAACTGGAAAGTCGGAGTAGTGGGTACCGGAAATCTCGGCAGAGCCCTGCTTATGTACGGCGGATTCCAGTCAAGGGGATTTAAGATTGTCGCAGGGTTTGATGTTGACCCGTCAAAGGTGGGCTGGGAACTTGACGGCGTGAAGATATACCACTCTGACGAAATGGAAAAAGTTGTTAAAAAAGAAAAGATAGAGATACTCATAATTACAACGCCTGCCGAAGTGCTTGGCTCCATGGTGACCAGGCTGAAAAAAACAGGGGTAAAAGGCGTGCTTAACTTCGCGGGCAAGCACCTTGTAAGCGACAGCGGCATGATAGTCAGGAACGTGGACCTGGCGCTTGAGATGGAACAGCTGAGTTTTTTCCTGACAAACAAGGAAGAAACTGAAAATGGCTGATATCGCTGGCGCTTTTCTGCCTGCTATCCGTGAACTGCAAGCAAGTAGATAATTACGGACAAAGAATTGTTAACGGAGGATAATATGGATAAGATAAAGCTGTCATATAAAGGGATAGAACATGAGGCCTTAAAGGGAGTGCGTGCGGCTGATTTTTTAAAGTCAGTTGAACCTGATGCGTCCACGGCACTGGTTGTTTCTGTCAACTCAAAATTGCTGGACATGAACGCCACTCTGGATGAGCCGGGGGAAGTTGCCGCTGTGACATTTGAGTCAAAAGAGGGCAAGGAGACATACTGGCATTCCACTTCACATATATTGGCCGCGGCCGTAAAAAGGCTTTTTCCGGCAGTTAAGGTCACCATAGGCCCCGCGATTGACGAGGGGTTTTACTATGATTTTGATGCCGAAAAGCCATTTACTGAGATTGACCTTGTAAAGATAGAGGATGAAATGCGCAAAATAATCAAGGAAAACAGCCCGTTTATAAGGGAAGAAATGACTTCAACCGACGCGATAAAGCTTTTTGAATCCATTAATGAAACCTACAAGGTTGAGATAATAAGGGATTTGAATACGGACACGGTGAGCCTTTACAGGACCGGAGACTTTGTGGACCTTTGCAGGGGGCCGCATGTATCATATACAAAAAAAATCAAGGCCGTAAAGCTGCTAAAAACGTCAGGGGCTTACTGGCGGGGCGATGAAAAAAAACGTATGCTGCAGCGTATTTACGGCATTTCATTTCCGTCCAAGGAAATGCTGGATGAATACTTGAAAAATTTGGAAGAGGCAAAGCAAAGGGATCACAGGAAGATAGGCAGGGAGCTTGACCTTTTTTCCACGCACGAGGCGGAAGGGCCGGGCCTTATATACTGGCATCCGAAGGGCGGCATAATAAGGAAGGAAATGGAGGATTTCTGGCGAAATGAGCACATTAAACACGGTTATGACCTTGTTTTTTCGCCGCATATCGCCAAAATAGACCTGTGGAACACTTCCGGTCATACTGGTTTTTACAGGGAAAATATGTTCAACACCATGGACATAGACGATATGCAGTACCAGCTAAAACCCATGAACTGCCCTTTTCATATACTTATGTATAAGAACAGCCCAAAGAGCTATCGAGACCTTCCGTTGCGCTGGGCCGAGCTCGGCACGGTTTACAGGTATGAAAAGTCAGGCGTGCTGCACGGTCTGATGCGCGTGCGGGGTTTTACCCAGGATGACGCGCATATTTTCTGTACAGAGGAACAGCTGGAAGAGGAGATAATAAACGCGCTGAATTTTGTGATGTTCATATTGAAGACTTTCGGGTTTTCTGAGTTTGAAGTGTATCTGTCCACGATGCCGGCTGACCACATAGGATCGGATGAAATGTGGGCCAAGGCCCAGGCTGCGCTTAAAAAATCGCTTGCGTCAGCTTCGCTGAAATATGAAGTTGACGATGGCGGCGGCGCTTTCTACGGCCCAAAAATAGATATAAAGATAAAGGACGCTTTAAACAGGACCTGGCAGTGCTCCACAATACAGGTGGACTTTGCCCTGCCCGAACGATTCGGCATAGATTATACGGGCGCGGACAACAGGGAACACCGCGCCATAATGATTCACAGGGCGCTTATGGGATCGCTGGAACGCTTTTTTGGCGTGCTGATAGAGCATTACAAGGGCGCATTCCCGGTATGGCTGTCGCCCGTGCAGGTATCAATCCTGACTATAACCGACCGCAGCGACGCTTACGCGAAGGAATTGCTGTCAAAGCTGAAAGAGGCGGGCGTAAGGGCCTCGCTTGACGCCGCGAACGAGAAAATAGGGGCAAAGATAAGGGCCGCAACTATGCAGAAAATCCCCTATATGCTGATAATAGGGGACAAGGAAGTGGAAGGCAGGACGGTTTCCATGCGCCTGCGTACGGGTGAGGAGACAAAGGGAGTGGAGTTTGATAAATTTGTTGAAAAACTGATGAATAAAATTAAAAACAAGGATTTAAGCATATAATTAAGTCCGGAGTCTTTTATCCGGACTGGCGAAGAGGCGTATGGCAAAGAAAAAGACGGTTTTCATGTGCAAGAGTTGCGGCTATGACACCGCCAAATGGATGGGCAAATGCCCTTCCTGCGGCGAGTTTAATACATTTACTGAGGAAACTGCCCCTTCCGCAAATGACAAAAAAGGTTCTGAGTACCGTAATTTTGGCGAAGGATCTTCCGCTTCGCCGCTCGCGGACATTGAGCTAAAGGCCGAAGAAAGGCTCTTTACGGGCATAAGCGAGGCTGACAGGGTTTTTGGGGGAGGTATCGTAAAAGGTTCCCTTGTGCTTTTGGGCGGTGAACCCGGAGCGGGCAAGTCAACGCTTGCCCTTATGATAGCGGACAGGATAGCCGGGACAGGCTTAAAAACGCTTTATGTTTCAGGCGAAGAATCATCGTCTCAGATAAAAATGCGGGCTGAAAGGATAGGCGCGAGGTCAAAAAACCTCTTGCTTCTCATTGAAACGGGTGTGGAAAAAATTGCAGGCGCCATAGAAACCGAAAAACCCGGTCTTGTGGTGGTGGATTCCATACAGACCGTGTACAAGGATGACGTTGACGCCGCGGCCGGTAGCATGAGCCAAATCAGGGAAAGCTGCGCGCACCTGATGTACGCGGCAAAGAGGACCGGAGTGCCTGTTATCATAATAGGGCATGTGACAAAGGACGGCGCAATAGCGGGCCCAAAGATGCTTGAGCACATGGTGGATGCTGTAATGTATTTTGAGGCCGAAGAGTCGTTCAGGTTCAAGATACTGCGCGCGGTAAAGAACAGGTTCGGCTCGATAAACGAGATAGGGGTGTTTGAGATGACTGGTACCGGGCTTTGTGAGGTAAAGAGCCCGTCAAAAGCTCTTCTTGACGCGGCGGGTACGGGCAAGCCCGGCAGCGCTGTTGTGACAGTTATGGAAGGCACGCGGCCCCTGCTTCTGGAAATTCAGGCGCTTACATCGCGACGCAGTTTCGGCATAGCGCAGAGGACGGTCACGGGATATGACTATAACAGGGTGCTGTTGGCCATCGCTATAATTGAAAAAAACCTCGGCATACACATGGAAAACCAGGATGTTTTTGTAAATGTCGCCGGCGGCATAAAAATAACCGAGACAGGCGCTGATTTGGGCTGCGCTGTGGCTGTTTATTCCGGCTTTATGGACAGGCCGGCGCCGGAAAGCACGGTATTTATAGGAGAACTGGGGCTTGACGGGTCCGTAAGGCCGGTTACATCTGTTGACCAGCGTGTGACCGAGGCTGAGCGTATGGGTTTTAAGGCCTGCGTGGTCCCGGAGAAGAGCGGCAGTGTGAAGGCTGGAATTGAGCTGATCAAAATCAGGAATATTTCGGAGTTAAAGGCGCTTATAAAGGATTAGCGCCATAAAATTAAAGAAGAAAGGAGGTGAAAAAGATGAACATACCAAATGAAGTGATGGTTGGAGCAACGGTAGGCGCTATAGCCCTTATAATAATAGTAGTACAGGCGATATTGAACAGGCTGGCGCTCGCCAAATCCGAGCTTTCGAAAAAGATCCTTGATACCAGCGTAATAATTGACGGAAGGATCAGCGAAATTGCGAGAGCGGGGTTTCTTGAGGGGATGATCATAGTCCCCAGGTTTGTGCTCCAGGAATTGCAGCTTATTGCCGACTCCTCGGACGGAATGAAGAGGAGCAAGGGCCGCAGGGGGCTCGACATACTGAATGAGTTTAAGAAGATCGCGGGTATCAATGTAGTGATCATGGACAAGGACTACAAGGTGTCCAACAAGGTTGATGAGAAACTTGTCGCCATGGCAAAGGACATGCCCGGCTCGAAAATTATAACGAACGATTATAATTTAAATAAGATAGCCGAGATACAGGGCATAAAGGTCCTAAACATTAACGACCTGTCAAATTCTATAAAGCCCACTTTCCTGCCCGGAGAAAAGATAAGCGTGAAGATAATGAAGGAAGGGAAGGAAAAGGAACAGGGCATCGCGTATTTAAACGACGGGACCATGATAGTCGTGGACGGCGCGAGGCGCATGATAAACAAGCGCGTTGACATAAGCGTGACCAATGTGCTGCAGACCGACGCGGGAAGGATGATATTCGCCCGTGTTGAAGGCCAGCAGCCAAGGCAGGGGAACGACAACAGGGACAACCGGGACAACAGGAACAGGGACAACCGCGGCGGGTTTAACAGGAATTCAAGGGGCGGAAGGAACAGGAACAACAGGTACAA
>CAYNMZ010000053.1:0-12438 GCA_964398505.1 uncultured Spirochaetia bacterium
AAAATGAAAATAGCCGTATTTGACCTGGGCGGCGGCACTTTTGACGTCTCGGTCCTAAAGCTCGGCCAGGGCATATTTGAGGTACTTTCCACAAGCGGCGACACGCACTTAGGCGGTGACGACTTTGACCAGCGCATTATTGACTGGATGGTATCGGAATTCCTGAACAAGGAAGGCATAGACTTAAGGGGCGACAGGGTGGCTTTGCAGAGGTTAAAGGACGCTGCTGAAAAAGCCAAGATAAACCTATCAACGCTTGATTCCGTTGAGATAACGCTTCAGTTCATTGCTGTCACAAAGGAAGGCCCGAAGCATTTGCAGACGGTCCTGACAAGGCAGAAACTTGAGGAAATAACAAAGAACCTCGCTGAAGCAACGGCTGAACCGTGCGAAAAAGCTATGGCTTTCGCCGGGCTTAAATATTCAGATATAGACGAAGTGGTGCTTGTGGGCGGCCAGACAAAAATGCCGCTTGTAAGGGAGGTTGTAAAGAGGATATTCAGGAAAGAACCTTACCTTGGGCTTAATCCTGATGAGGCCGTAGCCGCTGGAGCCGCCCACCAGGGCTCTGTCCTAAAGGGCGACATCAGAGACATACTTTTGCTTGACGTCACGCCTTTTTCCCTGGGCATAAAGACCGAGGGCGGCATATTTTCAAAGATGATAGAAAAGAACACTTCAATACCCACGAGGAAAAAGGAAATTTATACAAATACCAGGGATGACCAGACTTTTGTCACCATAGAGGTATATCAGGGCGAAAAGCCAATGGCAGCTGACAACAAGATGATAGGCCGTTTTGACCTTGTGGGCATACCGCCGTCAAAGAAAGGTACGGCTAAAATCGAAGTTATATTTGACATTGACGCGAACGGCATTATAAAGGTGTCCGCGAAGGACCTGGCCACAGGAAAGGAACAGGCGATAAAGATTACTCCTGACAGCGGACTGTCAGGATCCGAAGTTGAAAGGATGACAAGCGATATAGGCAAGGAATTCAGGGACAAGACAGCAAAGGCCGCAAGGCCCGAGGTAAAGCAGGAATACAGAAAGGCGGAAGGGCCTTCTTCTGATACGGGTTTGCCCGGAGCCGCCCCGGATTCACAGTCAAAGAAAAAATCCATATTTGACATTTTCAAGAAGAAAGAGGGATGAAATGAACAGGCCAAAAAACATGCTGATCGGCGAGATGCTGGTCGAGGAAGGCATAATTTCAAAAGAACAGCTAAAAGACGGGCTTGAGGAACAGAAAAGGACAGGGCAAAAGATCGGTGAAATACTTGTGCGAATGGGATATATATCAAAGGAAATCCTGTGGACTTTTCTTGGCTATCAGATGGGCGTACCTTATATAAACCTGGACGAGATTCAGGACATAAAGCCCGACGTGCTTAAGGTTATTCCTGAACAGCTTATGCGTTCGGAAAGGCTGATACCCGTAAACAAGCAGGGAAAGGTCATTACGGTGGCCATGGCTGATCCGCTGAATTTCATGGTAGTGGATGATATAAAGGCTACGACAAGGTGCGAGATAGACGCGCGACTCGCGCCGGCCGAGGACATCACAAAACTTGTGAACAAATACCTCGGTTTCAAGGAAGATTCATCAGGGGAAGTGGCAAGGGCGCAGGTGGACGAGCTTGATGATATACTTTCTGGTCCTGTTGGCAGGCCGTCAGGCAGGGAAGATACGGCGCCGAAAATACAGAGATCGGTTTTTGGTTCTGCACCGGAAAAGATAAGGCATGAACCTTTGTCTCCGACGCCTCCTCAGCCGCCAGCAAGGCCTGCGGCCAAAGTTCCTGAACCGGGCAGGCCGGTTTTCCAGACTCCGCAGTCACAGGCCCGGCCCCAGGCTGAACCGCAGCCGCAGCCTGTTGAACAGGCTCCGCGCGTCAGCGAACCACAGCCCATGTCACAGGCAGTAATGTCGCAGGATACGCCGGTTAATACTTTCCTTACCACACTTTTATCAGAATCCTATGATTCGGCCGCGACGGACATACATATAGAACCGCTGGCTGACAAGTCCAGGATAAGGCGCAGGATAGACGGCGTGCTTTATGAAGTGGACTCGCCGCCGAGGACGCTTTACAACGGCATTATCAACAAGATAAAAGAGCTGGCGCAGATGAACGCGGCTGACAAAAATACGCCGCAGGAGAGCAAGCTGAAGATACGCGTGTCAGGGAAGGAAATAAACATGGCAATATATACTTTCCCGACAATTTTCGGCGAAAAAATGGTGCTGAAGATACTCAGGGCCGATTCAACGATAATACCTTTGAACAAGACCGGGATGGACGAGCCTGTGATGGAGGCTTTTGGAAAGGCAATACGCATGCCGCACGGCCTTATCCTGATAGCCGGCCCCACTAACAGCGGCAAGGCCACGACAATGTATTCGGCATTAAGCGAGATAAACGACCCGAAAATCAACATATTTTCAGTGGATGATACGTCATCAAATTACATATTGCAGGGCATAAACCAGACAAAGGTCAGCAGGAAAAGCTACGGCCAGGTCCTGCGCTACCTCTCGGAACAGGACTGCGATGTAATAGCCGCGGGCGACGTGGCAAACAAGGAAACAGCTGAGGCGATTTTTGACGTAATCGCTTCAGGCCATCTCGTGATTTCAATGATCAGAGCCAATGACACATACTCCGCGTTACAGTCACTGGTAAATTTCGGTATAGAACCTTATGTGGTTTATACAAACGCCACTGCAGTAATTGCCCAGCGCCTTGTGAGAAAAATCTGCGACAGGTGCAGGGTGGAATATGAGGCCCCGCAGGATGTGCTGAAAATGATTGAAAGCAGCTCAAAGGTAACGCTTTATAAGGGAAAGGGCTGCCCTGCCTGCTCGCAGACCGGATACAAGGGCAGGACCGCTGTCTTTGAGATGCTGCCAATGACAGACAGGATAAGGGAAATGCTGATAGCCGGTGAGCCGATAAAGAAAATACGTGAAGAGAACAAAAAGGCCGGCATGAACACGCTCAAGGAAGCGGCGCTGCATAAGGCGCTGAAGGGAATCACGACGATAGAAGAGTACATGAAAATATCGTAAAAAATTGCAACCAACAATCTTGGAAAAGGTGGGATATGAAAAAATATGTCATTCTGTCAGCGGTCCTGTTCGCTTTGGCGACGGCCTCTATTGGAGCGGGCCTGGACCATTTTGTGGTGACTTTCAGCGACAATAACCCGATTAACGCCGGAGGCCAGAAGCAGGTTTCGGTATTCGCCTATGAATCTTCCGACAATTCCCAGCTGAAAACAGACTATGCGGGGCCGGCTTACCTTTATATAACAGGGGGCGGACAGGTTGAGGTTATATCGACCGGAACAAACGCCACGGGCTCTTTTTCAGGCGGCTCGTGGACAGGAAACGTGAAAATATACAGGGCAGGCGCGGCCATAACCGTTGAGGCGCGTGACCTGACCGTGACTTCGGCCGTCGGGACAAGCCCTGCGATAGTTGTAAACGCGGGCCCTTATACAAAGATAAAGATGATAGTGGAAGACATGTTTTTCGCGCCCGGGACAATAGAGGGACATGCCGGAAACTGGACCACGCACACAACCCAGACTGACTTCCCGGTGACAGTGTATACATGCGACGATTATTACAATCCCGTTGTGCCTTCTTCGGCCACGGGGATAATGATAGACAAGGTTTACATAGGCTCAATAACCACTGACCCGCCCGGCGAAAACGACCTTTTCGCGGCCTCGGCCTCGTCAATAACCTTTACAGCCGCTATTTTTCCGACCGACAACGCGACCAAGTCATATATCATAAGGGCACGTGACACGTCGCGCGGTTTTTCAAACGACCTGGAAATGTTCTTTGTGTCGCTCACTGACCTGTATTTCTGGGCCGAAGCGCCCGGCTATGTGACAGCAGGCGTTCCTTTCAGGGTTACCGTGACTGTCTCGCATTTCCTGCCGCGGGACGGCGCGCCTGATACGTCATTCGCCGAAGCTGTAAGGATAAAGGCGGTCAAGACATCTGACGCGACCGACGCTGTGCCGGGGCTTACGGATAGCGCCCTTATCCCTTACACTGAACCGCCGATATCCGCGTGTACGGCGGGCAAGGCGTATTTTGATGTCGCGCTCACAAAAACGACCGGAACAAATAACACTGTGAGAATCAAGCCAATCCAGGCAGGAGTGGAACCGATAGTGAATGTGGACGACCCTTTGAGCTTTACGGCAGCCATAATAGTGGGCGCCGGAACACCCGTGACTTTCACGGTATCAGCTACATCCGAAAGGCTTGAACGCGGCAAGACCGCGCTGATTACCGCGCGGCCTTATGACACGTTCGGCAACCCCGTCACAGGCACGGCTGTCAACATGACGATAACGGCAGGTTCGGGGACATTGAGCGCGAATTCCGTGCTGACCGACGGCTCAGGCATAGCGTCTGTCACATATACGGCACCGTCATCAAACAGCGAAAACACGATAAGCATTTCCTGCCAGCCGGTGGCGGCGCCGCTGACAGTTAAAATAATCTCGGAGCTTACGGAAAAATTTGAGAACTGGCCAAACCCGTTCATAGCGGGAAAAGAAAGCACGAAAATCAATTATTCGCTTCCCGAGGACAGCGAGGTAAAGCTCAGGCTGTATTCGGTATTCGGAAAGCTTGTCTGGTCAAAGGATGTGGCCAAAGGCGAGATTGTCAACGGAGAAAACCACGGCAAAAAGGGCGGAAACACCATTGTCTGGGACGGCAAGACTGACAAGGGAAGTATAGTGGGCGCCGGCGTATATATATTGAAGGTGACGATTACAAACTCAACAGGAACTGAAACAAGGACCGTAAATATAGCCGTAGGCAAGTAAAAACAATAAAATGCCTGTATTTCATGGCGATAAAGGAATTATTGCCGTGTTTTGACAGGCAAAACGCCATTATCCTTGATGTTGACACGATACTGGAAAAAATGTATAATTTAAAGGCTTTTACACCGAAACTTTTACGCTTTTTTTTTGTCATATAATTTAAACGTAAAATCAAATTCTGATAAAAGGACGAGTAAAATGGCAAAAACAGCTTTAAAACTCGGAATCGCGGCTTTCGTTGTGTTGTTTGTCGCGGTTGCTATTTTTGCCGGCCCTCCGAGGATAACATCGGTTGTGATGTCACCCCCAAACCCGGGATATGGGGATGTGGTGAATGTCTATGTCACAGCCTGCGTGAATTACTATACTGACCCATATATTGCCATAGCGGTTTCCAATTCAGCTACCAGAAAATCTGTAGGTTCAACTGGCCAGGTTTTCCTTGTGTCTGTGGCCGGGGTGAATGTGGCGCGCCAGAACCCGAACGTCGCTGCGGACAATATAGGTTACGCTTTCCCGCGGCCGGCTGCAACGCCGACCTGCCTTGACTGTTCAAATGACTCAAACTCAAATGTGGTAAACCTGCATTATGTGGTAAATATGCCTGACAGCTCGTTCTTCGGCGCTTGCGGAGAGGTGGGCCAGCTATACCTGCATGTGGGAATGAAGGACTCATATTTTGGCAAAGGCGAATGGACCGGCTTGCCGGCGTGCCAGGCATACACCTCACCTGCGTGGAACCAGCCGGTGCCGCCGCAGAGCTTTACAATAGCGAAAAGTGTGGAAGGCACACTGCAGACAGCAGGGGATTTGCTTTTATACAAGATAGACTACATGTACCAGAACGGCGCGGGTTTCAGGATTTCGGAAGCCATACCCGCGAACTTTACGGTCGTAAGCTACGGGCCGACAGCCATACCCGGCAGCTCGGTCAACTCTGGCCCGCCCATAGAATGGAATTTCCCTAGTATGGCAGGCCAGCCGGGCAACAGGGAAGGCTCTGTGTGGGTGCTTTTGCAGTGGAACGGCTCAGGATCAGGGCCGTTTACAAATACGGCGACAGGAAGCTGGGCAGGGTCAGGCGCGCAGACATCGTCTGTTTCCACTGCGGTGGGAGCAGCCGCTGTCAGGCTGACAAAGTCCCAGTCACAGGACCAGATAATGCTAAATGACACTATAACATATTACCTTTCATACGAGATAAACGGCTATCAGCTAAAGGCTTTCCAGTCATTTGACGATGCGACAGGCACATATTCGGGAGGCTCTGTGCCTCCGGGCTGGAGATCAATTTCTGAGTCAGGCGTGTACGGTACGTGGACAGTTGAGGACCCGTGCAATACGGGAGCAAATTATATAACAGGCTCTTCCACGCAGTATCCGGGTCTTTTGCTTGACGACGGCAGCCCGTCAGACACCTCGGACCAGTTCTGCGAGGGCATGATAATAACCGATGTAATGATAGGCGCAGGTACGCTTTTTCCGGGCGCTGACGCGCAGGTTATAATAAGAAACAACGGCATAGACGGCACAAACGGCAGGAGCCTCGGCATAGTTGTATCCATAGACAATGCGCCTTCGCCCGGCTATTTTATGTATCAGAAGTGCGGTGGCGGATGTTCTTATCCTGCGGGCGGAATGCCGCAAATGGGAGCGCCTGTGGCAGGCAAGTGGTATAGGGTGAGGATACAGGTGCAGGGCACGACTATCAGGGCAAAAATATGGGAAAGGGGCGGGGCAGAGCCGTTAAACTGGGACATAAATTACAATGATACGGGCTTGACCGCAGCTGACTGGCGCTGCGACGGCACAGGCACATATACTGACTGGAGGCCGGGTGTAAACGAGCAGTCAGGAGACTATGACGACACAAAGGACTCATATGACAATTTCACTACATACCTGCCGAGGTCGTTTACTGTGGCACCTTACGTTGTTGATGACGTGCCGGCAGGGACGACGTATGTGGGATGCAACGGCTGCACTTCCTCAAACCCTGCGAGATGGAACCTGCCGAACTCAGGGCTGCAGTCAGGAACGCTGACGTGGTGGGCGAGGGGCACGACCTGCGGGCCCATATCAAACAGGGCAATCATAAACGGCGGCACGGACATATACTCAAACTGGGTGTTCGCTGATGTCATATGCTGGTCGCCGACATATACGGCGACGAGGACAAGGACAGCGACGCCGACGCAGAACCCCAATACGCCTACTTTCACGGTTACGCGTACAATGACTCCTACATACACAAGGACAAGGACTTTCACGCCGACGTTCACGAGGACATCGACGCCAACAAACACGCCGTCAAGGACGGCTACGCCGACTTATACAAGAACGCCAAGCCCTACGCCTACTTTTACAGCCACGCATACACGTACTGTTACACCGACTTTTACAAATACCCAAACCACGCCGACCTTTACTGTAACTCATACAAGGACAGCAACCCCGACTTTTACAAGAACGCCGTCTCCGACCCCGACTTTTACGGCAACTAATACCAGGACAGCTACACCGACATACACGATGACGCCATCTCCGACCCCTACGTATACAGTTACAGCTTCACCGACGAGCACTATGACCAGGACGGCAACACCAACTTATACAGTGACTTATACTGTGACGAATACAAGGACACCGAGCTTTACAGTTTCTTCAAATACCCCTACCGATACGCCTACGGTGACTGTGACGCCGACCTTTACAAGCACCAGAACAGCCACGCCTACATATACAAATACTTCAACTTACACGCCAACAAGAACGGCCACCCCGACTTACACAGATACACAGTCCCCGACATCCACTTATACGAGCACTGACACGGCCACTTATACACCTACACGTACGCCTACTTATACTGTATCATCAAATACGCCGACTATAACTTGGACTGCAACGAATACATTTACAGCGACGCCGACTTTTACCGCTACCAGGACTGTGACTCCGACAATAACAGAGACAAGTGAAAATACTTCTACCAATACGCCGACGGTTACGCCGACATACACAATAACAGCGACTTTTACATCAACCCGCACACCGACTCCTACATATACAAATACGCCGGAAAACACGGTGACATTTACGCCGACATTCACATCCACAAGGACGCCAACTCCAACATATACCTCAACGCCTACGCATACTCAGACAAGCACGCCAAGTTATACTTATACAGCCACTCCGTCTTTTACGGAGACTTATACTTTTACTGCTACAATGACAAATACGCTTACCCCCACGATAACCAATACACGGATTAATTTTCCGTACATTGTCCAGATCGGCCTGTATAACGAGGCTGGCGAACTTGTCAAGATAATAGCCAAGGAAATGGCGAGCAAGCCTATAGGCGAAGTGAATACAATAGTGTTCATTCAGGCCACGCCTGTCGCGAACCCGGATACTGTGACTGTCGGCACGCCGCTTGTGATACAGTTGCCGGGAGTTGATACTCCTGAAACGTTCGGGCCGGGAAGCCCGGGCGCAAGCTTTACCTGGTTCGCGGACAACCAACAGTCACAGGACATAAACCAGGGAGTGTATTTCATAAAGACGGAGCAGATTGACGAATACGGGCATACCACGGCCTTTATAAAGGAAATAACCCTGCTCAAGGTTGAGCGTTTCATTGAAATGAACATATACAACTCGGCAGGAGAACTGATCCGCACTATAAAGAAAGAGAATGTAAGCACGATAAACGAGAAGCTTGAGCTTGAGGTGCCGGGTCTTGTCGTGGTTACCAAGGACGGCATTGTTGACCCGCAAATGGGAAATGTAAAATACGGGTCAAATCTCGGCGAGTATATAACATGGGACGGCAAGGACGCCAAAGGCAATGTGGTGGAGAGCGGATCGTATGAGGTCCAGATGATAATGAAGACAGAGCAGGGGCTGGTCCTGCACGCTTCAAAGACAATAATAGTGCTTCGCGAGGGAAGCCAGTACCTTGACCAGCTTATTATACAGCCAAATCCTTTTAATTCAGAGCTTGGCGCTGACAAGGTGACATTCAAGTGGACTTTCAGGGATACAGTACAGTCAGGAAAGGCCACAATCAGGGTGTATAATGTCGCTGGAGAACTTATATTCATGAAATCCGCTGACCTTGACACCGGGACCACCGGTATCAGTTGGGATATGTCTGCAGCGAACAAGAAAAGGGCGAGCAGGGGAGTGTATGTCTGCGTGCTTGAGACCAGGAACGACGCGGGATATTCTGACAGGAAAACCTCAAAATTGGCCATTGCTTCGTATAAATAAAATAATAGGGATAATTAATTGAAATTTTTTGTTTTGCTTTTATATTGCCAATAGGGTATACTTCCAGCCTACAATAAAAGGGGTTAAGTGAAAACAGGCAAAAAACAAACAGGGGAGTTGTGTCTGTGAAAAGTGAACGGGGGGGGTAATAAAATCAGGGATCAAATTTGTTGTTGTCTTTATTTGTACTTTCTTTATTATATGCGCAAATCTGTTTTCTTCGGCTGAAATCAGGAACATAGCTGTACTAGGCAACTGTTATTCGCCGGGGCATATACTGACTGTTACTTGGCCTTAGTGAATTCGCTTATCCCGGTTTTAGCATAAAACAAAACAGTTTAAATGAAATATTAATTTCAGGCAGATATTTTGGGGGTATTCTCTGGAAATACAAAGACTATTGCCCATGTCAGTGATATGACTTGGATTTGCTAGTGGAATACTGAGAAAAAATTGTTAATAAGCATATATTTAATTACAATAATTTGATATAATTTTATTGAAGATATTGTTGTGCTTAGTGTTATAAAATAAAAAATTGGCGAAACATATTAACATTTATGGTGTCTAAAACTTGTAAGAATTTTGGAAGATAATTAACGAAAGAAGGATAGTTATGAAAAAAAACATTTTACATGCAAAATATGCGGTTTTCAATGTAATGATGATGTTGTTATTGCCTGCATTGTTGCTTGCTGGACGTCCCAGAGTACTTTCTGTAACCATGGTTCCTCCAAACCCTGATTTTGGCCAGCTTGTAACAATTACATTGGAATTCTGCTCAAACCAGCAACCTGCTGAGCTTGCCATTGCAATATCTAGCAGCAGCACAAGGCTTTCTGCCGGAAGCGGGGGGCAGGTTTTTGTAGTAAGTTCTGCGGGAATAGATGTGCCGCGAGTAATATTTACAACGGACCCGATAAGCGTAGTCGCTTTTCCAGGTTCGGGCTCGGGGCCTTACAATTGCCAGGATTGCTCTAATGACTCAAATTCGGTGAGGACTACGCGTCAATATGTTGTGCGTGTTCCGCCAAGGACCATGTTTACAGGATGTAATACTACTGCGCTTTATCTGCATGTAGGCATGAAGGATAATGGCGGAGGTATTTACAGGAGCGAGTGGCAGGGTCTTGGCGCTTGTGAAACAGGTGCATCAATAGGATTGCCGCTTTCATGGAATATTCCTATACCGCCGCCAAGTCTTTCAATCAGGAAAAGGGCTGAAGGTGTAATTCAGCTTACAAATGATCTTGTATTGTTTTCAATAGATTATTCTTACGCTAACGGACAGCCACAGATAAGCGATGTAATACCCGGTGGCGGCAATCTGACACTGGTTGCGTATGGGCCAAATCCCGTACCCGGCGGCAATGTGACAGCACCTGCTATTGGATCAACTTCCGGAACAATTGTATGGACGTTGCCAGACAGAACAAATGCTTATGGAACAACAGAAGGAAGCGTGTGGATGCTTTTACGGGCAAACACGAATATTACGGCAGGCGCCAATATTGCAAATACGGCTAATGCCTCAATGGGGTCGTTGAACGCTTCTTCAACTGCGAATATTATTGCCGGTGAAGCCGCGGTTTCTGTGACTAAGCTGCAATCTGCGACAACGGTAAATTTTGGAAGCAATATTACTTACATCCTGAACTATCAGGTGAGCGGGTCGCAGTTAAAAGCTTTCAGGTCGTTTGATGATTTGCCAACCGGCAGTGTTTATACAAATCCGGCGCCGCCGGGCTGGCGAAACATACCTTTTGGTTCAAATTACGGCCAGTGGACAATTAGGGATGACTGTAGTACGGGAGACCGATACCTGTATGGGCAATCGCTTTCAGGATACGGTCAGGACCAGTATCCGGCGCTGTTGCTTGATGATCCCACGCCTTCAAATGTGCAATTTTGTACAGGGATAATCGTTTCGGATGTCATGATAGATCCGGTAGGATTCGAAGGCGCGGATGCGCTTGTTATACTTCGATCCAATGGGCAGACCGGAACCAATAGTTATGCTTATGCCTTGTTGCTTTCTATAGATACGGCTCCTGCCGGGGGATATTTAGGGATACAAAAATGCGGCGGCGGTTCATGCAGCTGGAACGGCGCGTCAAGCGCATATCAGATAGTTGGCAATAAGTGGTATAGAACAAAAACTGAAATAACGCAAGTAGGGAATAATTACCGTTTTAGGGCAAAAGTGTGGGGGAGGGGTGATCCTGAACCTGCGGGATACCAGGTGGACTGGACGACAACATCAAATGACGCATTAGATGCAAATTGGCGCTGCACGGGAGGCAACTGGAACGACTGGCGACCAGGGGTAAGCGAACAAAAAGGAGCGTCAGGGGACAGCAGAGACGCATATGACAATTTTATGGTTCTTATTCCGAGGGAGGCTGCAAATGTAACATTATATGATACTGTGCCTGCCGGGCTCATAAATCCAGGCGGTTCCGGCAGTCCGGCCACAACCTCGCCGATAATTCGCTGGAATCTGGGTACATTAACTGATGAGAGCGGCTCCTATACGTGGTGGGCAACAGTGAATACCTGTAATCCGGTTACTAACAGGGCTTCAATAGATGGAACGGATCCAATTATTCCTCAGCATTCAAACATTACTGTCTTTGCGCCAATTTGCCCGACGCCGGTTATTACTGTGAACAAGACCGCCAGCCCGGGAACTGTGCAGGTGGGCGAGAATGTGACTTGGACAATACAGGCGTGCAATTCCGCTGCCGGGCCTGTGGCTGACCCTTTTGTAATCTGGGATACGGTGCCGAATAACATGTCGTTCGGGGCTTTCTTGAACCCCAATATGGCGCTGGGAGTAAGGACAGGGAACCTTCTGACGTGGAATTTCGGAACGCTTGCAGCCGGCACATGCCAGACTGTGTCGTGGTGGGGGACAGTCACGGGCCTGCCTTCAAACCCGCTTGACGCTGAGAAGTATTTCTTCGCGTACATGATTGACAGCAAGGTTATGGTCCTAAAATACGCGTCCTTCGGCAGGAAGGACGATTGCGGTGAAGCGAAATGAATAAGACAAGGGCGTTCAAGGCATGGGCGTTTTCAGTGGTCGCCCTTGCCCTGTCCGCTCATGCCGCGTACGCTTACCTGAATGCCACGATTAATGTCACAAATGACGCGTGCTCGGGCGACAGGATGAATTTTATCCTGCGTATTTATAATTATGGCCCGGGCACCGTAAACACGGCTAATATCACCGCCAGGTTCTGGTTTTCCAGCACGTTCAATCCGGCTTTTACGAATTATTCCTCGTCATTGCAG
>CAYNMZ010000054.1:0-12282 GCA_964398505.1 uncultured Spirochaetia bacterium
CCTGGAGGAAAAGAAAAGGCTCATAGACCAGAGGCTGGAGCAGGTGGGCAAATCAGTCGCTAAAATCGAGACGCTCATGCAGGCCGTGAACAGCAAGACCGGCGAAAACGGCACGGCAATAATCACCGAACTTAGGAACGCCAGGGAAGCCAGCGTAAAGCTTGAGGCCGCGGCAAACAATTTGAGGGAGATGCTGGGCTCATCGCAGAAGCGCGGGGAGTGGGGCCAGCGGGCAGCGGAGGACATATTCAACATAGCGGGCGTGACAAAGGGAAAGCATTACATAACCCAGACACAGCAGGAAAGCGGCTCGAAGCCGGACTTTACCTTTTTCCTGCCTCATGGCAAAAAAGTGAATATAGACGTAAAATTCCCGCTTGATAATTTCACGAGGTATGTGGCTGCCGAAACAAGTGAACAGAAGGAAGCGCTGAAGGCGCAGTACCTGAAGGACGTGCGCGGCAAGCTGAAGGACCTGGCAAAGAAGGACTATGTCAGCGAGGCCGAGGGCACGGTGGACTACATGGTTATGTTCATACCAAACGAACAGGTATACGCGTTTGTGGGAGAGAATGACAGGGCCTTCATGGACGACGCGTTGAAATCAAAAATAATAGTGTGCGGGCCGTACACGCTGTATGCCGTGGTCTCCACCATAAGGGAGGCGGTAAACAACTTCCAGATGGCGCAGGCCGCTGGCGAGACAAGGGAACTCATGGAGAAATTCAGGAAGGAATGGAAGAACTATACCGAAATCTTCGACGAGGTCGCGGATGCCGTGGATACCGTGTACGAAGGGTTCTCCAGGATGGCCTCCACGCGCAAGAAGAAGCTGGAAGCTGTGCTTGAGGAAATATCCGAGTTAGGCCAGGCAAAGGAAATAGGGCAGCCGAAACCGGCGCGTGAAGAGGCGGAATCATCCGGCAGCAAGGCGGCTTTGTAATAAACAGCCGTAATTGGCATGTTTTGTATATAATATATTGAGGAGGCGTTGTCATGACATTACAGATTACAAAACCGGCAGCATTGAAGTACAGACCCGGCATTAAGACATTTGACGACATTGCCAGGATTGTTGTGGGAGGCATATGTGGGTGTGTGTTGCGGGAACAGGATGTAAATTGGCCGAATTCAGGCTCGTTCGAGACCTTTCCGCTGGTTGGCGGCAGGGTTCTCGGCGCTACGCATCACTATCCTTTCCGCAATCCATATCCGATCCGGCAGACAGTCTATAAGAGGGCCATGTTCTCCGAGGCGTTGGTTGTAAACCGGTATGAGAAAAAGCTGGGTATAGGCAGGGCTATCATGGCCATGGGAGGCAGCTTCAAGGCAGCGCTGCGCGACGCGGCCAAGCACGGCCCGGTTCTGGCAGGGGATGTCGAGGGCTGGTTCATATTTGACATGTACACGCCCGACGGGCTTGCCAGCGGTTATACCACCCAGGAAATAAGGCGGGCTGTCAGGGAGGAAACCAACCGGGAACTTGGCCCGGAGGACTTCAAGGAAGTCGAAGGCTTCGCCGCGGTACGATTATTTTAATTATCGGGAGGCGCGGAAAATTTTTGATAGGGACAGTAAAGAGTGCATTGACAACAAAATATTTATCAACTTTTCATCCTTCATTTGACCCATCCGAACCCTTCTGTTATAATTATCTAAATCAGACAGGGAGAAAATAAATTGAGTGGCACTATAATTACAAACCTGCAAAAAGCGTTAAAATATCTTCACGATGACCCTGCTACCGGGTTGTCCACGGCCAGGACGGCAGTTGAAGGCATCGTCAGGAACATAGTTGATGAGAAAGCCAGGCATTTGAAGGGAAAAAAGCTTGATGAAATGATAAGCGGGCTGCGGGAAGCCAAAATAATACCCCAAATGATAATCCTGGAATTAAACCATCTAAGGATTGCAGGCAACCTCATGGTACACGCCTCGGAAACCAATGAGTCGGCAGGGGATGTGTCGGTTTATTCCGCGTCGTTGAAAAAGATAGCCGTGTGGTACTTTACCGAATTCAAAAAGCAGAAATATCCCGAAGAATTGAATAATATAACAGCTGCGGCGTGGCCGCCTCGCATAACCACGCTGAAGGATGTGTCTGACTGGGGCTGGACGCCAGGGGAGATAGTAAACGCCCTCATACAGCTTGATTACGACACTATGAACGGAGTTGACGAGCTGCATGTTGGCACTTATGAACAGTGGATACCCATATACAAGAGCTATCCTGACCTGTGGGTGCTGCTGACAGACGCGCCTAAAAGCATAGTCGGGTATTGGCATTATGTGGCTTTGCCCGAGGACGAGTTTGAAAAGGCGGCAAAGGGAAAACTTCACGACAATATGATAAAGCTGGAAAACATAATTTTTCCTAGTCTTCCCGGCGATTACGACATATATTTCAGCTGCATATCCCTGATTAAAAAATACCGCGATATAAAGGGGTTCAAACTGCTTTTCGATTCTTTCCTGGCCAAACTGGACGAGTTGGCCTCTTGTGGCGTGTTTATAAGTCGTATATGCGCGAATGCCTTCACGGAAGAGGGCATCGCGCTGTGCCGTACCATAAAGATGGACTATATCTGCGAACACGAGGACAAAGGCAAGGTGTTCCTGCTGGATATGGGCAAAATCCCCAAGTTGGAGATACTGAAACACCATCCGGGTTTGCTGGAAAAATACCGGAAATGGAATGCTGAAAAAGCCGGCGCATAAGGAGGCCAGCGCACAGAAAGTATTGGCGGGATTAAGAACATAGTGATAGGATATTTTGAAGATTACAAAGGAGATTTATGACCACTAAGCTACAAGAAAGACCGATTAAAGCAGAGCCGTTTTTAAAATGGGCCGGCGGTAAGGGCCAGTTGCTAAATGATTTTGTGCGCTTGTTTCCGGCTAAATTCAATAACTATATGGAACCATTTGTTGGCGGCGGAGCGGTTTTCTTTTATCTTCATTCAAACGGACTACTTGACGGAAAAAAGTCTGTCCTGATAGATTCAAACAAAGATCTTATTACTGCGTATAAATCCATAAAGGATATTAATAAACTCAAAACTATAATTAAGGCTTTGTCAAATGGCAAGTATCTGAATAACGAGGATAATTTCTATAAGGTAAGGAAGGAAGAACCCAAGAGTGAAGTGGAAAAGACAGCAAGGCTTATTTATTTAAATAAGACCTGCTTCAACGGGCTTTATAGAGTAAATAGCAAGGGTAAGTTTAACGTGCCGTTTGGCAGGTACAATAACCCTCTTATCTGCGATTCAGAAAACCTTAACGCGGTAAACAATGCACTTGCCAACACGGAACTTGTTAATGGCGATTTTACAATTGCTTTGGAATATGCTGAGAAAGGCGATTTTGTTTACTTTGATCCGCCTTATCAGCCTGTGAGCAAGACTGCGAATTTTACAGGGTACACGAAAAACTCTTTTGGTGAAAAAGACCAGCAGCGTCTTGCTGAAGTGTATAAAAAACTCGATAAACGCGGTTGCAAGCTTATGCTTAGCAATTCTGATGTAAAGTTTATCAGGGGTTTATATAAAGGGTATCGGATAGAAATAGTAAAAGCCAAGAGGATGATAAACTGCAAAGC
Organism: uncultured Spirochaetia bacterium; assembly: GCA_964398505.1. Classification (GTDB taxonomy): domain Bacteria; phylum Oederibacteriota; class PGYV01; order PGYV01; family CAYNMZ01; genus CAYNMZ01. Next base: position 3,602 of record CAYNMZ010000054.1, read on the forward strand.
TGCCAAAAGGGGAGCTGTAAATGAGCTTGTAATACTCAATTACTGACGGGAGGGTAAATGAAATTCCAAAAACTTTATAAAGATGAATTGGGGTGCAATAATTCCGAGGCGGTTTTTCAGTACATCATTTCCAATCTAAAACCATCCACGCTTATCTGGTCTTACTTTGTCAACTGGGACAAGGTATTTAAGACGGTCAAGGATATAGAGATTAACTTAAATATACTCAACTTTCTTATAGGCAAACCGGATTTTGATACTGAACTAAAAGAACTTATAAAAAAACACCCGCAGGTGATTACAGCTATTCCTGTTCTGCTTGTCAGGGATGGGAAGAGTTCGAAGGAGTATAAGATTCTCGTGGACTATAAAAAGAAGAAATTTGTTTATGAGGACTTCAATTTCAAAGATTTTAAGAACTTAAAAGCTGAAGATATCGAGAAGATAGTGATGTTTGTTGAACGGACAGGCATAAAAAGGCTTTTTACCGAGCAAAAGATAAAAAATGTGGTTGATTATGTGATTGGTGTGGAGGCCGGGATAGACAGCAATGCCAGGAAGAACCGCGGCGGCCATGCCATGGAAGAAATAACCGAGCATTTTGTAATGGACTTGTGCACCAAGAACGGATTTAAGTACTTGAAGGAAGCAAATGCGGAAAAGATAAAAAAAGAATTTGGTAAAAAAGTCCCGGTTGATAAATCGTCAAGGCGGTATGACTATGTCATTAATAATGGCAAGACGCTGTACTTGATAGAAACCAACTATTACAGCGGCGGGGGGTCTAAACTTAAATCAACTGCCGGTGAGTACAGAAACCTATTTGATGTGCTTGATGGCACCGGCTATAAATTTGTCTGGATAACAGATGGCTTGGGCTGGAAAACGACGCAAAAACCTTTAAAAGAAACATTTGAACACAATGACTACCTTATGAGCCTGTCTATGCTTGAAAAGGGGATACTTGAAGAAATAGTGAAAAATAATCTTTAATGGTTTTTATGTGTAAAGGAGCGATGAATGCGTAAGCAAAAGAAACAGAAAAAGAAAACTCGTTATTCTTTGAAACATAATAAAAGCGAGATGTTGCTGGTTGAAGAACAGGATCTTCAGCCAAAACTCTTTGATGAAGAAATTACCACGGTCTGGTCTTTTCCTGAAAGAGGGGCTTGGGCAACGCATAAAGGGGATTTTCCCGGCAACTGGGCTCCGCAAATACCGCGTAATCTGCTGCTTAGATATTCAAAAGAAGGCGACACAGTACTTGACCCGATGGTCGGTTCCGGCACCACGTTAATCGAATGCAAACTCCTGAACCGTAATGCAATAGGTTATGATATAAATCCAGAGCATGTAAAAATTACAAAGCAAAGGCTGGATTTCAAGGCGACGGACGCCGAGATAAAAGTTGAAGCCGGGGACGCAAGGAATTTAGCCAAGCTAAAAGACGAGTCAATGGACTTTATCCTCACACACCCACCTTATGCAAATATCATTGAGTATAGTGAGGGCAGAATAGAAGGGGATTTGTCAAATATCGGAAATATTGAGAAATTTTGTGATGAAATAGAGGTAATGGCCAGAGAGTTCTATCGGGTATTAAAACCAGAAAAATTTTGTGCGATTCTGATAGGGTCAACCCGCAAAAAGGGTATGTTCATCCCCATCCCGCATATGGTTTTAGATAGGTTTTTGAAAGCCGGATTTAAGCTCAAGGAAGAGATAATCAAGGAACAACACAATTGCAGTTCAACGCCGTACTGGAAAAGCCAGTCAAAAAAGTTCAACTTTCTGCTGATAATGCATGAAAATTTGTTTGTGTTTAAAAAAGGATAACTTGTAATGAAAAAGATAATAGATTTTAGCGATTGGAGAAATATAGAGATTCCAACAATATTAAAAAATGAGGTTTATATATTTCTGGGCCGTATTCAAGAAGTCATTGGATTGAAGTAAACCAAGATAATGAGGTACACATAACAAATTATATTCTGAAGAATTGATGTCATTTTCTGACAATCTTGACATTTAAATCCTGAAAATCCCTTTATTTTATTTATCTTATCCTTGGCATAGGTTTTGCTAAATCCATATATGTCAGGCAAATCCGACTTCGCCAAGGCTGTGGCGGACAAGTACAAAACAAGGAAGATGACGGATATGGACATAAATTGGACTGTTGACATTGAACGTTTAACGGTTAATGGCAAAGACGATCTTGGAAAGATTCTTAATATCTTGAGCAGAAGTGAAGAGGGCAAGCACTACTACATATGCGGGGAAGCGATTAGGATAGTGACGGCAGAAGCGGCATTAAAGCGGTGGACAGTTTACAGGTAAAGGAGAAAAACATGAACAAGACATTCGCTTTAATTTATGATTTTGACGGGACTTTGAGCCCGTTATCCATGCAAGAATACACCATACTGCCCGAAATCGGCATGACCGGGGAGGAGTTTTGGGGGATTGTGGATGCGGAAAAAAAGAGAGTTAAAGGAGACCCGACGCTTACGTATATGCGGGTGCTTCTTGATATATGCCGGGAGAGGGGCTATAAAATGACCAGGGACAAACTGGTGGCTTCCGGGAAAAATATACGTTATTTTGAGGGCGTAGAGGGTTTTTTCGGGCGTGTAAATGGCATTATTAAACAGGTAAGCCCGGATATAGAGGTAAAGCACTATGTGCTTTCCTCTGGCTTAAAAGAACTGATAGAAGGCTGTTCAATAGCCCGAAACTTCACCAATATCTTCGCTTGTGAGTATTACTATGGCCAAGACGGTGAAGCCAAATTTCCCAAGTTCTGCATAAATTCAACGGACAAGACCCAGTACATATTCCGCATAAACAAGGGCGTTGAGGACCAGTTATACGGGCCGCATGCTTATATGGCTCCGGAGGACCGGCCTGTGCCGCTGTCCAACATGATTTACATAGGCGACGGCATGACAGACGTGCCGTGCATGAAGATAATAAGGCAGGGTGGCGGGACCGCATTATCCGTTTTTAACCCGCAGGACGAGTTCAGCGTAAACATGAGCAAGAGGCTGGTGGCTGAACACCGCGTGGATGAGGCGGTAGAGGCTGACTATGGCGTAAAATCCGGGATTGAGAGGGCGGTAGTTGGGGCTATAAAAGAAAAGTATACAGCTTCCGCCATTTTTTCGGGCGTTTCGGCTGAAATGCCATGCCCGCAGTTTACGGCCAGAAATAAGCGCAAAATAACGGCAGGATAGCGGAGGCGATTACATGGAAAATTTTATAAATCCGTCCGTGCTGACAGGGCCCGCCGCGTTATTTACGGGCGTATTTTTTGCCATATATTCCGTTATTTGTCCTGTATATGACAAGGCGTGGCTGCACGAAAAAATGCGGGGAGGTGCTTTATGGTAAATGATGGGGCGATGGCAGATGCCGTGTTGGTGACGGGTTTTGTCTCCCTTGTGGCGGCGCTTTTACCGGTTGCGGGCTGGTTTTTGTATCGCGTAATCAGGGTGCTTTTCTCAGGACACGGTTTGCCGGAAGGATACGAACCGCTGGAGGAGGTTTGTGAAAATAAACGTAAGGCAGGGCTGCTGCCGGAAAAGTTTTACGCCAGGGATGGGACAATAAGTGAGCAGGAGGCCAGAAGGGTGGCGGAAGCCTGGAAGAATACTGAAAAAACCCCGGGAAGCCCCGTATATCCGCCCGTACCACCCGAGCCTTCCATTTATGACCTGAAGCTGAGCCTGCCGGACATGCTTGCACCGAAGTACTTGGACAGGATAATAAATGAGTTTTTCAAGGCCGGCATTTTAGTCCTTTCCGTGGCCTATCCCGTTTTTAATTGGGAGAATATGGGTTTGGCGCAATTTTTAATGGCCGCAGGGCTGATATTCTGCGCGCTTTCTTTTTTCTGGTACAGGATATTGGCCAAGATTTTAAAAGTACCCGTGTATTTTATGGACGAAAACGGGAATTATCAGTATATAGAGGGCAAATACCTGGACATGACAGCCCCCGGGCTGAATATGTGCGGCTGGCTGATGATTTTATTGTCGCTTATTTGTTGACCCCTTGCCGGTTTGAGGCCTGTTTTATAATGGCTGACAGGGATTTGCGTTATTGGATTGAGCATTATTACAAAAAAGTATTGACCATCGCAAGGCGCAGGGTATAATTTAGGCAAGGAGAAAAAGGCATGAAAGGCACAACCGAAAAACATCAAGTTAGAGGCGAGTCAAAACTCTATACGAGCTTGGTTACATACATTCGCGTTGGTGCCATCCGGGCGAGCATGCTTTTTGTGAGTGACAAAAAATGAAGATAATTGACCCGAAAGCACTATCCGCCTCCTACAAGCTCCTCCGCCGCGCTACGCAAAAAGTCTGGCATAGGGCGGAGGAAATAGTAAGGCAGCATAAAGTCAAGATAATAGAAATGAACGCGAAAACATTCTCCGCCACGGTCAGTGGCACGCAAGACTATACTGTGAAGTTGGTTATGAAAAGAACCAACGTGGATACGTCCTGCACGTGCCCGTTCCGCGGGCCGGGTGTATGCAAGCATATAGTGGCGTCAGCTTTGGTCTGGGATAGGGAAATGGTAGGCGTAACACCGCCGGAAGACCGGGAAATTGAAAGCCAGTGCATGCCTGAGCCGGATAACAGCGGCAGGCTAAAACTCCGGGAGATGGAAAAGAACCCTCTTGACGCTGATTTAAACGACCTGCGGCAGTTTTATGAACTTGCAGGCCTATGGTCGAGGCCGCATGCGAAGCTGCCTGACATGCCGGCAATGGACATTAATCCCAAAGAACCGTTGACCATGAAGGAAGTGGAAAAGGCGCTAAAGCAGATAGCGAAGTGGTCAAGCCGCAGCGCTTATGACCATTATTTTTGCGCTGGCGAGATGATAGCGGCTTTTTGCGAGGTGATAAAGGTAATCAAATCCCGCCTCACGGCTACAGAAGCGGCGCTTAGCGTTGACATCCTGCTTTATGCCCAGCGATTCCATAATAAGGAGTTCTTGCGATCCATAGATGACAGCGATGGCATGCGGTTAGTTTCCGAGGCGTACCTGGATGACTTATGTAAAGCAATTGCAACCGGGCAGACAGGGGACATGAAAGCCAAGCTTCTGGAGTTTGAAAAGAACAAGGGCAATTATTAGCATCCGTAATTAGCCGCTAATTTGCTTCAGCATAGTTAATAATATTCCGGGTTCCTCGCTGTTTAGCCACGGACTTATGCGAATTTTCTTGTATTTTTTCATGCGTGTTGTTAATATATCCTTGCTTGGACTTGAACAGGAAACAGCTTACAGTTAAAAACGGGGTGGTGCCGCTTCCAAAGCGGAGCCTGAGATCATACCCGATGAACCTGAGACGGATAATGCCGGCGTAGGGAGAAGATGAGTTCCATGATTATTGGCCCTTCACGCCGGCAAACGGCTGAAGGGTTTAATATTTTATGGAGGTCATTTGCATGAAGCTCGATGAAATTGTGATTACCAGGGCGATCGCAAGCAGATTTAACGCAAAGCTTTTGGACAGCCTTGAAAGTGACGTCGCGATAGTCGGGGGAGGGCCGGCGGGGCTTGTTGCCGCTTACTATCTGGCGCGCAAAGGCAAAAAAGCGGTTATCTTTGAAAGGAAGCTCGCGATAGGCGGCGGCATGTGGGGCGGCGGAATGATGTTCAACGAGATCGTCGTCCAGGACGAGGCAAGGCCGATAATGGACGAGTTCGGGGTAAGCTGCACGAAATTTAAGGACGGGTATTATTGCGCCGATTCCGTGGAGGCGGTCACGACGATATGCTCAAAAACGGTGAAGGCCGGGGCGAGGATATTCAACTGCATCAGCGCGGAAGACGTGATGATGGAGGGCAAGAAAGTCACGGGGCTTGTGATAAACTGGACGCCTGTAGAACTGACAAAACTCCATGTCGACCCGCTTGTAGTGAGGGCAAAATACGTGGTTGATTCAACCGGGCATGACGCGGAGGTCGCCAAATATGTACAGAAAAAAAGCGGCTACGCGCTCAATACGCTTACGGGCATGGTGATCGGGGAAAAACCCATGGACGCGGATGCCGGCGAAAAAACAACGGTGGAGAACACAAAGGAAGTCTTCCCGGGCCTGTATGTGGCAGGCATGTCGTGCAACGCGGTATATGGCGCGCCGCGCATGGGGCCGGTTTTTGGAGGCATGCTGTTGAGCGGGAAAAAGGTGGCCGAACTGCTGCTGGAAAGGCTCGGATAGCTCCGGTGGGGCCTTTTCCAACCGAATGCGGCATATATCCTGTAATTACCGAAAAGTTTTGTTTGAACGGGTCTTCAATAAGGACCCTGGAACAGGTCCTAAAGGCCGGTATAAAGATAGTCCAGCTGAGGGAAAAGGAATATCCAAAGGATAGAATACTTCAAATGGCCCGGGCATTCCGCGAAATTACGAGCCGGTACAGGGCAATGCTCATAATCAACGACCATGTTGACATAGCGCTTGCCGTAAAAGCGGATGGTGTACACGTGGGGCAGGAAGACAGGCGATGCGCGGAGATAAAAAGGATCGCGCCGCGACTTGTTGTCGGGGTTTCAACGCACAATATTGCGGAAGCGCTGAAGGCAAAGCTGGACGGAGCGGATTACATCAATATCGGGCCGGTATTTGAGACAAAGACCAAGGAAACAAATTATCCGCCGGTTGGAATTGATAACATGAAAAAAATCGCGCATGCTGCCGGAATGCCGTTTTCAATCATGGGAGGGATAAAAGAAAGCAATATTCGCCTTGTATTTGAAGCCGGAGCCCGTATAATAGCGATGATAACGGAAATAACAATGGCTGAGGATCCGTGTGAAAAGGCAGTCTCGTTGAATAAAATGATTGAATGACAGGGGCCATCCTGGGTCAGTCCGTGAATTGAGGGTTGATGATGAGCCTGCTGAAAAACTCAAAGGAGAAAAAATGTACAAAATGCCGCTTGAAGTACGCCTGAGCGATACTGACGTCACCGGGCAGGTCTACTACTCTAAGCCGCTGGAGTGGATGGAGTGGTGCAGGGTGAGCTGGTTCCAGGAAAAGTACGGAAACTTCATGAAATATGTGGAGGAAACAGGCATTACTTTTTTCCCGTCCAAGGTCAGCGTGGATTACAGGAAGCCGGTCATGTTCGGCGACAGGCTGGACATCGAAATGGTCTCAAAGGACGTAAAAAAGGTGTCTTTTACCCTTCAATATACAATGAAAAGGAATGAAGAGGTCGTCCTGACGGCAGAGGTCCTGATGGTGTGCTTTGACGCCAAAAACAAGAAGTTTGGGAAGATAGAAGGCGGGATGCTGGAATATATCAACGGGATAAGCCCGGTGGCCTGACAGACCGCTGTTTGTGAGCGTGCAAGAACAGGCGCGGCAAGGGCGTGATGAGCCGGTTTACGCAAATCAAAAGCGCAAAATTTTTCAATATCGCCAGCACGATATTATGATATAATTTTACAATAAATAAAGGTGTCAAAGTATAATGGCTCCGGTTTTTAGGACTGTGTTTTTCAGTATTAAAAACTGTCTTGACAGTCGGGGGAAAGTAATCTAATATCAAGTCCGATATCGAAAAAGATCAGCATGCCCGATGAAGATTATTCAAATTGGAGCACTATGTCGTATGATATGATGCGAGGAAATGATTTCAGATAATTGACACCGGTTTTTCATACTTCAATTTATACTTCAATCTTGGACTTATCTTCTTGACCTTGTCATTGGTGTTTATAAAATGGGTGTAGAATAAATACAATATAGGGGGTTATAAATGAAAAAACAGTTAATAGGAATTATGCTTGGAATTGTGGCAGGTGTGTTTGATGTCATACCGATGATAATTCAGAAACTTACCTGGGACGCGAACATATCGGCTTTCTGTCTCTGGGTTGTGTCCGGATATATCCTATCAATAGCGGATATCAAGGTGAAACCTGTAATAAAGGGGATAATTATTCCTTTCCTTGTCCTGCTTCCAAGCGCTGTTTTAATAGGTTGGAAAGAACCGGTTTCCCTGATTCCTATAACCGTAATGACCCTGGTTCTCGGAAGCCTTATGGGTTTTGTATACGGCAGGATAACTGAAAAAGCATGATCGTAGCGTGATTTGAGACTTAATAAGCCCCAAAGTTTCAAGCTGCGGTAAGCGATGTTCTCAAAAGGGCTTTTATCTTTTAAACGCTTAATTTTTTTGTTGATTTATAAAAAAAATTGAATAAATTATAGAAAAAAAGGAGGCGAATATGAAAAAACTTGCTATCGCTTTATTGCCGGTAATCCTGTTAGGGGTTATTATTATTTCATGCGCAAAAAGAAATGAGCCAACATCGCCTAAAATACCAACTCCGAATATGACATTGACAGCGGAAGCGGCGTTATGGACAGCCACAGTAACGAGCACAATTACTGAAACGCATACAATAACAACAACATTTACAAAAACGCAGTCAGCTACGTTGACAACGACCCAGACTGTAAGTTATACATTCACAATTACACAGTCAAAAACACCTACTATAACTTCAACTATCACGCATACGTTTACAATAACGCCGACCAACACAAAAGTTCCTTTTAATGCGGCCAATATTATTACAGGGGCAGGAAGTTATCATAGTTTTGCGTTAAAAACCGGAGGGGATTTATATGCGACAGGTAAAAATG
>CAYNMZ010000055.1:0-12226 GCA_964398505.1 uncultured Spirochaetia bacterium
CTCCCTGACGCCGCAAAAAAAATAAAGTGCCGCGAAAAGTGCGCCGCATAAAACCGTTTGTGAATCATATACATTAGGCGTCAAAAACGAGGATTTTATCACATATAAAAGGAGTTAACTTATGAATCTGGCAGGATTGTCGATAAAGAGGCCCGTCTTCATCGTGATGATGGTGCTTTCATTGATAACGCTCGGCATAGTGGGTTTTTCCAGGCTGCCTTGGGACCTGATGCCGAACATCGAGTTTGCTATGATAACGGTTACCGTGATATATCCCGGTACTTCGGCGGAGGAAATGGAGAACCTGGTGGCTAAGCCGTTGGAGGACTCGTTTACCGTACTTGAAGGCATTGACAAGGTAAACACATCCTGCCGTGAGGGCGTTGCCATGATAACGGCTTCGTTCAAGCTGGGCGTTGACATCAAGTTCGCGGAATTGAAGGTCCGTGACAAGGTGGCGGCAGTTAAGCCGTACCTGCCAGAGGACGCACAGGAACCGATAATAACGCGAATGTCTTTTGCCGACATTCCGATTCAGTATATGTCCCTTTCGGGCAAGATGGATACAGCCAAGCTGAGGGAGATACTGGAGGATGACGTTAAGCCCAGGCTGGAGACTCTGCCGGGAGTTGGTTCCATACAGATAATGGGCGGCCGCAAGAGGTTGGTAAAGATAACAGTGGACAAAGCCATGCTGCTGGCCAAGGGCGTTAGCATCGGAATGATAAAGAACGCAATAAACATGCGTAACCTGAACTATCCCGTGGGCCAGATAAAGGGCGATGAGAAGGACATAACCGTCAGGATAGTAGGCCAGTTTAAGAGCGTGGAGGACATAGCCGACCTCGCCATGACGTCAATGTCCGGCAAGATAGTGAGGATAAAGGACGTGGCAAAGGTGGAATTCGAGCTTGAGGACGAGGATACCTATGTCAGGGTTAACAAACAGCAGGCTGTTATGTTCGCGGTTTACAAACAGTCTGGTGCAAATTCCGTAAAAGTCGCTGAGGAAGTAATTGAAGAAATCAAGGAAGTGAATAAGACGCTTCCGGAAGGAGTGGTAGCGGCTTCAGCGGGCGACACGACAAAGGGTATCAAGAGGTCTGTCGAGGGCGTACTGGAGAACATAATTATAGGCGCGATACTTGCTGTCGGCATTGTGTGGCTTTTTCTCGGGAATTTCAGGTCAGCCATAATAACGGCGATAGCCCTGCCGAACTCCATAATAGGCGCGTTCTTCCTTATATGGCTTTCTAATTTCTCCATAAACGTTATTACGCTGCTTTCGCTTTCGCTTGCTGTGGGCCTGCTGATAGATGACTCAATTGTCGTGCGTGAGAACATATTTAGGCACATAGAACATGGCATGAAACCGAAAGAAGCGGCTGAAAAGGGCACGAACGAGGTGGCCCTTGCCGTAATATCAACCACGTTATCGATACTTGCGGTGTTTATACCAATATCGTTCCTGACCGGGCTCGTCGGGCAGTTTTTCAAGCAGTTTGGGCTGACGGTAGCTTTCGCCCTGCTTATATCACTCCTGGACGCCTTTACCACGGCACCTATGCTTTCGGCGTACTGGTATAAGACTGAGGGCGAGGAGAAGAGGACGGGATTACTGAAATGGCTCTATGACAGGTCTGCGGACTGGAATAAATTCTACGATACGCTCACAAAATACTATTCTGAGCTCATAAGGTGGGCCCTGGAAAACAAGAAAAAGATATCACTTACAGTCGGCGCTCTTTTCCTGGCTTCCCTTGTTTCCTGCGGGTTCCTCGGAAAAGGATTTATGGACAATGACAGGGGGTTCTTTGTGATAAACATAGAGACATATCCGGGGGCGCCTCTTGAGACGACAGATAAATACATAAAACAGATTGAGGATTTCCTGGTTAATGAGCCTTCCGTGGACTCCTATTTCGCTGTGACAGGCGGCAATATGGGAAATGCCATGTCGTCAGTGGCAAACCAAGGATTCGTTTTTGTCTCCATGAAACCCTTAAATAAGCGAAACATAACACAGAAGCAGCTTAAGGAAAGGATCAGGAAGCATATAACCGACAACAAACTGGACAGGTTCTACAATTTCAACACCGGAGGCGCTATGGGCAGCGACGAGTCTTCAACGCCCATCCTGGTTAAGATAAAAGGCAACGATATTGAGGTCTTAAGAAACCTGTCTGTGCAGGTAAAGAAGATAATAATGGAGACTCAGGGTACTGCCGACGTGGTCACTACGCTTAAACCCGGCAAGCCGGAGATAATGCTGAAGGCCGACGCTATTAAAGCCGAGAAGCTGGGCATTTCCACGGCCGAACTCGCCGACGCCATAAACACGCTGGTTCAGGGTAAAAACATCGCCAGGTTTAAGAAAGGCGAGAAAGAATACGACATTAATTTAAGGCTTAACGAGAAGGACAGGAACACGGTGGACAGCTTAAGGAACATGGTAGTGACGACCCGCATGGGCAAAAAAGTACCGCTGTCGGCCGTGTGCGATTTTGTGTACACGTCCGGGCCTACAGAGATACGCAGGGAGAACAAGAAGAGGATAGTCAGCGTTACGGCTGATGTGGTTCCTGGCTACAACGCCGGGATGCTGAACGGCAAGATATGGCAGAGGATTAACAAGGAAATAAAGCTGCCTGAGGGCTACCAGTTCGTGACAGGCGGAATGTCAAAGGAGTTCGCTAACCTGGCCGGGGAGATGCTTAAGGCAATACTGCTTGCGCTTCTATTTATGTACATGATACTTGCGTCTCTCTACAATTCTTTCAGGCAGCCGCTCATCATAATGCTTTCTGTCCTGCTTGCCTTAATCGGCGGGCCTATGGCGCTGCTGGTGACAGACACGCCGCTCGACATGTTCGGCTTCATCGGGCTTCTCATGGTGCTGGGACTGGTGGCGAAGAACGGCATTCTGCTAATTGATTTCACGAATAAGATGAGGGATGCAGGTATGAGCGTCAGGGAAGCCATACTGCGTGCGGCCCCCATACGGCTGCGTCCTATATTGATGACGTCTCTTGCAATGATATTCGGAATGCTCCCGATAGCGCTTTCCATGGGCGAGGGCTCAAAAGGCAGGGAAGGCCTGGCTATAGTCGTAATAGGCGGCCTGCTGACCTCGACCGTGTTAACACTCGTGGCTGTGCCATGCATGTATGAGTGGATGGAAGGGATTAGAGGCAAGAAAGAAAAAGCAAAAAGTAAAAAGTAAAATACAGGACAATATCAAAGGGCCGTCCTAAAAAGCCGGCCCTTTTTTTTATTGCCGGCTCATATTAAGGCGCGGCTTTATATACAAGGCAATTCGGACGCATAATCGGATTACCCCGTTATTGTTCGGCCGGCTCTGCCAATTTCTTTGGTTAAAGTTGAATGTTAAAACGCGGGTTAAACGCGGGTTAAATGAATATTGACTTTACGATATTTTTGTTATATATTTAGTACTGCCTAAATATTATGTTTGGCAAATTAATTGGAGAGTTAATGACGAAGAAAACCGTGCCAGAAGAAATCTTTAACGACATAGTGGAAATAGTCAGGGCTGTGCGTTCAAACCGGAAAATTGAAATATTCAGGGGCGGCATGGCGAAAATGAACCTGGCGCAAATGACGGCAATGTATTTCTTGTACGAGGCAAAAGACGGCATGACTATGGGCGAGCTTTCAAAGGCGGCTGCGGTAAAGATGCCCACAATGACCGATATAATGATACCGCTTGTGGCGGCAGGATACGTCAAGAGGCAGCACGATGACAGTGACAGAAGGATAGTGAAGGTTAAGCTTACGTCCATAGGCGGTAAACTGGTGGAATATAACAAGCGCGTGGGCATAGAGTACATTGAAAAGTACCTGTCAAAGCTGAATCGTGTGGAGCGAAAGATAACCGCAATAGTGGTAAAGAAGACGAAAGACGTTCTGCTAAAGCGATTTGATCCGTAGTTTTCAAACCCATATAAAATCTTATTATGATGAAAGCAAAATTTAGGTTTATGATAAGGTTTTAAATCGGTGTTTGAGACTAAACCCCGGGACTAACCGAAGGAGAACGACATGGACAGGAAAAAAGTTAAAAAGTGGGCAATAATAGCGGTCGCCGCGCTGGGAACCATAATACTTATGCAGATAATTATAAAGATGTTACGCATAACGGCAAAGGCCGGCGCAGTAGTGGTTAAGGTGTCTTCCATAACTGCGGCCAGGTCTGAAATAGAAGGGTATGTGATATTCCACGCCGTGGCAAAAGGCGACCCGCAGATAAAGGTATACCCGCAGGTGACGGGTAAGTTTGAGAAAGCGGCATTGGCAGAGGGCAGTATCGTGAAAAAAGACGCGCCTATAGTTTACATCAACCGTGACATGGTTGGCATGGACTTCATGCTTGCGCCTGTCAAATCTCCTGTCAACGGAATCCTGACAAAGGTTTATTATTCCGACAAGGGTGCCATGGTATCACCCATGTATCCTGTGGCAGAGGTCACAAATCCTGACAGCTTAAAAGTTGAGATTTCAGCGGGCGAGGCTGACATGGCAAAGATAAAGGCCGGTATGCCGGCAGAGATAAGGCCGGTATACGGTGATGCGGTATCCATAACCGGAACAGTGTATTCCATAACGCCTTACATAGACCCGGACACAATGGCAGGTACAATAATTATAAAAGCTCCGAATCCTTCGCGGCTGATCAGGCCCGGTTCGTCTGTGGAGGTCAGGGTCAGTACAGGGAAAAGAAAGATAATAATGCTGCCGGAAAACGCGATACTGATGGGAGACGGCAAGACCTATATCTTTATAAATGAAAACGGAAGAGCGAAGAGAGTTGATATTACGCCGGGTTACATGGACAGCAACGGGATGGAAGCCGTGTCAGGAGTTTCGGAAGGTATGGAAGTGATAACCGAAGGAAGTTTCAAGCTGAACGACGGCATGCCGATAAGCGTGGAAAAGAAGTAAGAAAATATTTAGTCAGGCTGTACACGGCTGCCGGAAATTCTGTTATGGCGGCAGTTCAGGCGCCGCGCCGACGATAAATACAAGGAGTTATACTTAATGAACATCGCGGAACTTGCCATAAAGCGACCCATATTTGTGATAATGATAGTGGCATCAATACTGACGCTCGGATTAATAGGTTATAGGTCCATGGGCGTGGACCTTTTGCCGGATGTGGAATATCCAATGATATCGATTACCACTGTGTATGAGGGCGCTTCGGCGGTTGAGATAGAAAACCTGGTCACAAAACCGCTGGAGGACGCGCTGGCCGTAGTTGAGGGGCTTGACACGCTTTCATCAACATCTGCCGAATCGGTATCTTTGATAACCGCCAGCTTCAGTCTGGGAACGGACATAAAATACGCCGAGACCAAGGTCAGGGACGCGGTGAACAAGGCCAAGTGGAAACTGCCTGACGACTCCAAGGACCCATCGGTTCAGAGGTCATCGGCGGCCGAGTGGATACCGGTGGTCGCGCTTTCTATAAAGGGAAGTAAGGACATGGCCGAGCTCAAGGAAATAATAGAGGACACTATAAGGCCAGAGGTGGAGAAAATAAAGGGTGTGGGCAGGGTTGATATCTGGGGCGGACGCGACAGGGCCGTGAAAGTAAGCGTGGACAAGGCCGCGCTCGTAGCGAAAATGATTTCTTTTTCCCAGGTAATGGAGGCGCTGGCTAAGGAAAACCTGAATATACCAGCAGGCTCGCTGGAAGACAGGAACAAGTCCATAGACCTGAGGGTAACGGGCAGGTTTGATAGCATAGACGATATAGGCAATGTTTGTATAAAAAATTATGCCGGCGGTACTATCAGGGTAAAGGACGTGGCAAAGGTTGAGTTCTCCCTGAAGGACGAGGTAAGGCGCGCCAGGATAAACGGCGAGAATGCCATAGTCTTCGGTGTCTACAAACAGTCAGGCGAGAACAGCGTTGAAATTGCCGCGACAGTAAAGAAAAAGCTGAAATCTATAAACAAGAAGCTTCCGGAAGGTATAAAGTTTGACATTTTCAGGGACCCGACCGAGCACGTGGAGCGTTCGATATCAGGGCTGCAGAAGGATATATTGCTGGGAGCGCTTTGTGCCATAGCCATAGTATGGCTGTTCCTCGGTTCTATCAGGTCCACTCTTATAACTGCAATTGCGCTGCCGAACTCGCTTGTAGGCGCGTTCTTTTTCATAAACAATGCGGGCTTTACTATAAACATGATGGTACTGCTCGCACTGTCGCTGGCGGTCGGACTTTTGATAGACGACTCCATAGTAGTGCGCGAGAATATATTCAGGTACATTGAAAGTGGCATGCCGCCGGAAAAGGCCGCGGTAAAGGGCACGAACGAGGTCGCGCTCGCCGTTATAGCTACTACAGCGTCGATAATGGCTGTTTTTATACCCATATCATTCCTTAATGGAGTGGTGGGCATGTTCTTTAGGCAGTTCGGCCTGACAATCGCGTTTGCGCTGGCCATATCGCTACTGGATGCATTTACCACAGCGCCAATGCTATCTGCCTACTGGGCGCCTAAAAAGGACGCGGGCGGCAGAAAAAAAAGCGCATTTATAAATGCAATGGACAACGTGCATGCGGCCTGGGAAAAATTCTATGGCGGCGTCAGGGAAGTTTACGAAGGAGTTCTTGATTGGTCCCTTGACCACAAAAAGACCATTATTTTTGGCACTATGGGACTGTTTTTGGGTTCTGTCTTGGCCGTAGTTTTCCTTGGGTTTACGTTCCTGCCGGAATTCGATTACGGTGACATAGAGTTCAAGGTAGAGTGCAGGCCTGACGCCACTATAGACGTTGTTGACGCCAAGCTGAAAAAGGCCGAGGAATATCTTAGAACTGTCCCGGACGTTGAAATGTTTTATGTTGTGGCCGGAGGAACGGGGAGCAGAGGCACGGCCGAGAAGAACGTTGGTTCCATATACTGCAAGCTGAAAAAAGGCGGGAGAAAGTCCATAGTGGCCGGCCTGGAGGAATATAGGAAGATAAGCGATGTGTTGGGCAATGACGCGCTCCTGATGCTTCAGGACAGCGGCGCAGGCGCAGTGATATCAGGAACCGGGGACAGTTTCCCGATTTCAATAAACGTTACGGGCCCGGACATAAAGGTCATAGAGGACCTGGCAAGGAAGATAAGGAAGATAGCGGAGGAGACCCAGGGAGTAGCTGATATGAATTCAACTTACAGGCCGGGCAAGCCGGAGATTTCAATAAAAGTGGACAGGGTAAAGGCCGCTAAGCTCGGCGTCTCGACATATGACATAGGCATGACGCTGAACGCGCTGATAAACGGACGCGAGGTAACCAAGTACAGAAAGGGCGAGAAGGAATACCCTGTCATAATAGAATTGCCGGGAGAACAGAGAAAGGACATAAATTCGCTTAAGGACATAATGATTACGAACAAGGACGGGCTGAAGGTGCCGCTGGCCGCCATAGCGGCTTTCGAGTTTGGATCAGGCCCGATTGAAATAAAGAGGGAAAATAAGAAAAGGATAGTTAAGGTCACCGGCAACATAAAGGAAGGCTTCGCTGTCGGTGATGTGGTGAACGCCCTGAAAGCCAGGCTGAAGAAGGAACTGATGATGCCTTACGGATATGAATACTCATTCGGCGGCCAGGCGACGCAGATGACGGACACCATAAAACAGATGGGGACTGCAATGCTGCTGGCACTGCTGTTCATGTACATGATACTTGCCTCGCTTTATAACTCGCTTATACAGCCTCTAATACTCATGATATCCGTGCCGCTCGCCATAATAGGCGCGTTCCTGGCCCTGCTCATAACCGGGCAGCAGCTTGACGTACTGGCCATGATAGGCATACTTCTGGTGCTTGGGCTCGTGGCTAAGAATGGGATACTGCTTATAGATTTCACGAATCAGATGAGGCGCAATAACATGAACATCAGAGACGCGCTTATGCACGCCGGCCCGATACGCCTGCGGCCCATACTCATGACGACTTTTTCCATGGTATTAGGCATGCTTCCCATAGCTTTCGGTTTTGGGGAATCCATAATAATGGCCAAGGCCATGCCTATAGCGGTAATCGGGGGGCTTCTGACGTCCACTATCCTGACGCTGGTAGTCGTGCCTGTAGTTTACGAGTGGGTTGAGAACGGTAAAATTAAAAATTCAAAACAAAGAATTAAAAATTAAGGTTGCGCTGCACGCTTAAAATAAAAAAATGCACGATGTGCCTTCAAAAATCCTACACTATCAAATAAACAATACCAAAGATACCTGGTCTTGCCTGTGTACGCAACTGTTTATACTCCCGTGCATTATACAAGTGTAAGCGCAAAACGATGAGCTTTACGATGCCAAATGGAAAGGGGGTGAAAAAAATGAAAACAAAAATAGCCCTTATAATCTCGGCAATACTCCTGCTGTCCATAACCGGCTGCCCGAACTGCAATCCGGTAAAACCTGAGCCTGAACCAACAGCCACGCAGTTTGTGCTGTTTGACGATTTTTCGGACGGTGACAATCAGACTGCATCGGCTGAATTGGGCGGGTACTGGTACACTTTTGACGACCTGACAGCGTCAATAAATAATCTTCCGGGAAACTGCGGAAGCTCAACTGTATGGCCAATGTCCGAAAACGCGAATATTAAATACGGTTACGGGATAGCGCCCCAGTTTGTCATGAGCGCGTACGTTTCGCCTTCGGAAAAGCCTTCAGGCGTCGCTTCCGATTATTACGCCCGGGTATCAGGCGTGGTAAACAGGTCAGCTTTAAATCAGGACGCAAATACGGGATACCCGTGGGGGTTTGCGGGTTTTGGAGCGAACCTTTTGGAAGTGGACAATGGGAAAAAAGTTCCTGTGAACGCCGCGGCCCGTAAGTATGAAAGGCTTGTTTTCTGGTACAAGAACGGGCCATCTGTGAGCGCAAATACCCCGTGGAAAGTAAAACTCGGGACACAGGCTGTCGTCGGGTCAGGGCCATGCGTTATGGGCGAAGGCGATAATGTGCCCGTAGCTTCTTTTACGGCTACTAACACATGGCAGAAGTTTGACAAAGCGTTCTCTGAGTTTGCGCCTGAAAGCGGCTGGGGCCAGACTGCCTGCGGACAGCGGGGCGATGAGACCATTTGTGTTCCCGGCGCCGCTCCCTCCTATACCGATACATATACAGGCGGAGGAGGATCTGTGCCGGCTGCCAAGTACAAATGCTCCGCACAGCAGGCAATGACGGCACTTGACGCTATACAGTGGCAAACCGGCTTTAGTGCGGTCGGGAATAACCAGGCTTTTGACCTTATGATCGCGGAAGTGAAGATAATAAAGGGAGAATGACAGCAAGTCAAAAGCTTATGGTATTAAGTGGAATACAGGAAAGCAGGGCCGTGACGACGGTTCTGCTTTTTTTATTCAAATATAAGGCCTTGTGTTATAATAAAAACATGAAAAAATACGTATTTATGACAGTGCTGGTCATGTTTTGTGCAAGCGCCAGGGCAGCTGCTGTCATATACCAGGCAGAAAGCGGCGTTTTAAGCGGCACATATGCGGATACAACACATGCGGGTTACCAGGGCACGGGTTATGTCACGGGTTTTGACGCGGACAATGACTCCTGCAGTGTCACTGTGAATGTTCCTTCCGCGGGCATGTATAAGATAACCATCGGTTATGCCTCGCCATATGGCCCGAAAAACAACGCTCTTTACGCGAATAACCTTTTTCAGGCCTCTGTTTTATTCCCCGAATCCGCTGTTTTTGCGCAGGTTGAAGCTGGGCTTGTGCCTTTAAACGCAGGAAATAATACGCTTAAGGTAGTAAAAGAATGGGGATATTTTGAGCTGGACTGGTTCGGGGTTGAGGCTGCTTCGCTTCCTACTGTCAGCGCGGCCGACAGCCTCGTAAACACAAATTCATCTGCCGCGACGCAGTGCCTTATGTCTTTTTTGGCTGACAATTACGGGAAAAAGATAATATCAGGCCAGGACACTCTTGCGGACTGCGCCTGGGTTAACACAGCGACTTCCAGGTATCCGGCCATATGCGGCTTTGACATGATGGATTACTCGCCGTCAAGGGTGGAAAGGGGCGCTGTATGTTATGAGGCGGAAAGCGCGACAGCATGGGCAGCGCAAAACGGCATAGTGCAGTTCCAGTGGCACTGGAACGCGCCCAAGGACCTGCTTGACACTCCCGACCATGAGTGGTGGAGGGGTTTTTACACGCATGCGACCACATTTGACGTGGAATACGCGATGAACAATCCCGGCTCAGAGGACTACAATTTAATAATACGCGACATAGACGCCATAGCGGTACAGCTGAAAAAACTGCGTGACGCGAACGTGCCTGTATTGTGGCGGCCGCTTCACGAGGCGCAGGGCGGCTGGTTCTGGTGGGGAGCAAAGGGTCCGCAGGCATGCAAGCAGCTCTACTGGCTCCTTTACGACAGGCTTACAAATCATCACGGATTGAATAACCTGATATGGGTTTGGACGACGCAGGATAATGCGGAATCGGTGAACTGGTACCCGGGTGATGAGTATGTGGACGTGCTGGGCGCTGATATTTACCTTGACGGTAACAATTACAGCCCTTCAACCGCCATGTTCTACAATATAGTGAGCCTTTTCAACGGAGCGAAGATGGTGGCCATGACAGAGAACGGAACCATACCTGACCCGTCTCTTTTGCAGTCACAGCAGGCATACTGGTCATGGTTCATGACATGGAACGGGTTTGAGAACAATCCCGCTCAGAATTCGCTCTCTCACGTGCAGTCGGTTTATAACAGCGCTTATGTGCTGACAAGGGATGAAATTACAGCGTATGCTTCCTGCAAAGCAACGCATACCGCGACAGCAACAGCGACGATTACAGGCACGCCTCCGACAGCGACGGTTACTGCGACCATAACAGTTACACCGACTCCGCGCTTAACTGAGCCTGCTTTGCTTGTGACGGGAGCTAATATTTACCCGTGCCCTGTTATGAAGAACTCCGGAGGTTTCAATATCGCGCTTACCTTTGAGGGAAAAGCTGATACTGCAAAAGTCAGTATTTATTCCCTTGGCTTCCGGAAAATATATGACAGGGAAGTTACGGCTTCCGGCGGTTCGGGCGGAGTATTGCTCCATTATGTGCAGTTGTCTGAAATGGCAATAAACTCAAACGGCCTGTATTTCATGAAAGCTGAATTGAAGTCTGCTGACGGGCAAAAAGCAGTTTCAGGTATAAGACTTTTTAACATTTTAAGGTAAAAATCTTTAATAACCCATATAAACATGGCATATTATTGTTTTGCATCATGAAAACCACTTGCAAAACATGGAAGTTATGCTATAATTTTTGCGAAACTTAACCGTTTAAGCGTTGTCTAATTATTTCAAAGTCATAAAAAAACAAGTAATAATAAAAGGAACATATTGGAGGAAAAAATGATTAAACGATTTACTATCATGGCGCTTGCGACAGCGCTTTTTGCTTCCTTAATATTCCCATATGCAGGTTCAGTGCCCGCAGGCTTGCCGACCATTTATGGTTTTGGCTGCGCTGATAAGCAGGACCCTTATGCGCCTGATATGCCAAACAGGTGGAAAGACGGACAGGGGACCACATGCTGGGATTACTCTTACCAGTACCTTGTGCCTGGCTGGGCTACCTGGTCTTCGCCTACAGGCCAGTGGGCAGTTGATGAATTGAAATACTGGGAAGCGAGGGGCCAGATACAGGTATTTACATATTACTATTCGTACGGCTCAAGGGCCTGGTTCCAGAATTCAACCAATATGACAGGATACTGGCGCGATTTAAAGACGCTTTTCCAGGTAATAAACGCGAACTCTACAAAAAAAGTAATAGTGCATTTTGAGCCTGACGGCATAGGTTTCTGGAGGCAGGCAAACATTAACCCGACATCCACGGGCTCAGTGCTCGTGGGTTCGGTGTCCGGGGCCAGCGGTGTCACTGAAATAAACGGGCTGCCTGACTCGCTCCAGGGCTGGAGCCTCGGCATTAAAAGGCTGCGCGACACATATGCGCCGAACAAGGCGCTTATAGCGCATCACTATACGCATTGGGCAACAGGCTCGGACGTGTTTGTCACTGATGTAAACAGCTCAACACAGTCAGGATGCGACTCGCATGTTGACAATATGACGAATTACATGCTTAACATTGAGAACGGGGCAGCGAATGCTTTTGACCTTTTCTTTGTTGACCCTTCTGACCGCGACGCTGCATGG